>JAJZWM010000024.1 GCA_021846665.1 Nanobdellota archaeon | reverse complement strand
ATATAAATATTTCACTGCACATATTTTATTGCAGAATCAATGATTATATAGGTTTATTTAATCTACTAGTTTATTCTATTTTGATAATTGTTCTATTTGATAAGTTATTTAACATTTTGTTTACTATATTGATAATGCAAAATGATGATTCATTTGTAGATGTGGATGTAGGCAGCATAATAGATGAGTACCTTGATGAGGAATCCAGGCCTAAAACAATCGGAGCATATTACCCCAGCGAGATAGGGATGTGCATGCGTAGAAGTTATTACTCTTATTTTATTTCGAAACCTACGGAAACCAGTGCACTCAGAATATTTGCTTTGGGGAACAGCGTTCATGAATTTATAGCAAAGGCCCTTAAAGGATCAAGTACTCTAGCAGTGTCAGAAGAAGAAAAGCCTATAAGAATAAAATATGAAGATGAAAACACAAAATTCACTATTTATGGAAGGATAGATGATTACATAGAAACAAAAACAGGTAAAAAGATAATAATAGAGGCTAAATCAACAGGAGATATAACAAAAGTAAATGAGCCTGACCCAAAGCACAAGATGCAAATCTCTTTGTATTTGGCCGCACAAAAAGCGGACTATGGCCTTTTAGTCTATGCAGATAAGAAAAATCTGGAGATAAAGCAGTTTAGGGTAGAATACAATGAAGAGGAATACAAAAAAGTAATGCAACGGTTCAAAGACCTGGATTATCATTTAAGAAATAAAATATTGCCACCTGCCGAATATTACTTTGACAACAAAAAAGTCTGGGAATGCAAGTATTGCCCATATTACAAAGAATGTATGCAGGCTCTGGCAGATTCAAATTCTTTGGAGAATTATCAATAAAAACTAGCTGCTGTTAATCTCTTTGTATATCTTTTTTACAGCATCTAATCCAACGGTGGCGCATTTTACTCTTGAAATACTTATATCTTCTATGCCAAGCAGGTTCTTAATATCCTTCAATTCCATTTCTTTAACTTCCTTTAATGGTTTACCAATCAAAAAGCTACATAGTTTTGAAAGTGAAACTGTTGAAATTACACACCCTTTACCATCAAAAGATGCATCCTTCACTATCCCATTTTCAACATCTAAATACACTGAAAACTTATCTCCGCATGAAGGTGAGTAACCTTCATCAGAATAATTGTAATGACTAGGCTTACCGTAATGATCTGGATTCCTATAAAGTTCCACTAACTCATAGAATTTATCGTCTTCCATATTTACTTGCTATATTATTTAATTCATTTATGAATGTGTCTATCTCCTCCTTTGTGTTGTAAAAGTAAAGACTTGCTCTCGCTGCTCCATCTAATTTTAGTCTATCCTCTATTAATGGCTGCGCACAATGAAAACCTGATCTTATTGCTATTCCTTTTTTATCTAATAAATAAGCAGTATCATGTGAATGTAAACCTGAAACATTAAATGAAAATATACTGCTAAATATCTTGCTTTTTCCGCTATATATCTCAACATTATTAAGTTCTTTTGCTCTTCCGTACAGGTAAGTGGTTAGCTCATTTTCATATTTTTCTATGTTTTCCATACCTATTTTATTAAGATAGTCAATAGCTAAACCTAAGCCGTAAGCACCTTCGACATTTTGTGTACCAGCCTCAAATAGATTGGGGGCATTTTCATAGATAATTCTCGACAGACTTACGTCCTTTATCATTTCACCACCAGTTAGAAATGGTGTTAAATTTTCTGTTATATCTTTTTTTATGTATAAAACACCTATACCGAAAGGAGCAAGCATTTTATGGCCAGAGAAAGCTACAAAATCAGCGCCGATATCTTTAACATCAAATTTCATATGTGGGATTGACTGTGCAGCATCTACAAGAACAAGAGAGCCTTGCTCATGTGAAAGTTTTGTTATCTCCTTTACGTCATTTACCGTGCCTGTAACATTTGAAGCATGAGTTACTGTAACTAATCTAGTATTTTTAGGTAGTTGTTTATAATAATCCATATTTAATTCATAATCATCAGAAATTGAAACGATATCAATATTTACTCCCTTTTCTTTTAAGCGCAGCCAAGGCAAAAGATTTGAATGATGCTCCATGTAAGTAGTTGAAACCCTATCACCTTCTTTAAATGGAAAAGCAAACGAAACTAAGTTTATTGCTTCTGTAGCATTCCTAACAAAAACTATCTCTTCAGGTTCTGCATTTATAAAAGCAGCAACTTTTTCTCTTGCATCGTTATATGCCTCTGTAGCTTTCTCTGCTAAGTAATGTATACTCCTTATAGGATTAGCATTTATGTTCTCATAAAAATACTTAATACCTTCTATAACTACAGATGGCTTTTGAGAAGTCGCCGCATTATCAAAGTATATTAAGTTATTACCATTTACCTTTTTAGATAAAATAGGAAAGTCCCTACGTATTTCTTCTATATCCATATTATTTTATAGCACTATGTAGTTTTCATTATTTATAAATATAACGCCGTTATATCAACTCAATAAATCCATGACAAAAACTTTGCCAGCAACGGCTAAAGCCTGAGGATTCTGGAAAGCCTTTTTCATAGCCAGCATGGTAAGTGTAAAATCAGATTTTACAGTTTTTTTGAACTCTCCAGTATCTGCATCCATACCTGAAGGGATATCTATACTTACTTTTATGGCACTTGAACTGTTTATTAAATCAATTACATTTGCTGCTAAATTCAGCGGTTCGCCATGAAAACCAGTACCAAAAAGGCCGACAACTAAAAGATCTGCATTATTTATTATTTCTTTCAAATTTTTTAATGCCATTAAATCATAAACAAAGTTTACCGGTATGGTTTTTATCCCATTTATAAGATAAAGAAAATTTTTAGGCTCTTCTTTCAATTCTTCCTGCTTTCCAATAATTATAACTTTTATATCTGTATGGCCCAGATTAAAGAGATGAAAAGCCGCAGATAAAGTGTCTCCACCATTATTTCCAGTGCCTGCTATGAAAACTGCCCTATTAAATTTTATGTTACTATTTATGAAATCTGATGTTAGATGGCCTGCTGCATCCATCATCTTTTCTTCAGTCATGCCCTTTCTTATGGCTTCATCTTTAATCTTATTTATTTCTTCTATGCTATAATATTCCATACTCTAAAGATAACATTGATTCTATAAATTTTTTTGGCATTTAAACTCAATTAAATAGCAATATGTAGATAAATCGAAGCTAAATGACCTACTAAGAAAGTAACGAATGCCGCAGTAAGACTAAGTCCTAAAGCTCTTCCAATATATTTAAGCATATTTTCGTTTGAATTAAGGGCAATTATAAATGAGGTAATAGCAATTGCTATTGACGTCAAAATAACTGATATTATTAAGTTATAATAAGTATTTGACTTAATTATAGAACCTATGAGAAAGCTTATTAAGGGTATAACCGCACCAAAAATATAGAATACTCCAACATATAATGCATCTTTTACGGGATTAACTGAATTATCTTTTTGATAAATTTTATTATTGCCGCTTATGAAATTCATAAGCGGATTTTTCCTTTCTCTTTCAAGTACTTTATAAATTGGATCTTTTTCTTTCTTTAATTTTGCAATAAGGTCTTCTAAAGACTTATTAAATTTTTTATAGTTCAAAGAATGTTTTTTCAAATCTTCTTTTAACCTTTCTTTGGCTATCTGTAATTCTAATTCTAAGCGGTTTATACCATCAAACTCTAAATCTTTTTCCGATTTAGAGGAAAGATAAGCACCAACTGCCATAGAAATAGTACCAGATAAACCAACTATTGTACCGGCAACTGCTATAAGCAGGTTATTGTGTATAGCCCCTGTAAACCCTGCTACTGCTGCCAATACTTCAACTAGGCCATCATTCATTCCGAAAACGACATCTCTTATATGATATAAAACTCCACTTTCCCAAGATTCTTTTTTAAGAATTCTCTCCTGATAAAGCTCTTCGGCTAGATAGTTAACAACCTTTTCTCTCTGTTTATCAGGTATAATATCAAAAATTTTGGATAGATCAGAAACTTTTCTGTTTTCCAAAGAATTGATTACACTTAAAGTAAGGCCACTGCCGAATAGCCTCCTTAGTAAAATAAAAAGAAAAACTTCAACATTACTCACATTTTTCTCTGCAGAGATATCTAATTCTTTGTAAATCTCCATCCATACCTTTATGTGCTTTACATCAAGTTCTTTAAGCTCCTTTAGTTTTCTTTTCAGCTGCCTATTTTTTTCTATTCTCTCCAGCCTTGAATACAATTCATAGGATAATTTTTCTGAGTTCAAAATGTTTTTTATTTCGTCTGACATAATTAGAAATTTATCAATTTACAGATTAGCCAGTAAAAGGATGTGTAGGTTTAGACTTATCAAAAAATCCCTTATATTTGTCCCAAATCTGTTGTCCTGTATCTTGAGAAAGTATATCTGTTACTGTTTCAGGCCTCATAAAAACTCCTTGTGCTTGAATTAATCCATTAAAAAGAACTATTACAAAGTCATTATCCTTAGGAGCTGCATTTCCTATTTCGCATGTTATTATGTTGTTATCCCACATTTCTATTACTGCTTTATGTTTTTTATCTAGATTTTTAGAATTGCTTTTATCAATGACCTTAACAACTCTCCCAATATGATAAAAAACTAATTCTTTTGTCTTTTTTTCTTCCATTCTAACAGAATATAGTTATTAATATTAAAACACTACTGTTTTCATAAAATCTAATTTTTTGTGTTGTATACTTATAATAAGCTCATAGGTAGAAACGATAGAATTTACCAGATAACTTTTCTTTTTATAATATCCTTTTACTAAATTAATACTGGCTATTAAATTAAATAAAATTTATTTTAAAATATAAATATGATTAAATGTATTACTAATTATGCAAGCAAACACGTTTATTAAGAAACATGAAAAAGAGCAAAGTAAAGACATAGCTGCAGAGCCGGGCAAAGAATTTATTTTTAGATTAAAGGATGGAAAAGAAGTCGGCAGGGCCGGTACATTAAACGGCTTAGAAGGATTAATAAGGACTTTACCGATAGAATCTCTGGAGTTTCATAGTGAAGGAAAGCACTTTTCGGCGTGGCTTCGTTATATTAAACAAGACAAAATTGCTAATGCTTTTGATAGAATTGATTCTAAAGGTGAAAAACTCAGACAAGAACTATTAGAAGCCTTAAAACTTAATAAGTTATAATTTACAATCTAACCTACCTTCATATCCATGCGGATAATCTGTCATGAAGATTTTTTTACCCTCTAATTTGTAAGTATAAACATAAAAAGGGATAAGACCAGACCAACCTTCATACTGCCTTTCACCGATTTTTGTGAATCCTCTTAATTTTAGTTTTAGCGCACTTAAATAACCCAATGAAATTGTTTCTAATTTTTCTGTTTTACGATTATAGGCCTGAACTTTGCACCCTCTTTTATAAGTTTTATCTAATAAAGTTTCAAGACCATCATCATACCAAGCTACTTCTTTAACCATAAAAACTTGTGAAATGAACTAGTATTTAAGCCTTTAGTTTTATGCTTTTATTAAGTAGTAATATTTAACTCTTCCTTTATTATCATTTCTGCCCTGTTTATTATGGAAGGAGAGAACGCAATATTTAATTCTCTTGTTCTGCCATATCTGCCATGACTCTTTATACGAGACATGACTAAAGAATTATAATCCATATCTGCAATTAAATCAGAAACGCGTCTAAAAGTCAGTTTCTTAAGCCCGAACTTTTCGGAAAGCTTAAGATAAGTATCATAAACCTCTCCACTGTATACTCTACCCATCCTTTTGCTTCTTGCAACCGAAATTATAGAAAGAAGTATACATTTGCTCTGTCTAGTCATAGATTTTATCATACCTTCGGTTATATTCTGCTCAAGAGCTTCCGCAGCATTATCTAATTCCTCCTCTGTTATAACCGATTTACCAAGCTGTTGTGTCCTTTCTCCTGCAACTTTTAACAAGTCCAGTGCCTTTCTTATATCTCCATGTTCTTGTGCAACCATAGCTGCGCATTTCCTTAAAACGCCTTCACTTATTGCATTTTCATAAAATGCTTCCTTGGAACGATCCAATAAGATATCAAATATCTCTTCCGCGTTGTATGGCCTAAAGATTATTTCGACAGGATTTAAAGAACTCCTTACTCTTTGGTCTAAAGAAGCCTTCAAATCAATGTTATTTGATATGCCGATTATTGCTATCTTTGCATGCTTAAGAGATTCATTTAGCCTAAGAAGACTGTATAATACACCGTCTCCCGCGTGCTGTATAAGTTTTTCTATTTCATCTAATATAAGAATAAGATAAGTACTTTCAGCATCTATTATTTTTATGAGCCTTTTGTACAAACTATTTACTGAAAGGCCGCTTTCCGGGACATTTATGTTAAAAATAGCACATAAATTTGCTATTAATCTATATTCTGTATTGTTATTTTCTAACCTACAGTTCATGTAAACTGGAAGCACATTTACTTTTTTCTCCTCAGCAGAGCTTGCCAGTTTCTTACCAACATATTTTGTAACTAAAGATTTGCCAGTTCCAGAAAAACCATAGACTAAAACATTAGAAATATCTTCAAATAGCAAACTAGGGGCCATAATTCTAGACATAGCAGCTATTTCGTTGTTTCTATGCATTATCTCATCTGGGACAAATGAGGAAGACAAAACTTCTTTATTCTTAAAGATACGTTTACTGGTAAGAAACTCATTAAAAATTGTAATAGGATCAACGCTATTCGTTTTATTAGTATTTGTCTTCTGAAAAGAATTGTTATCAGGTTGAAAAGTTTCCATATCTTAGTAAATTATTGTGTCTTTCTTTATTTAAATACTATTAGCAATTTTAGTTATATAACTTCATTTAAATAACTTTATTTAACTAATAATACAGAGAGACCTACGTTTCTTATGGAGAATTAATTAAAATTAGATAAGTTATTAGATAGATCGTATATTATTATATATTCTATATAGAATTATAATAAATATAATAATAAGCCTTCCATAGGAAATATAGGTGTGTTCCATAAGAAAAAATCTTTATTAAAATAACATTTGTTGCTCTGATTATAGATCTAGTTATTTCCATAGGAAATATAGGTGTCTCTTACTACACTTATATATTGTATATTTTACTACTTTATAAAAATAAATAAATAGAAAGATTTAAATATTATTGTTTCTCTAAAAAGCTAAATCGATTAATATGATAAACAAAAATATGAGTATGGTAATTAATTTCGTAATAATTTTTTCAATAATATTTACCTTACTTTTAAATTTTGGAAATAGTTACGGTCTTCCTTGTTATAATCAGAATATTACTTTAACAAATTCATCAAGCTTTGTTTGTACAGATCAGTGGGTAATTATTGAAAGCCCCGTTTCCTTAATTTCTAAAACCATATCTGCAAAAGGTTTACTTATAAATAATACTTTCAGTATTACTGGAAATTCTACTTTGAATATAAGTAAAATAATAAACGAAAAAAATGCTACAATAAATGCGACCCTACTTAGTGGCGATGTTCTTGAGAATTATGGCACTTTAATCTTAGAAAAACCTATTTTCCTTAATTTTAGCTATTTTCTGAACAATGGCTCCATTATTAATGAAAATTATCTAAATAACGGAGGATATACAGATGGTTATAATACTTGTATAGGAGGAAACTTTCCATACTCTTTCGCAGGAAGTGGTGGAGGGAGTTTGGCTAATTCTAGTCAATGTGATGGAGGGTATACTTTAGCAAATAGAGGAATCGGTCAAGTTACTAGTCACCAAAACCATAAGTTATATCCAATAATCAATAGTTCTGGCCATCATGTTTACTCAGCACTTTCCAATTATTCTTTCAATTTAAGTTTGTTAAGTAGCGCTGGCGGTGGATCTTACAATAATGTAAATAATTCTTCTCTTTTCATGCGCGGAGGAAGTGGAGTATTACCTTTAATAATAATTTCCAGATTCTTCAATAATACTGGTATTATTTATAATCAAGGCCAGTCAATAAATTATTCAACTATTAAAAATGTAGATAAATTCCTTGCTTTTGGGATTGTTGGCGCAGGAGGTGGCGGTTTAATTCAGGTTATTTCGGATTC
>JAJZWM010000023.1 GCA_021846665.1 Nanobdellota archaeon | reverse complement strand
AGATGAATTTGGTTTGAACATTTTCATACCTCCTTATAATAAATTAGATACAGAAACAAGGTCTAAACTTGAAGAATTATATAACATTAAAAGTGAATATGCTTATAATGATTTTCTATCAAATTTAGTGTACAATCGTTCAAAGTACAGATCGCACGTTTATTCATTTGAAGATAGAAAATCAAGAAAAATAGATAATGATGAAGAGATAAAAGGAAAAGAGATCTATTTTATATCAACATATAGGAATAATGCGACGGAAATGGCGTTTTTTGTCAAGGTAGACAAACAGCCAAAGGAAGGATATTTCCCGTATCAAGAGAATAACTTTAAAAATGGAGATTATATGTATCACTTGGGAGATAGAGTTTCAAAGATTTACAGTACAAAGATTTAAAAATTTTTGAATCCAACTTCCTTTTTATTTATCTCTATTTTATAATTTTCATTGCTTACAACATGGTTCATTACAGAAAAGGTCTTGTTGCAGTAAAAGCATTTTACTGTTTTAGCTGAGGAAGTTTTCCTGTATTTGCCACATTTTGGACACTTAACAATTCTATAAACTGTCATATCTTGATTATTTGCTTGGCTATGTTTATAATATCCCTTGCTGCAATGCTTTTTTGAGAAGATATAACCAGAGGTATTCCCTGTTTTAATGCATTGTAAACTTTGCTATCTTCTCTAATCTTCCAGATGTTACTTAACCCCGTCATTTCTTTTATTTCTTTCTCAGTCATCTGTTCTTTTATCCTGCTGTTTACTTTGTTTACAACAAGTCCAATTATTTTTATTCCAGCTATATCTAATTCTTCCTTTAGTTTTTTTGCTTCTATCATTGATGTTATGTCTGGATTTGAGATTATAAGGCTGTTTGCTCCTTTTATTAGTTTTATAAAACCTATATCATAAGAAGGTTTTGAGTCTATTATTATAAAATCATATTTGTCTTTAAGTTCTTCTAAAAATATATTTATCTTTATCAGTTTATGCATTGATTTATCTTGGCTACTCTTTATGACTCTTGATGGTAAGAGATGAAAATCCGGATTATCCCCTGTATATATTGCCTCTTGTATTTTAGCCTTCTCATTTAATACATCCTCTAATGAGTATTTAAAACCTACAAAGCCATAGTAAACTGCAACATGTGGAGTTTCAAGGTTTGCATCTATAAGTAAGGTTTTTTTGTTTAGGTCTGAAATTGCAGTAGCGAGATTTACGGCCGTTGTTGTTTTTCCAACTCCACCTTTAGGACTCATGACTACTATGATCTTAGCTACCATATTAATAATAAAAGATAGACTAATTAATATTTATGGATTCAGATAAAAGCTGTTCAATATGCGGAAAAAAGGCAGTTTTTTACTCCGCTTATTTGAAACAGTGGCTATGTAAAAAACATTTCGAGAGGATGCTGCTAAAAAGAGTAAGATCAAATATGAACTCACATGAAATAAGAGACAAAAGTTTTATTTTTGGAGATGAAAATAAATGCGGAAAAGAGTTCTTAAAATTCATGTTTAATGATAGGGAAAGCAGTCATGGAGAAAAGCTTTATTCATATACATTGGAGGATTTTGCTATCTCTGTAATGAAGTTTTTTCTTTTTCATGATCCACCTAATAAAAAAATAGAGCAAAAGAATGGTTTTAGCCCGTTGTTTAACGTATCAGAAAATGAGGTAATAAGTTTTTTTAAGTTGAAGAAGAGAGATGTGGAAAAGATAAGCAGAAGCGGAAAAGATGAATCCGTGCTTAAATTTTTATCAGAGATAGAAGAAAGAAGACCCGGCGGCATGATATCTCTTGTTAAAGTAGGAATAAAACTTGGAATTATTTAAGCCGATAATATTTCTTATTAACTATATTCCCCCAGCTAAAATTTCCTAGTTCATTCTTTGTTTCTACTGAGATCTTGCCTTCCTTCAATGCAAGGTAAAGATAATGGTATATAAGCCTACTTGAAACTTTTCTTCCTCTTTTTTTAATTTCTTTGAATATTTCATAGCCAGTTTTATCTCTGTTAGATAGGGCTGAAAGGATCTCTTCCATTAATTCCTTGTCTATCTTTCTTGCCATTTTTAGCTGCACTGCGGCAATGATTCATTTACAGATTTGCATATATAATTTAATATATCCTTATAAGCAGTTTCATTACTTGGAAAGCCCCCTACCTTATAATATTTTCCGTTGAATATAATTAAAGGCACCCTATTAACGTTTATTTGATTGAAAAGTGATATAGCAGAATCGGGTATATTACTTGTTAAATTATTGTTATATGCCGATATATTAAATTTCCATGCGCAGAAATAACCGCTGTAAAAAGTGTTGTTTGACCAAAGACCGAAAAGAGAAGTTACATTCTGAAAGGAAGTAATGGTAGAAGCACAGGTTCTGCAGTTATCTGCATAGTAGATAACGAATGATGGCATTTTAGGTGAGCATAACCCAGACATATTTAAATCAGTGTTATGGAATGAATACAAATTATTTAGAGTGTAGTTCTGATAATAAAAGAATATTGACAGCATTGTTAATACAATTATTATAACAGAGTAAACGTAGTATTTTGATTTAGTTAACATAGAATGACAGGTTTAAATTTTTCATTTCGCTGGAATTACAGTTGTTTTCTTTATTGATTACACATATATTAGTATAATTTCCAAGGCTTTTATACAGATAATTATAGCTGTCAGATGAAAAGTAGTTTGGATCAACAACTAAATTGAATATCTTAGAATAATTGCATGAACTCGCATTTATTAACCTGTATACCTGAAATTGGAAAGGACTAGCTATCCCTGTTTCATTTCCATAATTTAGTACACTGCCTTTTCCGTTAAAGACTATATTAACAGTCATCTGCTTCATATCTAATATAGCGTTTATCATATCACTGGTGTTTGTGCTTTCATTAAAAAGTTTTAAATCATATCTTAATGGGTCAGCGATTGAATAATTTTCAAAACCCGAATTTACTATCTCACTATAATAACTTTCTACCTCAGAATAAGAAAGATTAAAAAATTGTTTTATCTCTGTAGGATTCATACTTTCATTTATGAATTGATAAAGCTGTTTTTCTGCGTTGCTGCAATTAGTATAATTTTCAACGCTGCACATTGAAATAAGGGCCATATCTCTTATTATGTTGTTATATTTCTCCTTCAGAATCGTTGAATTCACAGGTATTTCCGGAAAAGAAGGTTCCATTTCATATCTGCAGCCAAATATAATAGAATTATTGTTTAGTCCTCCATAAAAATAGTACAGATCTTTATCTGATAATCTGCTTAAATTTATGTTGTAAGTAGAAAGAAAATCATTAATTTTTATGCCATTAGTTATGTTTTGTTGGTTTACTGCTTGAGGTTTAAATATTAACGAGGATTTAAGAGGGTAAACGTACAGGATTGCAGTAAATGCAGCTAGCAATATAACTGTTACAAGCAGTAGTTTGATAATTTTATCATTTTCCATCATTCATTTTTTCACCTATCTTCTTTGCGCTATCTTCCGGAAAATAATTTATCCTAGTTATTCCAAGCGCGTCTATCGGATCACTCTCCCCTGCGATTACTTCTATTTCGAAGTGATCAGAACCTGATTGTTTTATATCAAATGTTATTTCTTTAGTAATTTTTCCCATAATTTTTATCATTATGTTAGCAATATCAAAAGCTATAATATTGTCCAATTCCTCTATGGAAGTATGTTTTATAGTTGTTATCCTAAGCAGTTCATTCTTTTTTGGTGAAAATGGCACATACACTGTTATATTCTCCGTTTTATAAACTTCTCTGTTCCCCACGTAGTTCAGGCCTTCACATACATGGCATTTCTGTGTGTTTTGCATCGGTATCGGAAGAATCACTAAATCCCAGTAATCGTGTCCATTAACATATCTACTAACCGAGATATTTTTACCTATTTCATAAGTCTTAAGCTCATTAAGTCTTTCACTTATAATAAGTAGCAGCTTTTCAATGTCATCGGCAGTATAACTTGAAAAGGTTGAGCTATGATTTTCACTTTCTACAATTAATTCCTCATATCCATGGGCATTTGATCGTTTGAAGAATTTTCCATCAAGCTGATATCTAGATGGTTGTACTCTATCTTTCATTTCATATACTCTTATGTACCCTTTCTTGAATTCTATAGATTTTAATGCGTTTTCAATGGGAATACATTCCCTGCAGCCGGTTTTTTCACTGCTTATTAAATCAAAAGTGAAATCTATTGGATCAAGTCTAAATTCTTCCATTTTATCCTTCAATTTTTCCTATAATCCTTGCATATGCTGGCCTTGTAACTAGCAAACCTATTAAAGATGCAAGTATTGTGGTAAGTGCAAATCCTGCAAACAGACTTGCAGTTGAAAATAATAGGGGGAACATTATTGCTGCAAATGAGAAGAATGATACAAATATTATAAAGAATGCTCTGCTTATTCTTTTCTTTGTAACTGCGTATTCAAACTGCGAAGAACCTCTTCTCATTTCATCCGTTATTATTATCTGGTCATCAACCGATATTCCTATACTTGCGATTATACCAGCCATACTTGGTATGTCTAATGTCCAATGTATAGCCGCTGCTACTCCTATTACTATAAATATCTCAGTAACACTTGTAAGAAGTATTAATGAAGAAATTTTATAATCCCTATATCTTAGAAATATAACAACACTTACAAGTAAAAATGCTATCAGCAATAAAATGTATATCTGGCTTATAAACTGGCTACCTGCTGTAGGAGAAACTGAACTTATTGATATTATCTTTAGAGGAACAGGAAGGCTACCTGACTGCATTACTGCCTGAAGCGTTTTCATATCAGTTGTTGATTGTTGCTGATCAACGCCACCACCTTCTATTGTTATTGCACCATTAAAGTTTGTAAGTATGTTTTCAGAGATTAAAAGAGGCTGTCCTTGCTGTACTCCATTTAAGTACAGATGTATCCTCTTGTTGAAATATCCTGGGTTAGTAGTAGAAGGCTTAAGTGATTTAACTGCCAGTTCAAAGTTCTTTGCTGCACCGGATGCAAGTTGTATTCCAAATTGGAATTGATAGCCATTAGATGCACTAGGCGTCTGATAAACTCCAAATGGACAACCAGAAGATAGACATACATCTAATATGCTTTCACTTGAATTGCTGCTGTTAAATACTGTGAAGTTTCCTATAGTTGCGTAGAATTTACCTTGATTCTGGATTAATGATAAAGCCTGGCTTTCTCCAACATTAGGCATACTTACCATTATAAATGACTTTCCTGAAAGGGCCTGTACAGTAGTAACTGTTGTACCACTTATTCCATATACATCAAGTCTCTTGGAAAGGGTGGTTTCTAATTCAGATATTACAGAAGTATTGTAATTTGTAGAATTAGGCACTACTTCTATCTGAGTTCCACCTATTATGTCTAGTCCATAATTTAAGTGGGTATATGGAACGTTTTGTGCTTGTATAGTAGATGAATTAAATACTGTGTTAGGTTCTACAAATACCTTTGTAGTATTGCTTTTGAATATGTATGGAAAGATTTCATTTTCATAGGTAATACTCAAGGAAGTGTTAACTATTGCGGATTTATTAAGCTGGCTGTAAAACTGTTGTATATTGTGGACAGGTATACCATCTACAGAGGTTATTATTGATCCAGCTTGTAAACCTATAACTCCTCTCGAACTTAAATTTCCTATATAAGAATTGACTGGCATGTAAACGACTTGTGCACCATTTACATTTGTAATGTTTGGTTGTATTGCTAATAAGGATACAACTACCAAAACAATCATCAGTATTATTCTCCAATCATAAAATATTGATTTTGCCATATTATGCTTTAGCAGGCTGCTTTTCTACCTCCTTATATTTTAATCCATACAGCTGTGTAGAACCATTTAATATCCATACTGTAAAGTCATCGAATATTACACCTATTATAAGAATTATAGCTATTTCATGCAGCGTTGAATTTGTTGTTCCAAGGAAAAGTATAAGGAATGTTACCAAAGCAGCTGCATCCATTGTAAGTGAGGTTTTTATTGTTTTTGTTAAACGGTATCGCATGCTCGCTTCTTCTCTTTTTAATATGTTTGTAGCTAAGATTATGTTTCTGTCAGCCGAATAACCCATTATCATCAGTATTCCAGCTATAGAAGCAGTTGAGAAACTGAATCCGATTATATCAAGAACTCCTACTATATTTATTATGTCACTTATTATACTTATTATATTTGAAAATGCCTGCCACATACTTCTGAAGTAGAACAAGGAAACAGACGCTACAAGTATAAAAGCTATGCCTAAAAGAATGAAAGAACTGTAAAGAGAGCTTTGAGCCAGTGTTGCACTTACATAATCTACGCTAGAATCTTTGCCGTTTATTGGTATTTTAAGTATTTTTGATAGGCTGCTTTCCAAAAATGTAGTATTTACATTCTTTCCAACAGTTATTGAGTAACCTGTTATTGTATTAGTGAAAGGGGCTTTTACTACACTAACAGTAACGGCCTGCTTTAGATCCGTACCAAGCGAGCTTGCTATTAATGTTGGAGAAACGCTTTGATTTGTACTTACTATTATATTTGTTCCCCCTGCCAATGATATGCCTTCATTAACAAGTTCTCCATGTACATGATAGTAATAGCCTATAAATGAAGCAAAGAATATAACGAATATTATGGGTATAAATACCATTTTTCTGTAGTTTTTCAAGTAATACTCAACCACATTGTCTATAGTTTTGCTTACCTTGTTTCGTATACTCATAAAGAATCCATAGTCCCTGATTTTATTAATTCTTAATGTATTTGGGCTTTAAAGGCTTTTTGTCTCTACTTTTTAAAATAACGTCTTTCGTACAGAGATTTTACCTTTTCGTTGTCCTTCAAATTGTAATAAAGTTCCGACATTACCTTTTTTAGTGGATTTTTCCAGATATTCCTTTTCATTGCTAGGTTGTAATCCATTAGAAATTCTTTATCTTCATTGTCAGTGCAGTAATCCCAGATATTGTCTTTTAGCATGTAAATATTATACAAGCTTACGTTTTCATCTTTATAATCTCTGTTTCTTTCTTGGATTATGTTTCTGCTAATGTTCCTTGCCACTTTATACCTCTCGTTTTCTGTTAAATGAGCTGCATTCAAAGAAAGTGAAAATCTTATTTCATCTATATCTCTTAGTATTTCATTCAATTCAGGGGCATTGTAAGCTCTTTCAATCGTATTTATCTTCTTTATTATGTTTTCTTTTCTGTGATGTAGTAGTTTGTCCGCCCTTATAGTCTCTATCTCAACTATTTCGCATATCCTTTTACCGTTATCATTATAAAGCATAATAAGATCTGCATTCCATATATCAGTTTTTAGTTTTTCTTTGTCTTTTTCGTTAAGCGAGTAATTTATCTTTTTTCTATAAATCTTCAGTGGGTACTCTGCATCTGCATAATCTATTTCTTTCTTTTTTTCTATGTAAGAAAAAGTGGAAACCTGCATAAGTTTATGCAGAATAGAGGGATTGTTATCTATCGTATTTTCGATCAATAACTCCTCAAGTCTTTTTTCCCCCACGTCTAAATTAGATAGGAAATAGTATAAATATTCTCTGCTTTTAATCTAACTATGAAAGGGCAGTTCTCATTTGAGTTCGTCATAGATGTTTCATTCGTTTTAATTTTGATAGCCTTCATAGCGGTTTTCTTTACCCATATCTCAGCTGGTAATCCCACTGTTTCTGATATGAATGGAATATGCTATGAAATAGCAGATTCAATAAATTCAATGGCTACTTCCAATAATTTACAGACAATTCAGTATCTTCCTTTGCTTACGTTTACTAAACTTGAAAACTACACAATAAATGTGTCCAATGGAATAATAATAATATATGAGAGCTCTCTTTATGGCGGAAAACTGCTTGCAGGGCAGGATTTAACTTCATGTGGTGCAAATACGATGTTGACGGAAAATGAATCTTTTAGACTTTCAAATCTAGCATTATACACGAATTCTACTTATACTGCATTAGCATACGCGTATGCAAATTACTCAGATGATTTACCGAATTACATCTTTGTAGGAGGCTTTACAGGGAAAGTTAATTTATCTTTAGATTATCCAAATGGCACCGCAGTTACTTTAGCACAGAAAAATTCACCATTTACATACTTCGCAAATACAAAGTCAATAGCGTTGCCTGCCGGCATTTATAATTATGTTGCGGAAAGCGTTAGCAATCCAAGAATTTATGTTACTCT
>JAJZWM010000022.1 GCA_021846665.1 Nanobdellota archaeon | reverse complement strand
ATGGGTATTTTTAATCCAGCATCAAGCATATCATTAACAATAACAGGCTTTCAGCAAACTCCTATATCCTCAGCAATATGTACTCCGACAGGAGTTCTAGTAGTTTCAGTAGAAGATGCAACAGGTAATTTAATAAACGTAACAGCAGTTAATTCCACAGTAAATGGTAAAACCGCTATAAACAATCCAAATCAATTAATAAATCCAGGAAATTCAGCACGAGTACTAATTTTAGGAGGATGTTCAAATATATCAAATACTCATTTCTCATCACAAATTAAAATCATGTATAAAGAACCTGGGCAGCAATTACCGGGTCCATATATATCAACTGGTAGTATTACAGGTACTACATCTTCTTTTATACAGAATACTGTAGCTTATTATAATAATAAATCTGAGATATACATACCACATTCTTCATCATTCAATAAGATCTGGAATTCAGGTAGAGCTTATACACTTTTGATTTGGGCTAACGTTTCTGGTATATATGAGAATAATCAATATTTAATACAGGAGGTCCCTGGATGTACTTCTGGTATATCCTCTAATAAAGTTAATTCTACTGGTTTTTCACCTTTTGAAGTAGAGTGGATTGGTGGGGCGGATACATGTACTGATACAAGTAATCAGCAAGTAAATTCTCCTTATGCGCCATACCATAAATGGATAATGATAACAGGCATACTATCCAACACAAGTACAACTGGAAATAATTGGATTGCAATATGTGTAGATCAAAATTGTGTAAATCATACATGGACAGATGGTATACCTGCAAATTATTCAGATCCCAATCCATATACTACTCTTATAGGTACACCCGGAATAATTGCGGAGATATCAAATGTACAAGTATATGATTTTGCTCTTTCTAAAAACCAACTTGCTACTGCCTTTGATTTAGGTTATGCTGGCTTACCAGTAAGTACTAATGGTTTAATAGCTTGGTTACCATTAGATGGCAACGCGAATGATTATTCCGGCAATAATAACAACGGGGTGGCAACAAACGTAAATTTTGTTTCTCCTTGACCTTGTTTAGAAGTTTTATTGACTTAATTTTATATCAAAGCAAATTCTTTCAAGAAATGGTGCAACTTCTCCTGCTTTGTGTTTTTCTATTTTTATTTTTTTGAAATTTTTTTGACATGCCTTAATTATCTTGTCTTCTATGATGTCTGTATCTCCATTTTTTATAAATGAGTAAAGATGTATAACCGAATTGTCGCTGCATTTTTTTACTGCATCTTTGAGGAATTTGTATGAATATAAAGGAAAATTCATTATGATCCTATCAAATTTTTCTTTTAATCCTTTTACTATCTTACTAGAATCTCCGCAATAATATTCAATGTTTGATATTTTGTTTAGTTTTATGTTATCCTTTAACAGTTTTATAGCGTTTTTGTTTATGTCTATTGCTGTTACTTTACTTGCTTTTTTGGCAATCGGAATCGCAAATGGGCCAACACCACAGAACATGTCTAGTACCTTTTCACCTTCTTTTACTTTTTTTATTATTCTTAGCCTTTCATTTCCCATTCTTGGTGAAAAATAAACCTTCTTTACATCTACATAAAATAAAAAGCCATTTTCTTTGTGTATAGTTAAACTTGTTTCTCCAATCAATTTTCTTAATTTAGGTATTCTTTCTTCTCCCTGAGTAATTCCTACTTTTTCAAATACATTTTTTATATTTTTGTTTCTTTCTAGAATTTCCTTTACTGCATTTAACTTTTCTTTCTTTGAAAGTTTGCCATCAAATTTTACTATGGCTATATCACCTATAATGTCAAAACCTCTGTTTAGTCTTCCTTTTTCCATTTTTTCTCCTGAATAAACTAAAGAATGGAAAGAATAAAAACAGTATAAATATGAATATATGGAATACAAAAGTGACGTCCTCCCATGAATGAATTCATGGGCTTCCAGCTCCTATTAAAAGTTTTAACTTCTTCATAGCGTATAGTTCCTGCTTCTTTGGATCATGGCTCGTAGACCTTGCTCTGATTTTCATCTTAGCTAGTTCCGCCGTCAGAGGATTCTCCACAGGCTTATATTCCCCTCTGTCCGAGGTATTTGATTCAGTCCTATTTGCTTAAGACCGAAATCCCTTATGTTTATCGCTGCGTTTACGTCTCTGTCTAGCTTAGTCTTACAGTTCTTGCATGTCCATTCTCTTTCTTTTAATGTCAAACCTTTATTGACATGTCCGCATACACTGCATGTCTTTGACGACTTTTCAAACATTCCTATCTCTATTACGTTCTTTCCCTGCTTCTCTGCCTTGTACTTAAGGAACTGGAAGAATCTGCTCCAGCTCACATTGCTTATTGACTTTGCAAGGCTGTGATTTTTCTTCATCTCCCTGATATTTAGGGTTTCTACCACTATGGTATCGAACTGCTTGGTTATCGCTGTTGATACCTTGTGTATGAAATCATTCCTCTGATTTGCTATTCTTTCATATATTTTAGCCAAGCTTATCCTTGCTTTTGCCCTGTTTTTGCTGCCTTTTTGCTTCCTTGACAATGCTCTCTGCCTGCTCTTTAATAGCTTCTCTGATTTCTGTAGGTATTTTGGATTACTGATCTTTATACCGTTAGACAATATTGCAAAGTCCTTTAATCCCATGTCAATGCCTATGCTTTTGTCTGTATTATTTGTTATCTTGACTTTTGCAGGCATTTCTTTTTCATCATCTACTGTTAAAGAAACGAAGTACTTGCCTGTAGGTGTCTTTGTTACTGTTAATTGCTTCACTTTACCTCTTGGGAATTCCCTGTGAACTTCCATTCTTATCCCTTTTCCCATCTTAGGAAGATACAGTAAATTGTCAGTGAAGTTGAAGAACTGTGGAACTCTAAAGGACTGCCTGTTTGTTTTCTTCTTGTATTTTGGGTATTTTGATATGCCCTTGAAGAACGCCTTGAATGCCTTGTCCAAATCCATCAATGTCTGCTGCAATGACTGTGAGTTGGCTTCTTTCAGCCAGTTGTATTCTTCCTTCTGCTTTAACTCCCTTAAAAACCTGGCTGTATCATAGTAATTCAATCCCTTCTTTTGCTTATCGTTTTTATGTTCTTTGTAGTAATTTTCTCTCAACTCCAATGCTTTATTCCATACTACTCTGCTGCAGCCGAAGTATTTGGAGAACATTTCTTTTTGATCTTTGTTAGGATACAACCTGAATTTGTATGCTGTCAACATATTGTTGTTTTACCTCTTCTGCTATTTATGTTTTCCATTTTTGAGTTCGCTTTCATCCCACGATTTAAATCGTAGGTTTCCCCGCTCACACTTTATAAGCAGCAAACTTATAATTAAGGTCAAAAGGCTTATTGCTGAAAGGTAAGTCCATCTCATTTTATTATCAGCATAGGCTTTCCAGGAAATGCCTTGTCTTCATTGCTTTCTTCTATTTTTATTTCTGCATTATACATCTCCTTTAATTTTATTTTAGATTCAATGAAGACCTTCATTTCAAGTTCATAGTCAAGTTTTTTGTTTGGTAGTCTCTTTGGATTTTTAAGTAGTTTATTAACAAAGTCATTTGCAGGTACTTCTTTCCTTATTTCCTTTAAATCTCTGCTTTTACGTGTTATCTCTTCTATTTTATTATATACCTCAAATTTTCCTTTTCCTGATATTCCTATTATTATCTCTTTCGGTTCTTTGTTTATCAGACTTAAAAGGTTGTTTATATCCTCTACTGTCTGATTTAACACCTCAAATTCGTTTTCTACAATCTCATTTTTGTAATCTTCCTTTATTTCAGGCCAACTTTGATAGCTTTCCAGAAGTTCTCCCTTATTAAGAGCATTGTTTATCTCTTCCGTTACGAATGGGAAAAGTGGATGATTAAGTTTTGAAAAAACAGTTATCGCATACATCAAGGTATCTTTGTTGTTTCCACCATAATCTATGTAGCTTTTTATGTTTTCTATGAATTCAAAGAAGGAATAATTCAATGAGTTTTTGTATTTCATTGCGTTGTATTCTTTCTCGCTGTTTTCTATAAGATAGTTTATTTTTGACAGTAAAAATTCGTCTACAAGTTTTCTTTCTCCGGAAAAACTATCTATTATCTCAGTAAGTTCAAGTATAAACTCTATCTTCTGCTTAAATCCATTTATATTATTTAGATCCCAAGCCGCATCATCCATGCCGTTTGATGCCGATGCTATCAGTCTGGCGGAATCTGCTCCGTAATTGTTTACTACGTAATCTATTGTCATTGTATTTCCCTTTGATTTGCTCATCTTCTTTCCATTTACAGTAAGCCATCCGTTTATTCCTAAGCCTCTGGGCCATTTGTCCTTGTTGAAAATTGCCACATGTGTCATTATAAAGAAAGCAATGTGGTTCGTTATCAATTCCTTAGCTGTAACCCTTAAATCCAATGGATACCAGTACTCAAATTCTCTTTTCATTTTTTCAACATTTTCCGGCATCGTTTTATCAGATTTCTTGTCTAAAAGTATGTAATCAAATATATCATCAGTTATGTCTTGTGGTTTCATTTCTTTTATTATATGTGCAAAAGTGTAATAAGCCATATAAATTGTGGAGTCACTAAGCGGCTCTATAAGCCAGTTTTTATCCCAAGGCAAAGGTGTACCTAACCCACCACTTCTTGTTGCGGCTTTATCCTCCATGTTATAAACAGCATTTATTATTTGCGCTTTTGCTTCTTCAGGCTTAATATCCATTTTTTGTATCCATTCTATAGCCTTTTCCTTAAGTTGCTTGTCAGAATATCTTATAAACCACTGATTTTCAACAAGTTTTATAAGCCCTTTTGCTCCACATCTGCATATAACTTCACCAGATGTTTCATAGAAGTTGTCATAAGCATTTTTTTCTTTTATTAGTTGAATCGCAAATTCTTTTGCTTCTTTTACGGGTTTTCCACTTAATGGTCCATTATTATCATTTAATATCCCATAATTAAATTCAGTTTTATATACATACTTAGTTGCATTTTCAAGTGCTTCTTCATTTACTGTTCCAAAGCGTTTAATCGCTTCTTCCATTAAATTAGGATTCGTTTTAATATCTATTATCTTATGCGGCTCCTTTAGTTTTATTTCTGTTTTTTTCTTTTCGTAATAAAAATAATCAAAAGGAGCATGCATTGGCACGCTCATAACTATGCCTGTATTCCTGTTCGTTTTCACAAATTCTGCATCTAGAATTGGAACTTCCTCATTATTTATTGGGTTTAATGCATTTCTGCCTATAAGCTCTGAAATATTAAAGTCTTCTATTTTCTCTGCTATATTCTTTTGAAACGGTAATTTTTCAGTGAATTCCTTCGAAACAATCCATTCTTCACCATTGGAAAACCTTACTTTTTTGTATTCTCCTTTTTCATTTATCCAGAGATTGCTTACTCCGTATATTGTTTCAGGCCTTAAAGTAGCTGCTGGCAGTACTAAATTATCAACTTTGAATTTTATTATAGTAAATTCAATTGGACTTTCTCCTTCTCCTTCTGCTCTATCATGGTCTCCTAAAGATGTATTCTCCTTAGGGCACCATATTACAGGATGACTTCCCTGTGTTATGTATCCAAGTTCTCTTAATTTACGAAACTGCCATTCTACGAATTTAGAATACTGCTCAGTGTATGACAATATAAAATTTCTTCTCCAATCTATTGAGGTTCCTACTAAATTAAAGTCGCTTTTATAAGTTTTTCCGAAGAATAAACCAAGTTCTAATGGGTTTCCCGCAAATTTTTTTATGTCTTCTTCCGTTGCTCCTTGCTCTTTCATTATCTTTATTGCCTTTTCATCTCCATTTTTCAGACGCAAAGACATCCCTGCCATTGGTCCACCTGTCATATGAAAGCCCTGCGGAAATAGAACATTTTTTCCTTTCATTCTCTGGAATCTTGCAAATACATCAGCTCTTGTCCAGGTATACATGTGTCCTGTGTGCAATCTTCCATCAGGATACATAACTGGGACAGTTATAAAGAATTTTTCTTTATTTTCATCAGCATCAGCTTCATAAAGCTTCTTTTCTTCATATACGTTTCTCCACTTCTTTTCTATTTCTTTTAATTCATATTTTGACATATAGATAAAAGTAATAACTACTTGTTTTTATACTTTCTTTGTAATTATATCTTTTATTGATAAATGGAGTAAGCTTTATTAATCAAATCACTATTAAAAAATAATGGTAGAGGGTATAAACATAAAAAAAGAAGATGATTTGATCTCATGGTATAATCAAATTGTTATTAAGTCAGAAATGGCAGATTTCTCTATAGTTAAGGGGTTCGCAGTTTACCGTCCATATGGCTATGAGATGTGGGAGAGAAGCGTAAGTTATCTGGACAGTAAATTTAAGTCAATAGGCATAAAAAATGCATATTTCCCGCTTTTAATACCGGAAAGTATACTCTCAAAAGAAAAAGAGCATGTGGTTGGTTTTAATCCAGAGGTAGCCTGGGTTACAATGGGGGGAGATACTAAACTTGATGAAAGGCTTGCTATACGACCAACTTCTGAAACTATAATGTATGATAGCTATGCAAAGTGGATAAAAAGTTATAGGGATTTACCCTTACTCATAAATCAATGGAATACAATGGTTAGATGGGAAACAAAAGAAACTCGTTTATTTTTAAGAGGAAGAGAGGTCTTATGGCAGGAAGGGCACTGTGTTTTTAAAACTGCAGAAGAAGCAGATAAAAATGCTAGGGAGATACTTAATTTCTACAAGGATTTCCTTGAAGAAGTCCTTGCAGTTCCTGTATTAGCTGGCAGAAAAAGCGAGAGCGAAAAATTTGCAGGGGCCGTAACAACCTATACAGTCGAAGCGGTGCTTTCAAACAATTTTATGTCACAAGCAGCTACCTCCCATTATTTAGGGCAAAATTTTTCAAAGGCCTTTGATATAAAGTATTTAGATGAAAAGAATGAATTGCAGTATCCATTTCAAACTTCTTGGGGGATTTCAATGCGTTCAATAGGAATAATGTTATTGATACATGGAGATAATAAGGGACTAATTCTATCTCCTCACATTGCACCTTATCAATGCGTTATTATCCCAATAATTAAAGAGGAGAAGGATGCTATCATTGAATATTGCAAACAGATCGAATCTAAGTTAAAAGAGATGAATATAAGAGTACTTCTTGATAGTAGAGAAGAATATTCTCCAGGCTGGAAGCTTAACGAATATGATCTAAAGGGCGTGCCATTAAAAATACAGATAGGTAAAAGGGAATTAGACTCAAAAAACATATCTCTAAAAACAAGAATAGATAATGAGCAGTCATCTCTTGCATTTAATGAAATAGAAAAATTAAAAGGAAAACTTGAAGAAATACATGAAAAAATGCTTGAAAATGTTAGAGAAGACAGTAAAAAAAGGATAAAAGAAGAAGATTCAAAAGAAAGATTTGTAAAAGAGGTTAAAGAAAGTTTATATGTAGTAAAGGCTTCCTGGTGTGGTACTCCAGAATGTGAAGAAAAAATAAAAAATGAAACAGGAGCTACTTCTAGGCTTATACCTTTAGAAAATGAGGAATTAATTAGTAATAAATGCATATTTTGTGGAAATGATGCAAAGGTAAATGCATATTTTGCAAAATCATACTAAGATGGATTCTATAACTTATTATAATTCTATAGGTCAAAGCTATGAAAGTCTTTATTTAAGGGAACAGGAAAATAAAATACGATTCATTTTATCAAGGATAAAAGTTAATGGTAATGATAAAATATTAGATGTAGGTGCTGGTACAGGTATACTTGAATCAATGCTGCATGAAAATAATGTAACTGCAATCGAACCTTCAGATATGGCCGATATACTTGTTAAAAAAGGATTTAAGAATGTTTCTATTATAAAGAAAAAGATACAGGATTTTGCTTACGATAAAAAATTTGATATTGTGTTCTGCATAACTGTTCTGCAGGATATAGAAGAAATAGACCGTAAAAGTGTAATCAAAAAATTATTCGATTTAACTGCTAAAAATGGCCATTTAGTGGTATCTGTTTTAAAGTCATCAAATATAGATTTAAGTAGCTTAAATCCTATAGAAAGTGGTTATATTGAAAATGATAGATATTTTATATTCTTTAATTAATGTAAAAGCTTTTTAAGTTAAGAATTAGTTAATTATGTATTAATATAAATATTAATAAAATCATCAGGAGGTTGATTATGGCAGGTGTAACTAAAGGAGAAAAAATAGATGCAAGAACAATAGTTGGTAAAACTATTGTAGGAAAAAGTGGAAAAAAGATAGGAGTAGTACAGGATCTAATATACGAAGTAAGAACTGGTGAATTGGTTTATTTGGCTGTTAAAAATCCTACTTCATATGCTAATACGTTTCAGTTTGAGAAAGATGAAAATGGCTTTGAAGAGATACCTTACAGTGCAGTTATATCTATAGGCGATTTCGTAGTTGTTGCAGAAGAAGATATAATATAACTAATAAAGTTATCTGTAAGTATATATTTAATAGTTGTAAGGTGGTTTAATCCTATTAGTTGTAAAAATTGAAAGTTAATCTATTTTTATTTAACCTAAAAATACTCTTACATTTTAATAGATTAAAATAAATAAAATGCCTAAATAATAAAAATATCTAATTGTGCCATGGAAACTAAACATATACAGGATAAAACGTTAGAGAAATTATTATTCTCTAATAACTGGAGCTCTAAAGGGCACTTTACATCGGAAGAAGTCGATAAGACCATACAGAATTTCTATAAAGAAGTAGGAACAAAAAGAGCATTGAAATTTTCTAGATATTTAGCTAGCTATGTTAATGATTGTAAGGAACTTGATAAGATTCAATTGACATTACAGGATTATGGTGTTATTATCTATAGTAGTGGTATAGTTGGCAGAAAGTTAAAAGAACAAGGCTCTGGATTAGTAATGAAATTCACAGCAGGTTCTGTCTTGCATGCTCTTGAAGGAAAAATATCTGCTAAAGAGTACAAAACAACCATTTATGAAGCAGAAAAAGAACTTGTAGATGAGTATTTCGCTAACTTTTAAGGATTATTTTATAATTTAATTATACCTTTACTTTCTATTGAGTAAAAAAGCCTAGGGCGAGAATCGGACTCGCGATCTTCTCCTTACCAAGGAGACGCTTTACCACTGAGCCACCTAGGCAATGTTTCAATTAATTTTAAATAGCGGCTTATATTTAACTTTGTTGTATACCAACTACATATCCGCGTATTCTTTTATCAGCTTCAAGATACCCTTTAGTATCAAGTTTCATTTCTACGCTTCCTTCCTTTAATCCTTTATCTCTAAGGAATTCAATGAAATACTTAGGCGTTTCATTTGAACCGTTTTTACTGAAAATTATTG
>JAJZWM010000021.1 GCA_021846665.1 Nanobdellota archaeon | reverse complement strand
TTGAAGGTGAGCGCGGGAGTCGAACCCGCTTACTTCGTTAACGGCTATATTTCACAACGCTAGACAGCATTTGTCATTTGCAGACGAATACATAGCCGTTCTGTCAGCTCACCACCTGACAGAATAACAATTTAATCTTTAGTAGATTAATAATACTTTCTACCATTATAATAAGTGATTAGACTTCATCTAATTCATCTAAAATAATACAAACATCTCTTATAATAAGAAAACTCTGAATTTTTAAATTAAAATTTGAAAGCAAAAACTGTTAATTTAGATTAGGATTTAATTTATCAACTGTATCTTATAGGATACCAAAATAAAAGATTTATGGTATCATATAAAATATTATTTAAAAGATAAAATGTTCTCCTATTTCATAGATAAAATAATTTTAGAATAAACCAAAACAACTAAGAAATATTTTTTCCAAGAGGAACTTCTTTATCCGGAGAAAGTAAAACAACACCGTTTTCAGTTTCAACTCCTAAAACAAGAACTTCCGAAAGAAAATCTGCAATCTGTTTAGGCTTAAAATTAACTACTGCTATTACCTGCTTTCCTATTAGATCTTCCTTCTTATACAGCTTAGTAATCTGTGCGCTGCTCTTCTTTATCCCTAATTCTCCAAAATCTATCCTTAGCTTATAAGCTGGTTTTTTTGCATTTGGGAATTCCTCTGCACTTATTATCTTACCAGCTCTTATATCAACTTTCTTGAAGTCTTGAAAATCTATGTATTCCATTATTTCTTCTTGTTTATCCTCAGAATTAAAGCTATTTTCTTTCTGAAAATATAAACCAAAAAGAAAAGAACAAATACAACTGCAACATAAACTCCTGCTTTTTCAAAAACATTTGCTATTGCCTCCCAATTATTAGAAAGATAGTAACCCGTATATACAAGAAAACCTGACCAAATCAAAATACCTGCTGAAGAATAAGCTACAAACTTCTTTATGTCCATTTTGAAAGCACCACAGATAATGCCTGCTATTGAACGGATAGCAGGTAAAAGCTTTGTGAAGAAGGCAAAATAATCTCCGTATTTCTTTATCCACTTTATACCTTTCTCATATTCTAAATCCCTAAAGCCAAGCTTCTTTGAAAACCTAAGAAATACCTCTATGCCTAAGAAATAGCCAAGAAGAAAACCTACTAAGCTGCCTAGTATAGAAGCTATTACTGCATCGCTGAATCCTAAGTAAGGGTTTATTTTTCCTATTGCTATAAGAAAGCCTGTGAATGGGAGCACTACCTCGCTAGGTATCGGCAGTATCACTGATTCCAAAAACATTAATACAAAGATGGCAGAATAACTATTACTCTCTAAAAAAGCAAGTATCTGGTCTACTCCAAAAATCATTTCACACCTTTTTTATTAATTCTCTTGGATCCTTCCCATCAACCTTTAAGCCAAGGCTTAAGCATGACCCTAAAACCTCATTTATCAAACCCTGTTCAGTCTTTGCTAATGAATACTGTGAATGGTCTTTTGCTATTTTTTTGACTTTTTCAAATGATATCGAAGCTGAATCCTTTCTATCGCCGAAGCCTTTTTCCAAACCCGCCTCTTTTATAAGAAGCTGTGAAACGGAAGGCATCAATACGTTTAATTCATATTCCTTTGTTGCTTTGTCTATTTCTATCTCTACAGGTACTTTCATTCCTGCAAAGTCCTTTGTTTTATCATTTATCTTCTTGACTACCTCCGGTGGTTTCAAACCTAGCATTGTAAGCTGTGGCCCCAAAGGTGGAGCGGGCGTTGCCTTTCCTCCTTCTACTACAATCTTTACTTTTGTTTTCATTTTTGATCACTTTCACTTTTTATTGTAGACACATCTGATATTTTAATATTAACATTTATAGGTACTGCTGACTCTAAAAACATTACTGTTAATTCTTCCTTTTCCTTGTTTACGGCTTTAACGGTTGCTGTCTCTCCCTTAAATGGCCCGGAAAGGACTTTTACCACATCCCCAATATTTATGTCTATCTTTTGTTTTTTCTTCTCTATTGTTTTCAATGCTTCTTCTTTTGACAGTTCCTTGTTCATTATTCCGCGAATGTGCTTTATATTATATATTAAATTAGATACGCTGTCTCTCGAATCCGCTTCTACTATAAGATAACCTTTCAATGAATAAGGCTTTATTATAGAGTATACTCCTTTAACCCTTACAAGCTGAGATTCAAGCCTATCTAAAGCCTGCATCTCTCTCCCTATCGTAACTCTAATTATGAAGAAATGCGATTCTTCACTATTCTCAGTAGCTTCCATATATTTTAAAGAATAGTATTCTAAGAATTTAACAGTATAAAAGCTTTATATACTTCCTTTTTTGCCCCATGCATCAAACATTCTATCAAATTTACTAAATTCCTCTTCCTTAATTTTTGCAAGTTTTATAACGTCTTTTATCCAATCCCCTTTTTTCATGTACTTTATTTCAAACTTATATTCTAGACTTTTACGGCTATAATAATCATCAATAGCCTTTGAAAATTCTGGATAAATTATTTTACCAAGAAGATCAACATTTGGTTTCTGCCTTTCAAGCATCTCTTCGTTTATGTAAGGAAGTTTTGTAAAATACAAAACAGGCTCATATCCTTTCCCATTACTAACAGATAAAGAGATATAGTATTCAATTGAATTATGGTACTTTTTTGAGTAAAGCTCCATTTTATTGATTTTTATATCATTAGAATTACCACTTATTAGGTATTCTGCGATGGATCCATCTTTAATAAGTTGAATATCACCTTGAGGTATGTCGATTATTGCGTTTAATAATTTATCCAAACTATTTTCTTCTTTGTATGTTTTAGCCATTTCAAAATAAGGTATCAAGTTGTATTTAAACATTTTAACACAAATAAAAAGACTTAAATTAATGCTATTTAGAAATAAGTATGAAAGAAAAATTAGAAACTATGCTTAAGCCAAGAAAGCTTAAAATGATTATAGAAAAAGATATAGAACTTAATGGAATAAAAGAACTTTATAATAAACCGATTTCTTTTCTTGGGGTAGAACCATTCTTTATTGATTATGGCTTTTTCTCTAAAAAGACTTATCTGGTATTACCTCATTTTAATGAGAAGTTTAAGCTTATAGGAACGGAATATTCAAATGATACTTTAATAATAAAAATCATAGGAGATCAAAAAGAAAAAATAGAACCAACTGATTACGTGCATTATAATAGCGACGGATCCTATGATTTACCTTCATTCATTACAGTAAGAACTTTAAATGGATATTTACATTTATGTTTATCCCGCTTCGAAAACAGTAGATATATAGAAATAAAGAAAAACACAAAAAAGATAAAAGCAGTTTTTGAAAAACAGACTGCATATTTATAAACAAAAAAACATAATAGATTGTATTATTTTAAGGGCTCGTAGCTCAACTAGGTCAGAGCATTCGGCTTTTAACCGAGTGGTTGCGGGTTCAAATCCCGTCGAGCCCATACTTAATAGATTATTCTGGTAAAATCAAAAAGCTAAACTAAACATGTTTTACTGGTATTATTTATTTCGCAGAGTTTTTCTGGCAAAATTAAACCCGACCAGCCATCTTAGTCTGCGTATCTCCTGTTCTTCATTAGAGAAACTAGACGAAATGTATCCCATTTCAGATACTTTTTTTTCAATAGCATCGACGAATTTTAAATACCGTTTTTTTGTTTTGTATGTTGAATCCTGAAAGCTTTCTCCAAGGTCTACCAATTCAAGCTCAAGAATAGGTATTTTCATCTTATTGAATACAGAGAGGTATTCCTTGCTTATATTTGAATCTTTATCAACCATCGGCTTAGTAAACTCATAATACAATAGAGATGTGCGGCTTAGAAAATATTCCATCATTTTGTTAGTAAGTGTTTCCAGTTCCTCCCTTATAGATTTATTGGAATAATCTGCCTTTGACTTGCCTCTTTTGATTAAAGCATTGCCTTTTATAATCATTGTCTTTTCCGGCCCTTCAGCAAATCCAAACTTTGCATAACCAGATGACAGATATAAACTTTCATATGCTTCTTTCAACAAGCTATTTGGAGAAGAATGCATGAGTTTCCCTGAACTGTCAAAATATGGCAGGTTTACTTGATCAAACATATCTATGAACTCAGTGCTCCACTTGTTGGGCTTGAATAAATCTTCCAGTTTAATGTATTTGTAGGCTTTCTTTTTCACGTCTTCCGATTCTTTAAATGTTAAAAATTTAGACCTTGCTTTTTCTATTTTCCTTTTTTCCTTGTCTTCGTAATCCATCCTGCTAAAATCAAGCGATATATAATGCAGTGATTCAAGTGCAGAAACGTAATATTCTAGAAATTTTTTTGTAGTGCGATTTACTGCATACTTTAAAGGTTCATTTATGTCTGCGTATAAAAAACTTCCCATGCGTTATTACGACATGCAAGTTATTTATATAAAACTCTCCTAAAAAGGAGAGTATGGATATTGAAAGGATAATAGAATATGCAGGTCTTAGTAGAGCAGAAAGCAAGGTTTATTTGTCGCTTATAAAATTAGGCAGTTCAATGATAGGGCCGATACTTAGAGAATCCGGATTGAACAGTTCTGTTGCATACAACTGTCTTCAGAGGCTTATGGGGGGAGGCTTAGTTTCTTACAGCATAAAAGGCAAAAAGAAGTATTTTTTCGCTTCTGATCCAAAAAATTTAATACAAATCTTAAAAGACAGGGAAGATACTTTGCTCGAAGTTATGCCAGTACTGGAAAAACTAAATAGCACCGCGAAAAACAGACAGGAAATATTCATATTTGAGGGGCCGAAGGCAGCTAGAACAGTATTCAATGACATTTTGAATACGCTAAAGAAGGGAGAAGAACACCTTGTAATCGGCGTTTCGGAAAGCGACAGTGGCATGGGCGAATTTATAAAGAAATGGGATAAAAAGAGGGTGAAAAAGGGCATCAGAAAACGGATTATAATAACGGAAAAGGAAGGAAGTTGGCTAAATTATTACAAAAAACAGCCTCTTACAAAGGTAAAATCCATGCAGGAGATATTCAACATGCGTTTTACAATAAATGTCTATGGAAACAAGACTGCTTTGGTTATCTGGGGAAGATACCCAACTTATATATTGATAGATAGGAAGGAAGTAGCAGAAAACTTCAGGAACTATTTTAATTTTCTTTGGAAATTAAGTGCATGACTTTCAAAAACAGCATCAGCAGCATAGATATTAAATCCCATTATTTTGTGTCCTAAAAACATCAATCCTTCTTCAAAAGCTCAAGATACTCTTTTCTCAGCTTTGCTATTTTAGGGCGGATTATCATAAAACAATAAGGATTCAATGGATTCTTTTTATAATAATCCTGATGGTATTTTTCTGCAACGTAAAATTCTTTTAAAGGCTCCAAAACTGTAACTATTGGTTTGTCCCAAATTTTTCCTTCCGCCAATTCTTTTATTGTATTCTCTGCTATCTCTCTCTGTTTTTCATCAGTATAAAATATTTCAGATCTATATTGGGTTCCTACATCATTTCCCTGCCTGTTCAAGCTAGTAGGATCATGCAAGGTAAAGAAAATCCTTAAAATTTGCTTGTAGGATATTATTGAAGGATTAAAAATAAGTCTTACTGCTTCAGCATGACCCGTTTTACCTGTACAGACCTCTTCATAGGAAGGGTTTTTAACATTTCCCCCACAGTATCCAGATTCAACCTTTTCTATGCCTTTTATCTGCTTGAATATCGCTTCCATACACCAGAAGCAGCCACCTGCAAGAACTGCAGTTTCAAGCTTTTCAGTCATATCTTAGGATAATCTTCTTTATTATTATGTTTTTAATATGTAAATAAAGAATTAAAGTTATAAGAACATAAAATTAGTTATATACAATACTACGATGGAAACAGAAGAAAACGAAATAGTAGAAAATTACCAGGTAGTATCTGATGGTATTTCCGCTGATGTTAAGATATTGAGACTTCCATCTAAGTTTACAATGGTTTATAGGATAACTACCCCTGTGATAGACCAGAGTATGAATGCTGTATTAACAGAAATAAGGACGGAGCTTATAAGGGAAGATCCTTCAAAGATACAGCAGCTTTCACAAACTACTTCTGAAGCATTAAAAAGAGAATTTCTTGAGATAGTACAGAAAAAGCTAGAGACTATAATACCTGGAATGCAGGAAAAATCATACTTGGAGCTTTCTGCTACTCTTCTGCATGAAATGTTTGGACTAGGAATAATAGAGATACTCGATATGGATCCGAATTTAGAAGAGATAGTTATAAACGACTCAAAAACGCAGGTTATGGTTTATCACATTAGATATGGCTGGCTTGAAACCAACGTAAGAATAGAAACTGAATCAAAAATAGAGTCGTATGCGCAACAAATCGCAAGAAAAGTAGGAAGACAGATTACAAACTTAAATCCACTATTGGATGCACAGCTTCCAAATGGAGATAGGGTCAATGCTACTCTTTATCCAATATCAACGCATGGTAACACATTGGATATAAGAAAGTTTCGTGCAGAGCCTTGGACAATAATAGATTTCCTTAAGAGAAAAACTGTTTCTCAAGAACTTGTCTCATTTATATGGCAAGCAATGCAGTATGAACTTTCATTTTTAGTTACTGGTGGTACTGCAGCAGGTAAAACCTCAATGCTTAATGTTTTCCTTCCATTCATTCCTCCAAACCAGAGGATAATAACAATAGAGGATACCAGTGAGCTTGTTCTTCCAAAGTATATGCATTGGGTTCCAATGCTTACAAGACAGCCTAACTCAGAAGGAAAAGGTCAAGTAACTATGCTTGATTTGCTACTTAATTCGCTTAGAATGAGGCCAGACCGTTTAGTAGTAGGTGAAATAAGAAAGAAAGAAGATGCGCAAACCCTTTTCGAAGCGATGATGACTGGTCACTCTGTTTATGCAACTATGCACGCAGAAACAGCACAACAGGTTGTAAAAAGGCTTATATCCGAACCAATAGAATTGCCAGAAATTGAGGTATCAACTCTTGACTTAATAATAACAGCATTTAGACAGAGAAGAACGGGTGTTAGAAGAGTACTTGAACTCGCTGAGATAGTTGAAAGACAAGTAAGCGGAGAGATGGAATTAAAGACTAATAACCTGTTTGAATGGAAACCTAGGACAGATACGATAGAAAGAACAATAAACACTTCACAGAAACTCTCTACAAAACTTGCTTTGTATTCTGGTTTAACGAGCGAAGAAATGACAGCCGATTTAAAGGAGAAGGTGTCTGTTTTGCAGTGGATGATTGAAAAGGAGATAAACAATGTAAACGTAATAGGATTAGCAGCAAGCAATTATTATACTAACCATGATAAGTTAATGCAATTGATAAAAGATAAAGGAGACCCCTCCGAATTAGAAAGTTTATAAAATGGAAGCTAAAATACCTGCTGTAATTATTTCACCGGATAAAGCAATGTTCTTTGGAAAGAAAGTTAAGAAATTTGCACCTATGTTTAAAAACTTGTCTCCCTCATTAAAACAAGATCTAATGCAAGCATCAATGGATGTAGACTATTTGGATTATATAGCTGCAGGGATAATTGTCACGCTGGTTCTTGTTGGTTTAATGGTTGGTATTGCAGCACTTATACTTTTAATAGCCATAAAAAAGGATTTGTTGACTATAAAAATTGAAGCTATAATACCTGTTCTTGTAATTGTAGTTCCTGCCGTTTACTTCTTATATTTTTTAAATTTTCCAAAACTTCAAGCTACAAAAAGAACAAAGCTTATAGAAGAGCAAGTTGTATTTGCAACCAGGGAAATAATGATAAAAGTAGGTTCAGGAGTTCCAGTATTCAATGCGCTGCTTGATGTTGCAAATGGAGATTATGGTGTTGTATCAGATGAATTTAAAGTCGCTATAGAAGAAATAGAATCGGGAGTACCACAGGAAGACGCATTAGACCATTTAGCAAGAAGAGTTCCTTCGCAGTCACTTAGAAGAACAATAGATATAATGCTAAATGCAATAAAATCAGGAAGTGACGTTGCCGGTACGCTTACGCTTATAAATGACATGCTTATCAAAAAACAGCAGTCAGACATGAAATCATATGCTGGTGAATTAACACCAATGTCAATGGCTTACATGCTTATATCTGTAGTTGTTCCTAGTTTAGGTATGTCTGTATTTGTAATACTTGGTTCATTAGCGCACTTTAATACGGTAGATTTAATATACATTGTACCGCCATTTCTTCTGATATTTCAGATATTCTTTATGGGTATGGTAGGTAATAGGAGGCCTTCAATAGGAGTATGAAACAAAATTCAAGCCACAAGGATATTAGGGATATACTGGCGCATAGCCTTCCAAAAAAGCTTACTATCCCTATGAAGGAACAGTTCATATATGCACAGCTTGGTGGCGAAGATCTTGATAGAACTATAGGATCGGTTTCTATTCTATTTATAGTTATAGGAATAATAGGTGGAGTATTAGTCTTTCATTTCTTGCATTCTCCACTTTATGGAATAGGAGCTGCAATTGGTATATTCTTTGGGGGGTTATTTCTTGTTAGATCTATACTCTCTATGATTGCAGATTCTGTATCAGCAAAGATAGAAAAGGTACTGCCGGACATGCTTTTACTTATGGCAGCAAATCTTAGAGCAGGAATGATACCTGAAAACTCATTTATAGCATCAATGAAGCCGGAGTTTGGTAAACTTAATTACCTTTTAAATAAAGCCGCAATAGAAACACAAGCAGGTAAAAACTTCTCCGAAGCGCTAATTGAGATGAATGACATGACAAATTCAGAATTCTTTAAGGATAGTGTAAGAATAATATCTGAAGGAATAAGATCTGGAGCTGAATTACATTTAATATTAGAAAACCTTGCAAGTAATCTTCTGCAAAATGAAAGCATAAGAAATGATATGAGAGCTCAAGTAAAAAGCTATTCTCTTTTTATATTTATAGCCGCTACGTTGGCCGCGCCACTTCTTTATGGTGTTTCATCTTTTCTCATAGGAATACTTGATAAAGTAGGTGCATCAACCAATGGAGGTGCAACGGCAGCGAACCTGCCTAGTGGAACACTTGGTATATTCTCTGGATTTAGTCTCCCACACATTTCAGTAACACTTGTAATAGCAGTCTCAACAATAAATGTAATAATAACAACTGCTTCTAGTGCTCTTTTGGGAGGTATCTTAAACACAGGAAAGGCAAAGAACGGCCTAAAAAATGTTCCTGTTTATGTATTGATAGGATTGGGTATATTTATTGTAGTAAGGATAGGTGTTTCTACACTTTTTGCAAGTTCTTCGCTTACCTCCGGTGCATCAGGTGGATTTTAAATAAAAGGTATTTACATTAAATAATTAGGGTAATGTATATAATTATGATATTTATGTTAGGAGGGCTCATGGTCTAGTGGTTATGACGTCTCCCTCACACGGAGAAGCTCGGGAGTTCGAACCTCCCTGGGCCCATTTAAAA
>JAJZWM010000020.1 GCA_021846665.1 Nanobdellota archaeon | reverse complement strand
CTTGTCTCAGTACCCTTCTGGGGGAAACCACTTCCATGGCCCCTACTGATCTGAGATTTGGTGAGCCGTTACCTCACCAACAGTCTAATCAGGCATAGACCGATCGTTAGGCGTATTATTCCGGTATTAGAAATAACCATTTCACAATAAAATCGTTTCAGAAATTATTGCTATGGGGTATTAACCTCAGTTTCCCGAGGATATCCCCCTCCTAACGTTACGTTATCTATGTGTTGCCTCAGCCGTACGCAATCTGTCATTACCTAACAGATGAACTTGCATGTCTCATTCGAATCCCAATAGCAGTGACCTCCAGCAGGATCAACTGGAATTGGTGCATTAACATCATCATGCATAAATATGAAATTCACGCACTCACTATTCTTCATCTGCTTTTTAAAGCATCGAATATTATCTGCATATGAAAAGATGCAATCACAGCACTGCGATGCAGCACTCCTGCGTATCCGGGATATACAGATAATTACTTTATTTACTTATTCTAATTTAAATACTTTTTGCACTTTAAAACCACTAAAATGACATAATATCAAATATTTTGATAAAAATTTCCGTTGTTTAAAATTATACCCTAAGAAATAAAAAATTAAAATCGTAATAAAAATAAGATAAATTACTTTTTCTTGCCTTCAATAAAGTAAGAAAACAAGCTAAGAATAGAAGTTGCAGTTACTGATAAAAGTAAAAGTGAGAATGCAAATGATGTTCCGTATGATGAAGATGTACTTGGAGCACCAAATCCGAAAAGATAATTAAAGCCGTAAGACATTGAACCGGAGACCTGTGTTAAAGGCAAGCCAAGTATCGCATCTAAAAACATTGCAAGCACAAACAATGCAGACAAGCTGCCTAAAATGAGTAAAGCATTTTTATGCATCTTCTTGTTGCTGTAAACTAGATACGTTAATATTATAGTCAGAATGAAGAACACTACTAAGATATCATAATGCAGCATGCCGGAAATTCTCAGTATACTGTCATAAGCTAGAAGATAAACGGCAGCTGCCAGACTTAAAATAATTGATCCAAGCATGGTATACCTTGCAGCTTTTACAAACTTTCTCTTCATTGAAAGGCCTAATCCTAAAAGGACTATTATTACAACTAAAAATATACTGCCTACATAATCAAAGTAATTTGTAGGTTTAGAGGTACTAACAACTGGAGGAGCTACACTTGGAGCTGTGCTCTTTGTTGAATTAATAACATTAATAGTTAAAAGAACAGGTGAAACTGAAGGATCATCACCAACTGCAGAAATATTAAATCTGTATGTACCTATAGGAGTTCCCTTTGCAACGCTTATAGTTAGCGTTCCATTGTATGTTGGATCTTGATTTGAAGTACTTGGAGTAAAAGTTATATAGCTACTAAGAGGGCTTTCGGCAAGTGAAGTTGCCCAGTAACTTCCATTAAACAACGAAATTGTAAAACCTACATTTGCATGACTGCCTTGAGAAATATTTACTGAATACTGTGTTAATGAAACCTTTGAATATCCATAACCTGCTGCATGAACAGCACTCAATGCGAATATTAATAGAAAAAGGAAAACGGTAGAAACTATAATAACCTGTTTAATTTGCATATTATACTTATAATATTGAATTATTTAAATATTTCTATAGCTTTTGCTATCTTTTCTCTGAATTCCTCCTCCTCATTTCCATCCTTATACTTTGTTCTAGGCCACATAAAACCCCTTAATAGTTTACCTTTCTCTCTAGGTATTATGTGAACATGAAAATGCGGTACGCTTTGGCTTATAATATTGTTGTTTATAAGCAGTATACCATCACAACCTATTCCTTTCTTTACACCATTTGCTATTCTTTTCGTTTCAACAGCCAGTTCCTTCAAATAACCTTCGGGAAAATCAAATAGTGTTTCGATGTGATTTTTTGGTATAAGCAAAGTGTGTCCTTTGAATATAGGGCTTTTGTCTAAAAATGAAATGAAATTTTCATTCTCAAAAACTATATCTGCTTTTATCTCTTTTTTAGCTATTTTACAGAATATACATTCTTCCATTTATTTTTTAGGAAAGGAATTTATAAAAGATTTTCATCTTTCATACTGTACTATATCTAGTATTGCAGTATTAATGCTTTCTTTTATTTCTTTTAATGCTTTTGAATCTTTTGATTCGATGTATGGTAAGAGATCTAAATCTAAGGGAGTATTCTCAAGTTTCCTATTATAATTTTCATGTAAGAATCTTCCAACTTCTTTGTCATACGCTTTCCACCTAACTCCTAAAAATCTTATAAAATCTCTTTCTATAGAAGTTGCTAGTCTGTGGGAATAAGCATAGGAATAACCAAAGTCAACAAGCCATTTCTCAGTAACTTCATGATGTTTAGCTATACTTTCCACTGTATCAATAATTTTATTATTTACTATAATTAATTTAGGAAAATTTTTGTCAAGAAAAATGCGTTTTCCATCTACTGAATATCCTCCAGTATATTTAATAGAATAATCTGTATTTATAGTCATTTCACTAACATCCCTACTTTCTATTATTTTTCCAACATACTTCTTTTTATAATACGCAATATCATTATCGACTTGTACTATAGAATTTACTTTTAATCTTTTATTTAATAATATTTTTACCATTGAAGGAGAGATATAATTAACAGCTAATCCAATAATCTTGTTGTTTTCACTCTTTTTTTCAGATAAAATCTTATATTTTGTCATACCCTAAATAATTTTGCTCGATATTTATACTTTTTTATGATTAAATTGTAAATTTTCTTAATCATTTTAAGTATTTATAAGTAATCAAATATTATATATAAAGATTACTATCTTTGAATCATATGATTTTAGTAAAAATTAAAACTTAAAACTTTCAATTAACTATAATATAAAGATACTTAAATTTTCATTTACTAATGAATGTATGGATGACCAGAAGTCAGAGATGTTAATGCTATTTGGATGGGTATTCGCTATACTTATTATAGCGGTTGTAATGCTATATCCATACAGCAATTATCAATTCACAACATTAGGTATAAGCAGCGGAATCAACCTTTACTCATGCAAGTATTCTGAACCTGCGCCAATGGGGATAGTAGATTACGGAGTAAGTAGCTACGGTAATGTGTACAATGTATCTACAAATTCAATACAAAGCAGTATAACTTTGAATAATTTACTTACAAACCTAAGCGGGGATTACAATGCATCTATACAGCTTAATATAAATGTTATGTTAAGATATGAAAATCAAACACGGGCTTATTTTGCACAGAATGTTATTTTTATTGATACAAAAACTAGACATATAAACTTTATAGATAATGTATGGAATGACTCGAGAATAAACGCAAGCTTAAACAGCAAGTTAATAAAAGGTAATGGCACTGTTTCTCCGTCTATTAAGAATTATACTTATTATTTTTACCAAGCTGTAAATCAAACCGGAGATAATATAACATTAAATAAAAACCAAACAATTTATCTAAGGACGAATTCCAGTATTTCAAAAAATGGCACACCGCAGATAATCTTTTCGTACAATGACGGATATGGGTGGATAAATTATGATAAGGTAAATTTGCTACTAAATGAAAAGATAAAAAATTATTCTATTCTTATAAGTGGATTCAATTACACGCCAAGCTACAATTTTTATGATGCAGGGATAATAATTGGAGGACCTGGTGATGGCTTTAATACAACACTTATAAACGGATCAGCTGAATTTACATTGAGTTATTGGAATGGAGATAACTTTCAGAATATACAAGATGCATATGATTTTGGTTGTGATACTGAAGAAGGAATAAACGACGCTGTTATATCTCCATCATTTTATAAAAACGGTTTACTTTATGCTAACATAAGTAGCGGAAAAAACATTTATTTGGGAAACCTATGGTCTATTAATTCTTCTGATATAGGGATACTCTATGTAAACAGTTCTTTTGATAATATTATAATTTCATTAAATAGAAATGGGAATACATTTAATGAAAGCCTGAAAAATGGAAAAGGTAAATTTACAATAGAAGCAGGAAAGTATGTTATAAATGCATATTCAGATAACAATAAAATTTACAGTGAGAATTATACATTAAAGAAAGGTATCATTAATGATATAGATATAAAGTGAGTAATCCTTCTCTACAAAACAAATGATTACCTTACTTTTTCTGCACCCTTTGCAACTCTATGTTTTGTAAACGCAGATAATATTGCAGCCCCTATTAGTATAATTATGCCTATGTATAATGCAGTTCTCAATCCCTGCATGAACGGAGAAGAAATTAATTTTGGAATAAAACTGCTTTCATTCATAATTTTTAATGATGAATTTGGTATGACAGAAATTATTGAAGATGGAACCTGAGATAAAAATGTGGATACGGGGTTTATTCCAAGAAACGCTGAGAATAGAAAAGAAGAAGCAGGTATTGCAGCAAACTGAGAAGACAAAGTGGATGGAACATTTAATGATGTAAGCTGTGTAGAGATTATAGAAGGCAATGCATATGAAAATACAGTTATGGCTATAGTAAAGAATATCGCCATACTTATCATTTGACCTATATTTGCAAATGTTGTTCTTATTCCGTTCCCAACTCCCCTATCTTTCCAAGGTAAAGCATCCATTGCTCTCTTTGTGTTAGGTGCAGCAAACATTCCATTCCCTGCTCCTATAACAAACAGCACTATTGCAAATGGGATATATGAAAAATTAGCAGAAAAAGTAGTTAAAAGGAACAACCCTACTGCGGTTATCAAAAGGCCAACAGTACTAAATATCCTTGCACCAAATCTATCCGTTAAAACACCACTTATTGGTCCAAGAGCTATAAAACCTACCATTAATGGTATCATGTATATCCCTGCCCAAAAAGGAGTCTGAGCGATCGTAAAATTATGAAGCGGAAGATAAACTCCCTGTAACCAGATTATAACTAAAAACATTACTGCTCCCCTAGCAAGAGCGCTTAAAAACAGTGCAAGAGAACTAAAAAGGAACTGTATATTTCTGAATAAAGATAACTTAAATAATGGGTTTCTAACTTTTCTTTCTATTGGAACAAATAATACCATAAGGAAAACACCAATAATAAGGCTTGCAATTACCCACGGATTCGTCCAACCTAATGGATTAGTTTTATATGGGCTAAGAGCATATGTAAAGCTTAATGCAACAAGGATTAGACCTGCTGAAAGAGCAAGATTCCCCTTCCAGTCTAAACCCTTTTTCTTTTCGCTAGTCTTTTCTTCCTTTAATTTATAATAAGACCAGAACGCACCTAAAACTGCAAAAGGAATGTTAACTATGAATATTAAGTGAAAATCAAATGGAGCTAATAAACCACCAGCTACTAATCCTATGAATCCTCCTGCAAGAAAAGCAACTTGATTAGTTCCCAGTGCTTTTCCTCTTTCATTGTCAGGAAAAGCGTCAGTAAGCAAAGCAGTGCTGTTAACCATTATGAATCCACCACCTACCCCTTGAACTAACCTAAAAATTATTATGAACAAAACACCATTTGTACCAGAATTATATGGTGTAAAAGAAAGAGCTATGGAAGCTGCAGCAAAGATTGCAAATCCTATTGTATAAAACTTCTTTCTACCATAGTCATCGGATAACCGGCCAAAAGTAACTAGAAGAGAAGCTGTTACAACCATATAACCTAGAAGAACCCAAAGAAGTAGAGTAAAATTGCCAGGCGCCAGAGGATTAACATTTAGGCCACGGAATATTGAAGGAAGGGATATAAGTATTATTGTAGCATTTATAGCAGCCATTAAACCGCCCATTGTTGTATTTGCTAGAACTGTCCATTTATACTGCATCCGATATTTTACTAGTTATTATATTTAAATATTTACAAGTTTGTGCAGTTTATCTACCCTATAAAATGATCTTTTTTTATTCTTATCCTCTAGTTTAGAATTTAGCACTATCTGTTTCATGCTTTCTATAACTTCCTCTGCCACTTTACGATTCACTGAATATGGTACACCATCTTTTCCTCCTACAGTAAAAGCATATTTAAAAGGATCGTAAGGATAATTTACAGGATCAAGAAAAGACGGAGGTTCATTGTATATTAAATCAGCTATTAAAAACATCGCTCTTGCCGTAGACGCTGTTAATCCTCCTAAAAGAGAATCTGATAGACTAGTAAAACTGTCTTTCTTTATTTTTTCCAGATTTTTCTTAAGTTTCTCTATACTTATCGGCCGATAATACTCTATCCTTTTTGACCTGTCAAAACCAGATATTGCAGCGTCTTTTTCAAACAACTCTAGAGTAGTATTGCCTTTTAATGTGTTTAAAGCTTTGCTGTAATCTTTTATTATTTTATCTTTGTCATTATTTACTTCTTCAAGTACAACCTTCCTTGTTTCACTTACTTCTTTATCAAGTAGATTTATAACCGATCCAGTAATACCACTTATAGCAGAATTAGGCTCACATTCAAAGTTATCTACATCCAATAAGTGGTATCTTCTTGCATACTTTGTATTTGGATTCATGCCCTGCTGTATAACAAGCCATCTGCCTGTTTTGGATACTAGCATAGAATGTATGTAAAGATTGTAGCCGTCCTGTAAAAGCACAGAATCAGCTTTTGCTGACAAAGCACTGTATTCAATGAGTTTGTTTTTTCCTATGTCAAATGAATTTACTGAAGCGAGTTCATCCTCAACTGATAACGAAGCCTTTCCCTTTCCACCAAAAATCGCAATACCATCCTCTGATTTTATTACTTGTTTTAAAAGTGAAAGCAGAACGGTAGTAGAGCCGCTAGAATCCCAGTCCATACCTATAGCGTTATTCAAAGCTTGAAACCACATTGGATTAGAAAGTCTTTCAAGTAGTTTATCCTCGCCGTATTCATATAGCATTGTATGTACTATTGCATCGCACATCCCTCTCATTGTATTTAGTAAGTAATCTGGAACATGACCATAATGTAATGGTAAGTCTGCTACGCCTGTCATATCAGATAGTAATATACCTATTATATATACTGATATATAATCCTAATAAAAAATAAAAAGCTTTTATGAATTTACTGACATAAAAAGAAATGCAAGATACTAAAGGTTGGAAAGTATTTTTTAATCTTTTAAAACAGAATAAATTCTTTGTAGTTTTTCCTATTGTAATCTTTTCTGCTTATGTTTATTTGTTTATACATGACAAAGTTGGAATATTCACATTTTCCTTCTTATATCCTTTGTTTGATGTAATATGTGCGATTTTGCTCAGCGTTATAATAAGTTTTATAATAGCAATAAATTATTACTTAATAAAGGCAAGAAAAGACGCAAACAAAGGAAATACGGTTTGGGCAATCTTTTTCAGTTTATTATCTACTCCTTTCTGCTGCAATGTTTTAATTCCATTGTTTATAGCATTTATATCTGGCTCTGCAGCTCTTTCTCCAATATATAATACTACACAAGTTTTACTCGTTGAGTATGATCCTATAATAATATTGCTTTCAATATTTATTATATATATATTTTATAAAAGATCGATTCATACTTTCACAAACTGCAAAATAAAACTAAATATAAAAAGTCTTAACTAAACAAACATATTATCTTAACTTTAATCTGCTCTTTTTAATGGATTTAATACAGTAGTTTTTACTTCTTTTTTCTGCGGCAAGAATATCTCTGCAAGCATACACCTCATACTACCGCCGCCACATTCCTCTATTGTACTAACATCTATGCTTATTACACTACAATATTTTTTTAGTGAATCCTTCTGTTCATTAGACAAAGAGCTAAATCCTTTCTTTGATATTACTAATTTCTTGTTTCCTTTTGAATCTAGTAATTCCAATGCATTACCTGCAAAATTCAGCATCTGTTTAAAAGTTAATTCAATTAAAGTTTTACCGGATTCTTTTATAGCTGAAATAACTGCCTTTTTATCACTTTCATCTTTTATTGAATCCAAGCAAACCATTGCGAATTTATCTCCCAATGTCATCATAACATTTGTATGATATATAGGAAAACCTGTTTCATCAAAAGCATGAAACTTTACAGGCCTGTAATTCATTTCATTACAGAATTTATTTAACACCTCTTCATTAGTTCTTTCAGAGATACAGGAATAAGCTATCTTATTTTCATGATCAAGAACCAAACTGCCAGTACCTTCTAGAAATTTATTATCTTTTTCATAGTTTGTAAGATCTATTATATGAGAGCAATAAAAACCGTAAAGCGTAGATAAACTTTGAATTATATCTGCTCTTCTTTCATTTCTTCTATTTAATGCAAGCATAGGGTAGATTATAACTGTTCCATCTGAATGAAATGATATCCAGTTATTAGGGAATATTGAATCTGGAGTTTCCATTCCCTCCAAGTCATCAAAAACAAATACATTTATACCATTCATTCTAAGCGTTTCTACCGCATTGTTAAATTCCTTTAAGGCCTGCAAATTAACCGAAGAACTAGTTTTTTTCTGGAATTTATTAGTTGTCGCGGTCTGCTCATTAAAGCCGAAATTATGCGGCCTTATCATCATCACATTGTTAGTCAATGCTTTTTCTTCCATTTGCAGTTTCTAAGCAAATAATCTGGCAACTGCTAAAAATTATCTAAAGAATGGAACTTATATTTAAAGGTTATAAATGACATTTTTAACGTCATTATTTAAAAGTTAGTATAATAGGAATCTGTAAGGGTATAATATATTTCTCTCTTAATTTCACCTCTTACCAGAATATAAACAGTTATACTCTTTCAATAACCCATACTTACAACTCAAATTAATTTAATTCATATATACAAAGAGCTGTAATTTATTTTATATTGAATAATTTTATTATTTTAGCTATATAAAAATAAACTAATTTATATTCCTTTTAATCAAAAATAGCAAATTATTTATGACCATTAAAAAGATTAAGCTACACTTCCAAAGCTTACGGAAGGCATATCGCCGTTGGGTGGATAGGCACGAACACGGACCCACTGAACAAATAAAGGGTTAATAGTGAATGATCCGCAACCGCTACCTTGAAAACATCCAAGTATAACATATTGTGAAGTATCAAATGTTCCTGAAGCAGTTAGTTTATCTATGTAATCTATCTGTTCACCAATAATACTATCGTTTATATAAGTTCCTATAATATAGAATTGGTTTAAATTAGGGATAAAGTTAAGTACTATTCCATTTTGAATATTATAATTTGCTGAAGATCCATTAGCACTCCAAGCGCTATACTCATTTGAACCACCGTTTGTCATCCATAGAATTTCAGCATTTGAACCACTGTTCCCATCTTGAGGAAACTGCGTATTTGATTGCATAATCCCTGAATAGTTTGCACTGTTTAACGCTGTATATTTAGCGTACATTTCTTCTACGCTATTTGTAGAAGTAAATACTGGAGAAGTTGTATAAACACTACCTGCATTTATCTGTACACCATTATTGATAGATATCCCTGCTGTGTCGGATGTTGTCCACCCACTCGGCAGACTAGTTCCGGCAAAATTAGTATAATAATTAAATATATTTGCTCCGTCATCGTA
>JAJZWM010000019.1 GCA_021846665.1 Nanobdellota archaeon | reverse complement strand
CCTGGGCACCAGTCATTAAATTCATTAGAAGTCAAACTTTTAACGTCAGTAGCCATTTAGTATCACCTTATTTTCTCCATTTATTATTTTTTCAATTGCGTCCGCAACTTCATCATATCTTACAAGTCTTCCATTATACTTCAAAATCTCATTTGGTATTACAAAGCCAGTAACCGAAGCTATGTGCTGTTTTAACTGCGCAGAGATATTCTCTTCTAAAATTGCAACTTTCTTAGCATTCTTTAGAATATCTAGTATTTCATTTGGAAGAGGATGTATTAATTTTACCTGCAGAACTGCTACATTCTTTCCGTTTGCTGCTTCTTTTAACGCTTCAGAAGGCCCTCCCCAGGCAACTACTAAGATATCCGCAGTTTTTGGATTTCCTATAAGAGTAAATTTATCTTCTGTTTTTATCTCCTTTAGTATTTGAGAGTATTTCCCGTTTCTTTTTTCCATCATTTTTATTCTATTGTTAGGATCCTCAGAAACGTGTCCCCATTCATCATGCTCGTCTCCTGTCATCCAAAAAATCGCATTGGGGTTACCAGGAACTATTCTATCTGAGATATTATCACTTGTGAATTTGAATCTTTTATATTCACCATCAACTTTCTCTATTAATTTTCCTCTATCGACTTTGTAATTTTTCTTTATTTCAAGAATTGTATCTTTACTTATATTCATAGAACCTTGTGAAATTGCTTTTTCTCCAAGAATTATAACAGGCAGTTGATAACGTTCTGCATAATTAAATGCATCTGCAGTCATTTTTATACTGTCCTTCACATTTCCAGGTGCAATAACTATCCTACCAAAATCTCCATGACCCTGATGAACCGCAAACATTAGATCACCCTGTTCAGTTCTTGTAGGTTGACCGGTCGCTGGCGCGCCCCTCTGATGATCTACTAAAACTACTGGCACTTCATTCATACCTGCCCAGGTAACCGTTTCCGACATTAATGATAAACCAGGGCCTGAAGTCGAAGTTGAAGCCCTAGCTCCTGCTATCGCCGCACCAGTTGCCATTGCCAAAACCGCCAGCTCACTTTCTGGCTGAACAACACGTATGCCTAGTTCAGGATGAGATTCTATAAACACGCTTTCATCACTTGCTGGGGTTATAGGATAGTAAATCTGCATTTTACAGCCAGCTATTGCTTTACCTATAGCGGTGGAAGCAAATCCTTCCATATAAAGCTGCTCACCCTTATTCTTATTATCAAGTTTTGTTATTGGTGTTATTCCTTTCGTTTTTATATGATCCAAGGTTTCCTTAGCAAGTGATTCATTCTTGCTTTTCATGTATTCTATAGTTTCCTCTGAAACAGAGATATCAAGATCAATTACACTTTTCGGCTTCTTTGCGAACTCTGTTTTTATTGCGTCTATTATATAACTGTCTTCTAACCCTAAAAGATAACAGGAAGCAGTAACACAGACAATATTCTTAGAGATTATCAATTCACTAATAGGTTTATTCAACCTTTTGGCTACGCTTGATATTATAGCATCAAAATCTATATCGATAACATTTATATCTTTTCTGTTTATCTTATTTTTATCAACTTTACTGTCTATAACCAAGGTTCCATTCTCTTTGATGTCTTTAATATGTCCTTCTTGAACAACCTCTCCTCTTTCATTTACTTCTCCTAGAACAGACTCTGTATCGAAGAATATTGCCAAATCAACTTTACTGGGTATAGAAGCAACTTCTTTGTCGGAAACTCTAACGGTGAAAAAACTATGCATTCCCTTTATGTTTGAGAAGTATTCCCTGTAACCGTAGATGTTATAGCCGTATTTCATCATTACTCTTGAAAACAAACCCAAGGATACGTCTATACCGCTACCTTGCTTTCCGCCCGTCATCCAAGTTAATTCTGTCATTTAGAGATTCTTCCCCAACCAACTTTTAAGTTGATCAGCTTGCATTGCGCCAACAACACTGGCTTTGACTTTTCCATCCACTATTAATAACGTAGTTGGGATTGCCTCAACTCCATATTTTGCTGCTATCTCTTGATTTTCATCAACATTTACCTTTACAAGCTTGAATTTATCTTTCATTTCTTCAGAAGTCTTCTCTATTATTGGAGAATACCATCTACAAGGCATACACCAAGGTGCCCATAAATCCACTAATACTGGTGTACTGGATTTAAGAACTAGCTTTTCGAATTGTTCTTCGCCATTTACTTCTTCCATTTTTATTTACCTCCTTAAATATCTGTTATATAAACAATATAACAGTTGTTTTTATTATATTTAATGTTTTGTATTTTTAAATATAACACATACGATGTTTAGCCCAATTTCTTTATCAAAAAACTAGAAAGTTCATTAAAGGTTCTTGCAACAGGGACATTCGCCTTTTTAAATGCAGCCAGCTTGCTTTTCGCGGTACCGACATTGCCTGATATAATGGCACCAGCGTGGCCCATTCTTTTTCCAGGTGGAGCATATATGCCATCTATAAATGCAAAAACTGGTTTTTTAATGTTTCTTCTTATAAAATCAGCCGCTTTTTCTTCTTCATTCCCACCTATTTCTCCAACTATAACTATGCCTTTTGTCTGCTTATCTTCTTCAAATAATTTTAATACATCAATAAAGTCCATACCAGGAACCTTGTCTCCACCAATACCTAAAACAGTACTTTCCCCCAGACCACTTTCAGTTATAACATTAACAATCTCATAAGTAAGTGTTCCGCTTCTTGAAATTACGCCAATAATTCCTTTTTTCAGGATAGTGTTTGGTATTATCCCTAATTTCCCAATTCCCGGAGCTGCTAGCCCTGGACAATTTGGCCCAATTATTTTTACTTCTTTTAATCTGGCGTATTCATTTATTTTTAGCATATCTTGAAATGGGACATGCTCTGTTATTATTGTAATCAATTTTATACCAGCATCAATAGCTTCAATAACCGAATCTTTTGTCATTAAAGCGGGCACAAAAACCACAGAAGAATTTGCTCCCGTTTTTTTAACTGCAGTTTCTACATCATCAAATACTCTTATACCATTTACCCTTTCACTGCCTTTACCAGGAGTAACTCCAGCAACTACTTTTGTTCCAAGATCCAACATCGCTTTTGAATGAAATCTTCCTTGATGACCGGTTATTCCCTGAACTAGTACTTTCGTATCTTTATCGATTAGAATCGCCATAGTTTGCTAGTTTTACTACCTCCTGTATCGCTTCCGCCATGTTAGTAAAAGCGTCTATCCCATTTTTTCTTAAAAGCTCTTTTCCATTAGCTTCATTAAAGCCTTTTAGCCTTACAACTATTTTGAAAGCTATATTAAGTTTATTTATTGCTTGAACTATGCCCTCTGCAACCGTATCTGCTTTTGTAACTCCTCCAAATATATTTATAAATAAGACTTTTGGATTTGATTCCTTAACTAATTCTATTGCCTCAGCTACTCTTGCAGGATCATCTGTTCCGCCAAGATCCAAGAAATCTCCTGCCATACCTCCCGCTAGCTTTATTTGATCGATCGTAGCCAAAGTTAAACCTGCGCCATTGGCTATTAAACCAATATTTCCATTTAATCTAACAAAGGATATCCCCTTTTTCTTTGCTTTCATCTCTAATTCATCTGAAGAATATTCATCTCTTTTGTATTCTGGATGTCTAAACAAAGAATCATCCTCAATAGAGACTTTTGAATCTAGTGCTATTAATTGCGTATCTGTTACTGCTAACGGATTTATCTCTACTAACTCAGCGTCTTTATCTGTAAATATTTTCCACATTGAATCCAATATATTATAGAATTGAAGCTTGTAATTATCTTCTAAACCAATAAATTTAAAGGCCTGCCTTTTTTGGTAATCTAACATCCCTATAAAAATATCTAAATCTAAGTGTTTGATTTTATTCTTAGGTATCTTCTCTATGTCAACTCCCCCCTCGGAAGAGATTAACAATACTGGTGACTTATTATTTCTGTCTAAAGTTAAAGCAACATATAATTCTTTATTGTGCTTTATTGCATTTTCCACCAAAAAAGAAGTTGGTTTAAATCCATTAAAAGTAAGTGAACTTATTTTATTAAAAGCAGTAACAAATTCTTCTTTACTTTTAAATTTTAAAACTCCCCCATTTATACCCCTATGGCCTGTAGGAACCTGCGCTTTTATTACGTTCTCTTCTTTAAAATCTTTTATGTCTCCTATAGAGTGTATCAATTGGCCTTTAGGAATTTCTATATTATATGACCTAAATAATTTTTTACCCTCAAACTCTAGAAGATCTACCATTAATTGATAAAGACGTCTTTTTATTAAAATGTTATACCATTAAAAAGTACATTGTGTTTTCTATCAAAATTGTTAGGTTTTATGATTTATTATTACTAATGAGTCAAATAACCTTTAATTTAAACATATTTAATAATTAAAATTAAACATTATTTATGTTAGATCCATCGGTGCTAAATTTTTTGATGCTAGGCACAGCGGGAGTTTTACTTATCGGTTTTTTAGGTAGAGTTTTAGGTAAAAAGACTGCAATTCCCTATATAGTATGGCTCATGTTTTTCGGCCTTATTCTTGGCCCTGTATTAGGACTACTTAAAAGGAATTCATTACTCTCTTACCTTCCATTTGTAATAAACATAATAATATTAATTATGTTGTTTAATGCAGGACTAAGTATAAACTTAAGAAAAATAATACATACAATTTCTAGAGGGTTAATTCTATCTTTAACAAATTTTACTTTATCTTTTATAGCTGTTTTCTTCATAACTTATTTTCTGCTGGATAACCTTCTGGTTTCTGGTTTACTAAGCTTAACGGTAGCCGGTCTAAGTTTATCAGTAGTATCCAGCTTCAGCAGGAGAAGCGGAACAGAGAAGGCAAGAAATCTTGTAGAATTAGAGGCAACCGTTGAAGAGCCATTGACAATAATATTTGTTTTAGTTTTAGTCGGAGCAATAATATTAAACAATACCAGCATAAGCTTCGTTTCAGGACAAGTAATATCTGAGTTTTCAATAGGCGCAGTGATAGGTGCGCTTATAGGTATGGCATGGGTACCTATTATGAGTTATTTACAAAGAAAAAGATATGATTACTCATACGTTGCTTCACTTGCAATAGCCTTTCTTATTTATGTCTTTATAGGAGCAATAAGTGGTAGTGGGCCAATAGCAGTATTAGTCTTTGGGATAATAATAGCAAATGGAGAAAATATATTCAAATCGCTAAAATACAAACATAGTATTTCTTTTAATATAAACAAAGAATCTAAATCTTTTAATGAGCTAGTTACATTTTTAGCTACATCCTTTTTCTTTGTTTATTTTGGGGCATTAGTACTTTTGAATGATTATTTAGGGTTTATACTTGGGATAGTAATAGCCTTAGCTCTTATTATAACCAAATATATAGCAACAAAAGTTGCTTTGTATAAATCCCCTTATGAAACAAAAGACAAGGCAATAATAGGGTCAATGATATCAAGAGGAGCCGGTGCAGCAGTAGTTGCGGCCCTTCCTTTAAGTTACGCTATACCTGGAACAAATTCATTCATAGATATAGTATTCGCAGTTATATTTGTTACAATATTCATTAATAGCCTTATGATCTCAATAATAAACAAGCAAAAATATAAGGAGGAAGAAAAGAAATGACAGAATCTGTAACTTTTATTCTGCTTATATCTGCTCTTATAATCTTTTTAGGCTATATTGGAGAGCAATTTTTTAGAAAAACGCATATCCCTTCCTTTCTTTTCTTAGTTTTTGCTGGATTTATACTTGGCCCAGTATTAGACGTTATACAAAAGGCTGCTTTACTTCCATTATTAGGCGTACTGGCCGAAGTAACCCTTATAATGGTTATATTCCATGGTGGTTTAGATCTAAAGGCTAAAACACTTTTAAAAGATGGTTGGAGGCCATTTGTTCAAGTTGCATTATATGTAAGTATAAGTATAATAGCAGTTACATTTCTTTCATATTTTATATTACATTTTAATTTAGTTATCTCCTTGATATTTGCATCTATAGTCGGGGGTGAGACTACAACAGTAGTTATAATACCTCTTTCAAGGCAGCTTAACATAAAAGATAAAACAGTAATGTTTCTAACATTTGAAGCAGCATTGAACTCAATTGTTTTAGTTGTTCTCTTCCTTACATTTGTTGGGTTATATCAAAGTGGAAATGCAAACATTTACTCCACTATTGATTCATTGGTATCCTCCTTTTCTATAGGGATATTTATCGGGATGATACTTTCAGTTATATGGATTTATCTTTTAAATTATTTGAAAAACCGGCATTACACATACGTTTTAACATTGGGTTTACTTTTCCTTACTTACGGGCTTACAGATAAAGCTGGAGGAAGTGGATACCTAGCAGTAATAATATTTGGTATAGTTTTTGGAAACCACAGATTTATAAGTGAACTATTTAGACGGAAAATAAAAATGGATAAGCTAGAAAAAGATATATTCAACTTTCAAGGAGAAATTACTTTCATATTAAAAACATTTTTCTTTGTATTTCTTGGCTTAGTATTAAGCCTTTCATTTTCAAGTTTATATTTTGGGTTAGCCGCGGGATTCGCAATATTAGGTATTCTTTTATTTTCAAGATTCATCGCAGTTTCTGTATCAACCTATAAGTCTGACATGGTAAAAGATAAATTACAGATATTTATTTCGTTAGCTCAAGGCTTAACACCTGCTACATTAGCAATATTGGCCTTGGAGGATGGTATCCCACAAGCAAACACTTTCCTTGTATTAGTAACATATGTCATAATTCTAACAAACATAGTTACGACTGTTGGAGCCTTCATAACATTAAGAGGTAAAAAAGTAAAAACAAATGCCGCTTCAAGTTAAAAGAAATTAATATCAAGAAAACCATAAATAAAAATGGATAAATTTAGGATAGAAAAAGATTACTTAGGCATAATTAAAGTCCCTAAAAAAGCTTATTGGGGAGTTCAAACTGAAAGAGCATTAGAAAATTTTCCTATTTCTGGTATAACTCCAATAAAAGAATATACATATTCTATAGTTTTAATAAAAAAGGCAGCCGCGATTGCAAATTCGGAAATAGGTCTTTTAGAAAAGAAGAAAGCAAATGCGATAATTCAAGCATGTAATGAAATACTAGAAGGAAAGTTTGACAATCAATTTCTAGTAGACATATACCAAGCAGGTGAAGGGACTTCAAATAATATGAATGTAAATGAAGTAATAGCAAATATTGCAATTGAAAAACTTGGTAAAAAAAGAGGAGATTACTCTGTAGTGCATCCAAATGACGATGTAAATATGGGCCAGTCATCTAATGATGTTATTCCTACTGCTACAAAGATAGCTGCATTACAACTTTCAAATGAATTGTTAAAAGCATTAAATGAGTTAGATAAATCTTTTTTAAAAAAGGCAATAGAATTTGATAAAATAATAAAAAGCGGAAGAACACACTTAATGGATGCCGCGCCTATACGATTAGGACAAGAATTTAAGGCATGGGCTGACTTGATAAAAGAGTCTATTTCTAGAATAAATGAAGCAAACAAAGAACTAAAAAACATAAACCTTGGCGCAACGGCAGTAGGTACGGGAATAAATGCAGACCCCAGATATATTAAAAAAGCAATAAGATACCTTAGCAATTGGACTAATATTAACTTAAAGCAGGCTAAGGATTTACCAGCAGTTACAGAATCCCCATCGGATTTATTTGCACTTTCAACGGCAATAACTGTTCTTTCAGCTGACTTGATAAAGATCGCCAATGACCTTAGACTAATGAATTCTGGCCCTATAACAGGATTAGCAGAAATAATTTTACCTGCAGTCCAACCAGGTTCTTCGATAATGCCTGGTAAAGTTAACCCAAGTATAGCAGAGATGGTCGATATGGTCTGTTTTAGAGTTATGGGTGATAATAAGACTATTGAATTAGCGACTCAAGCAGGACAATTTGAATTGAATGTTATGGAACCCATAATAAGTTATTGCCTACTGCATGATTTAATAATTCTTAGAAATGCCTGTAAAGTATTTGCTGAAAAGGCAATAAATGACATAAAAGTCAACAAAGAAAGAATAGAAGAAATGGTAAATAAAACACCTGGTGTTGGATTAGCATTAAACCCATATATTGGCTATGAAAATAGTGCCGAGATAGTAAAAACAGCACTAAAGGAAGGAAAAACAATACAACAGGTTGCTGAAGAAAAAAATGTACTCAAAAAAGAAAAACTTGAAAAGATATTTGACCCTTTCAACCTTACAACTCCAAGAAAGTTAAAGAGAAGAAAATAAGTTTATTAGCTAGAAATAATATTATAGAGATATGATAGTATTTAGCAGCGCAATTGCTGGCTCAGATAGAATAAGTCTAGAAAGCAAAGCAATGAAAATAGCAAGACAACACGGTAAAAATCTTGAAATAATAAATCTTATAGATGAGATGGTTAAAGTTGCAAACAAAACAAACCCTTATATAAATTCAAAAAATATCCCAAATCTAGACATAGAAAATATTAGATTATTAAAAGAAAACGCACTAAAAAACATAAAAACAATTATAGAAGAAAATAAGAAAATAGATTACATAATAGATGGCCACATGTCATTTTGGTGGAGAGGCGGCCCATTAAGTCTTATAAATTCAAAAGACATGCGTACTTTAAACCCAGACTTCTTTATATCTATATTAAATGATCCCAAGAATGTAAACAAAAACCTGCAGAAGAAAAAATCTTGGGAGGATAAGACAGTTGATGAATATGAGATAGCTTTATGGTCTGAATTAGAGGTTTATACTGCTGACTTGATAAGTAATTCTATAAACAGAAAAAATTATGTTATAGGCTCAAAAGAAGACCCCAACACATTGTACGAATTAATTTATAGACCTGATAAACCAAAGGCTTATATAAGCTATACAATAGAACACAGAAAAAGTGGATATGAAACATTGGAAAGATTTATAAAAAAGATAAAGAAGTACTTGATAGTCTTCAATCCAAAAGCTGTAGATATTGATGCTTACAAGGAAGATACGAGTGATAAGACAAAGAATCTAATTTTTAATCAGACAGTCAGAAGAGATTTCCATTTAGTAGATCAAACGGATATCACTATTGTTTATCTTTCTGATTTAGTTTATTCTAGCGGTGTTGATGGAGAAAGAATGCACGCTCATTTTACTGGCAAAAAGGTATTACTCTATTTCCCATTTGAAAAATATAGCCCATTTACTCCTTATTTCGTTGATAATATGTTTAAATCCGAATCTGATTTAATAAAAGAGATAAAGGAACTGTCTAAAAAATATAGATTAAAACAAAAACAGTAAAATTTTTAACATTTAATCTAACTATTGATTATTTAATAAGTCTAACTGATTTTAATATCTTTACATAAATTGTATCTACAAGTTGATAAAGTTTATTGAAGTACTTGTTATTAATTAAAATCGAGTAGATTATAAAGGAAATTGCAACTCCTAAAATTACACCAGCTATAACATCTGTAGGATAATGAACTCCTACATAAACTCTGCCGTAAGAAACCAACGCTGCTTCAATAACTAAAGGTATTGAATATCTTTTTCTTAAAAACAGAAATGCAGTTGCAGCACCTCCTGCAACTATCAATGCATGTCCTGATGGAAAGGAAGAATCAAAATCCTTAGGGACAAGAACATGATCTATAGAAGATAGTACTGGATTAAGGAATGGCCTTGGCCTATAATAAACCGCTTTCAAAGATAAACCGATTATTATTATAGCTATGAATACTACTGCTAACATTACCGCCCCTTTCTTTGCTTTCTCATTATTGAAAGCGCTACCTAAAACCCACATCAAGAAGACTACTGGTATCCAGAAATATTCTCTGCCGTAAATTGCGACAGCTGCAAAGAAGGGATCTAAGAAACTAACACTCCATTTTTCATTTATAAGCTTAAAAACTGTTAAGTCAAAACTGTTTGATATTTTGAAATTTACAAGTAAAAATATAATTACAAATATTATAACTAAAATCAATCCTGTAATTA
>JAJZWM010000005.1 GCA_021846665.1 Nanobdellota archaeon | reverse complement strand
CGCTCAGGGAGGGATTCGGACCCTCAAGGGATTGCTCCCATAAGCTCTCCAGGCTTACGCGATGCCAGGTTACGCAACCTGAGCTTAAAACATTATATATAATTTAGAAGAACTTATAAATACCTATCACAGAATATTTAAGTTCCAAAATTTAACACTTATACATAAAATAAAGATATAAACATTAGATAGATAAAACAGTAAAGAAAATAAGATTAAATAATTACAATTAAAAAGTGAGATTTTAGCCAAGAAATGAAAAATAATTATAAACTTGAACAGATAGTAATTGAAGATAACTAAAATATAGAAAAATGAAGTTAGCGGTAATATAAGCGATAAAACAGAATAATATAAATAAGATACTTAAAACTCTGAAAAGTTGAAAGTTTTATTATTCTCTATCCAGCTCTAAAATTAATTCCTTTACTTTTTTGTATATCTCCTTAATTATTTTTATTTTTTCTTCTGCAGAAAGACCATCTAATTCTGGTATGTACCAGTGCTCCGCTTTTTGTATATAGCTTTCTGGTATAAGTATGCAATCCTTAGGATCACAGACAACTATTATTTTGTCAGCGCTTTTCAATAAATTTAGAGTAGGTAGTTTAGGAATTTGCTTACTCATGTCTATTCCAAATGTTTCTTGTACTAATTTTATATCTATAGAATTTATTCCATTACCAACAGAACTGCCTGCTACACTTACAGCTTTATGTTTTTTAGTAAGTCCATTAAACAATGCTTCTGCTATTTGACTTCTGCTAGTATTATACTTACAAATAAAAAGAACAAATGACATTCTTATTGCTTCATTATTTCTGCTATTTCATTTGAAGCTTTAGAAGATTCTAAAAGAATCAAACCATAATTTGTATTAGGATCAATCATTATTGTAAGTATTGCATCAGTTCCTGCTTGTACAGCTACTACCCTTATATCTTTTGACTCTGCAACTACTCTTTCTAGAGTATTCTTTGCACCTAAAGATTTGATAGCTGTTTCTGCTGAACCTACCATTGAAGCCAGCATTGCAGCAAAAGTATTTGGATCTACGTCTTCAGGCATTAATGATACCATAGGTAAACCATTAGCTGATATAACAGCAGATGCCTTTATTCCACCAACCGTACTTAATCTTTGTAAAACGCTTTTTAATTGTTCAGATTTTGTAGCCATAGTTAATTTACGATTTTCTTATTTAAATAATTATGTTAACTGCTTGAACAAAGCAGATAACGCCTCGTTTACTCCCTCCTCCTTTAATTTTATTGGTTCATTCGGATCTACTTTTGATAGATCCTCCGCAACTGTCTGTACTAAAGTTATTGCAGAATCTAAATGAAGCTTTTCTCTTATATCCTCTTTTTTAAGAGAGCCATTAAGATCAGCTTTATTTGCAATTACTACTACAGGCAAACCATAAGTTTCTGTTTTCCTAAGCATCTCAACTGCTCTTGGGAATTGTTCTGGCTTAGTCGAGTCTACCACAAGAAATACTCCAATGGCCTCACCACCAAGCATTTTAAGTAAAGGATCAAATCTCTCCTGTCCTGGAGTTCCAAATAAATCCGCACGATAACCCTGAAAATCAACTGTTCCATGATCCAATGCTATAGTGCCTCCAAGCTTATCTACACTTACAGCATTTTTAGAAGCACTATGTATAAAAGAACTTTTACCTGCATCAGTTGGCCCCGTAACTAAAATCTTGGGGAAATAAACTTTTATTCCTCCAGGTTTAATTGCTTTAAATAAAACAGATGAAAATGTCGGATTTTCTTCGATCCAATCGCACTTTAATACTGCAAAGTATTGACCAAAGATAACCCGCTTTTCTATTCCTTTAATCTCTATTGTCGAATTGACATTCGAAATTATTTTATCTACGTTTTGTTTTTCGTAGCCCCAATCTGTAAAAAGAAGCACCGCTGCTGAATCTTTATTTATAATTTTCTGTTTTATATCATTCATGAATGAATCAGCAAATGAAAAATCGAAGAAATCTGCAAGCAATGAGAAAGAGTCTATTACAAATAAGCCATATCCATTCTCTAGTTCTTTAAGAACCCTTGTCTTTACTTCTTCCTTATCATAAGGATTATTTATAACTCTTATATGATCAGTTTCATCAGATTTTATACCAGTTATACCACTATATGCATCTATTATGAATAAATTATCATTTGCTGGAAAATCATATTCCTTCATATCTGTAAGATATGATTGCGGAGAAGTCCTATTAAGAAATACAAGAACTTTTACATCAGAGGTTATATTCTTATGTATTATCTGATACCCAAAAACTTCATTTCCTACTGATGGTGAAGCAGATATTAATACCATCTTCTTAGACGGTATTCCTTTAAGTTGTTCATCTAGCTTGGCTATTCCAAAGTAAGGATCAAAGTCCTTATCTGTTACTCCATCTAACCCTTTATATTCTGCCATATAATAAAGATATAGTAATTATTGCTTTTAAATATATCCTCTGAATAAATTGACCAATTAGATATAAAATATCATTCAATTTCCGTAAACTGAAGTACTTCTTTGCTTGTACCAGAGAGCTTAAAATATCTTTTACCATCTTCAAGTTTCAGGTCTATTATTGCATCAGATAGGTTCTTTATAGTTTCTATAACTTCCGGTGGATGCATAGCAACGTCTATAGAGAATATTGTAGTTATTCCTGCTAACTTTGCCTTGCCGACAACAAACTGAAGAAATCTATATACTGTTACAGGATTATTGTATAAAAGTAGATTTGACAAGTTATCAAATATGTTTATAACTGGCTTTGCATCTTTTATAAAATCACTGTTAGCACTCGATAAAGAAACTGATAAACCTGTTAGATCCAAAGGCCCATTTAATATCTTAGCATAGGAATTATCCGTGGCACTAGGTGAATTTGTCCTGCTAAAATCATCCAATATTTTAAAATCTGTACCAAGATACGAATTTATATTTATACCTCTGGAATTGAATTCATTTATTAAATCAGAATATGACTTTGAAGTTAAAACATAAACAATTGCATCCTTAGCTGAAAGTGCAGACTGCACAAGTTTATATATAAACTGTTCTTTTCCTGATTCTTTGTTTCCAAATAAAGAATAAACTCTTCTGTAATCCAAACCATTAGTAAGCTCATCAAAATTTTTAAAACCAGTTTTTATTCCTTCCATATTAAACCAACCTTACTTTTTTTGATTTTATCCCCATCGGGGAACCATCAATCTTCATTAATACATCCACTGTCAGCTGATCCTCCTGTTTTAGAAAACTTATTTCCTCCAACAAAGACTCATTTGCAGGCATATTTATGAATGGAAAAAGATAATTTGAAAGACTTTTAAAAAGTTCCTTTTTACCACTCTTTTTAAGCATTATAGAAACTTTATCACTCATATCTTGAGTTTCAACTATTTTAAAGTAATCTGTATCAATTACTATGTCAGTTATGCTATCATGAGGTAAACCCTTAAGATCTTCTATTACAGGATCTATGTTTTCATCCGAACCGAATTGCTTTGAAACCGATTTTTGCTGATTATTCTCTATAAAATCGATAGTTAATTTTACAGAGTTTATAAGGAAAAGTCTTAGCAAGATATTATATATTTTATATATTTTTATTGTTAAAGGATGCTGCGACTTTATTGTTATAACGCTCTCTTTGTATTCAAGACTTATGGATACTTTCTTATAATTTATCAAACCACTTATCTTCGAAAGAGGAGCATTGTCTTCATAAAAGCTCTTTAGCTCATTTACCGCATCAAAAATATCGATTTCCATGTTATATAATGTAAATTAAACAATTTAAAATTGACATTTCAGCCAGCACATGCCCCTGTTGGTGAAGTAGCAGGGTCATAAAGTATTTTTTCGTCTGGCGAAATTGTAACAGCATTACCTGAAACAGGTTTGATGACCGCAACATAACCTGCACACCCAGTACTTTCATTGAACCATACAGATATATTTTTACCTGTTGCAATAGCCACATAATTGTTATTAATCTGTTTTGTAGTTACCCATTCAACGTATTGCTGATTAGTCATAACTATAAAATTAGTAGATACTGATGCATTGTATACCATATGAACTTTGAAAGTATCAGGTATTGTAAGGAATGAGTATGAATCTTGGCCCAAAACCGTAGGTTCATTCCATACTGTTATTAAAGGCTTATTATCAAGAAATGAAAATGGCAAAGCAGAAACATTCTGATTGTGTATTGCTAAAGTAGAATTTGGATAATAAGAAAGTATAGACCGATTTATTATTATGTTTACACCACTATTTGACAGGCAAAAAGGCCCTGAACCATTCACTGCAAGGGTTTCATTTGCAAAATAGCAGGAATTAAAGAGAACTATATGCATTTTAAATGCATAAAATATTGCTATCAGAATTATTATTAAAAGCACTATCATTAATACATTAGTTAAAGTATGTCTTTTCTTCATTTACTAAAAACAAAGTCATTAAATAAAAAGCTTTTTAATGAAGGCTACTTATGGAGCAGGACAATTTACTATATTAGAACCAGTTGGCGCACCTGAAGTAGCAGGCCCTGCTAATGTAGTTCCATTATATAAAGTTATAGTAGTGGTATTTGAAAGCGATGAAGGATTTGTGTAACACCATAGAATCTTACCATTAGATTCTTTTGTTGTTGAACTACACCAACTGTAAGGAAAAGAACCAGATGAAGAAGCAGAAGAGGCCGTCGTTTGACACTGTGCCTCAAATGCGCTAATGGCACTACTACTTGTACTAGCACCACCTCCTAATCCCTTAAATCCGCCTAATACAAATGTAACTAAAAGAACAAGTATAAGCAGACCTACTGCTATAAGTATAATAGTATTTATAGGCAAGCCTTGAGCCTTTTTATTTAATATCATATTCATCTATTAAGATTTATCCTATTTAAATATTTCTTTTTTACTAAAATTTATGAGGAATTAATAGATATCTCAAAATTAAAGATTTATTAATGTTAAAGAATATAAAATACACATTGTATGTACAGTAGTCCAAAAGTAATATAATTAATTGGCAAACTTGTAGAACAGATATGAAGAGAGCATTTAAATATAGAATATATCCAGCGAGGGAACTGGGAGAGAACTTAAACAAGCAGATAGAAGAAGCAAGTATCGAAGCATACAAGGAAGAGAAGGAGAGTATGTTAGGATACGATTTAAATGAACTGGCACTAGAGATAAAAAAGGAAAAGAACTTTACACATATTTCAGCTCAGGCTGTTGGCATAGATGTAGGCCTTGCTTCCATTATAGCTACTTCTAACGGAGAATTAATCGAGAATCCAAAGATACTTAAGGAATCAGAGAAGCTTCTTAAGATCAGAAATAGACAATTATCTAAAAAGAAGAAAGGCTCAAAGAACAGAAATAAAGCAAAGATAAAATTAGCTAAAGCATACATGGAAAAGCCCATAGCAAGCATTGCCGCAGAAACAGGAAAGTTAGAAAGTGACTTATACTTTCGGAGTTACTGATGTATTTAAGTAGACTTGTTATAGATGCGGTAAAGCCAATTGGTGAGTACAGTATAATAGACCTAGCCAGTGATATGGCAAAGCATGTAAGAAATGGAGATGTTTTCATAAAGGTTGTAGAAGTTGATATACACACTGAAGGATTAAAGATAGTCATTGAAGGCTCAAAAATAAACTTTGAAGGAATACAAAAGGCTTTAAAAGATAGAGGGGCGGTAATAAACAGTTTAGATGAAGCTACAGTAAGTTCTAATGGAAAGAGCAAAAAATAGATATATAATTCTAGGTTTAAGTGATGGACTATTTCTTGGGTTAGGCATCTCCTTAGGTATTTCTGTTTTTCATAGTTATCAGCTTACTTTTGCATCTATCCTTTTAGTTGGAGTAAGCGGTTCTCTTTCCAATTTCTTTTCTGCTTATAACGCTGAAAATTTTGTATTAGGTCAGCAAATAAAGGAATATAGAAAGATACTATTTGCTAAGGAATATAACCCTAACAAAATTACACAGCTAAAAAAAGCAAAAAATCTTAAATATGCCGAAATAGGGTTTCTTTCAACACTATTAGGCAGCTTTATTGTCCTTTTGCCTTACCTTGTTTATTACGCTTTAAATGCAAAGCAAAGCATTATTACAAGCGTTATCTCACTTATCTTAAGTTTGATAATACTTATGTTTATAGGAGGTTACTCTCAGGAAGAAAAGACAAAAAAAATAAAGGAGGGATTGAAAACCGCAGGAATAGGATTACTTATAGCCGCGATAAGCGCTTTTTTAGGTATACTTATAAATATGTTTATTTAGATTTTGAAAGATCTGCCATCTTTGAACTAAATTCAGTTCCTTTCGTTATTATCTCCTGAGCTTTTTCTCCAGTTATATCTATTTTTTCGCCGTGAAACAGTCTTTTTCCAAGCGTGAATATCTCATTGAAATCATCAATCTGCTTCTTGTTTACCAGTCCTCTTTCTTCAAGCTTCAAAAGCATTTCAGGTATAACTTCTGGTGAAGGGGGAATATCTCCTTGTCTCATTATTGCAGCCTGTGCAGAGTTTACAACAGACCAGTATATATCTGTAATAACAGAAGCAAGCTTAAGTTTCGCTGAATTTAAATATAATTCGCTCCTCGTTAAAGAAGCGTATATTGATTCATCTGTTGGCTTTATCTCACCCATATTAAGTAGAGCCTGTAACGGTTCAAAATAGCCAGTGTCTATTAAAGGAACGCCATACTTTAGAACATTTACTGAAACTGGATCTGCAGCGATAACTCCACGCCAAAAAGCAGTTAATGTTACAAAGTTTATATGCAATTTTACTTGGCTTTCCTTTACCAGCTTGTCAACATCTGAAAATATTAAAGACTGAACTTTTTCATCCAGCTTATTCAGAACATCATCCATTACTATCATTATATCTACATCGCTGTCTTCTGTTTCTTTGCCTTTGCTGTAAGAACCGAATAAAACAATTGTTTTCATTACTTTCGGATACATTTCAAATATCCCTTTAGCAAACTTATAAGCAGCATCGTATCCTTTTAACTCTAAATGTCCTTCTATGTTATTTTCTTCCATTATACCATTGGCGCCCCCGAAAAACCTGAATTACCTCTATTATCCATGTAACCACCTCCTACAGCAGGGAATATACCTGAAAAACCACCATATGAGAACATATCTTGTTTCAATCCAAAATTAGAATAAGAGGAATAATCACCCACTATAGAAGAGTAAGGCTGGCCAAGATATGATGGCAGGGATACATATGGAGTATTACCATACAAAGGTGCTCCCATATATTGTAAGGACTGAACAGACCCTGCTTCAAGTCCACCTAATCCTCCAAATACTTCCATTATTGCGGGAACGTCAAGTCCTTTTTCCATCATTGCATCGTAAACTTCCTTTATAGGAGCGTTTCCTTGCCCCAAAGGAAGATGACTATCTTTGTTTCCCATATTATCATTTAAGTGATATCTTTTTAGATAATCTTCAGTAGCCTTAGCCATTTCTACTATATCTTTATCAGAGTAAGGCTGTCCTGTTTTTGGATTTATATAGGATTTAAAGACATTTATATGCCCTATATCAAGATTTATACCAATAATATCACTGCTTATCTTTTCTGCTTCTTTAAGTGATAAGTGCTGTTTTTCATGTAGTTCTTTTGCAAACTCCTCTCTAGCTATTCTTACTGTTTCTGCGGTATCTTTTGGGTTACTTAATGACATTTCTGGCGACATTGGGTTTTCAACGAGTATCATTGGTTTTGATTCTGTATTGTTATAAGAAAACATCGCGGCTTTTACTATACCCTGAGCAGCAAGTTCTGGTGCCTTTTTATCATACGGTACAAATCTATTATCAAGTGTTTTTTCCTCTATTTCTAGCTCTGAATTTCTTTGATTTAGATCTTTGGCCATGTTTTCTATGCTTTCAAGAGCCCTTTGTATATTATCGATTTCTTTTTTGTCAGATTGCGCCTTTGCTGCACTCATTTTCACCAGAAGATCTGTCTTCTGGTATTCTAGATTCCTTAAACTAATATTAAGATTAGCCATCTCCTGATTAAGCTGCTGTGACTTACTTTTCTTATAAAATTCAAGCGCACCTTCTGGGTTCAATATCACCTTACCATCATCAGAAACGAATCCAAGACGGTTATTATCCTTATTTTCAAACACTTTTTTATAAAAGCTTTCCCCGTAGATAGATTTAAACTTCTGCATTGCTATTCTCTTTCTTTCTTCTGGATCGCTTACCTTATCTTTATCGATACCTAATTCTATTTCCTGTTTTGGAATCTGAATAACCTTGCTTTCTGTTTCATCATAAACTGAATAAACTAAGCTTTTATCTGGATCTGAAAGATGATCCGAAGAAGCATGGAAAATAACAGGCATGTTCTGTCTGCCCATCTTTTTACTTATGTCATCGGCAAATTCCAAAGCTGTTCCTACTTCCTTTTCGACAAGATGTCCATATACTTCTGATTTGGCTTTGGACTGCGGCTCTATCCCTGAAAAGTTTATCGCCCAAGGTGCATGAACACTCAAATCAACATCATTTGTCTTTGCAAGATTCGCTATTGCTTCTCTTTCTGTTTTTCCCAGTGTATCCGCAGAATTGCCTTGCTCCCCTTCAAATCCGTACACACTTGCTACATCTATTTCAACCATCTTAGCACCGCTTCTAAGAACTTTAGAAAACTCTTCCAACTGATTTCTCTCCCCTATAGAAACCCCAAACTGTACCTTATTAAAAGGGTCATTAAACTTGTTATTAAGCATATATTCTGTCATAAGTTAATATTGGTGATTATAAGATAAATGCTTTTTTATTGTTATTGCAGATAGATCAGCTAATATTATAAACTAGCTTAGATATTATAGATGCTAACATGTCAGTATTATTATTTCCTAAAACTAGGTAACTACCGCTCTTCAATTTTATTATTACATCTGTGTTGTTATCAGATACAACGTAAGCTTTAGCATTGTTGCTAAGTAAAAACCTGCCTGCATTTAAATTACCTATACTTGTACCGTCGGTTCTTACAGATAATGTAATATTTCCATTTACAATATTACCAATATATGCAGATTGAATCTCGCTGGAAGTTACATTAATATTGCCGCCAGCTATACTGGGAGCATATACAGATATATAACCAGTTCCCATTTTAACTTTATACGGAGTAGTTAATGCGATTAACAATACTATCCCTATTACAATAACTGCAGCTCCTATTCCTATAGTAATGTAGAAAGTATGCTTAATTCCCTTTGTATTCTCATTTTTTCCCTTAGTAAAAATAGCAAGAAGAATGACAATTAAACCTATTACTATTGGTATAAGAAATATAAAATTAAAACCAGATGAAACCGCAAAACTGTATACCATTATTTACCCACCTTTTTTGTTCCTGTAGTTTTTGGACCCACACTCATTATTAGATATATTAAATACCCGAATACCCAAACTACACCTAAAAAGATCAGAACAAATGGGATATAAATAACTTGTGGGAAAATAAAGAAAGAAAAGTTTCCTAATGCTAAAAGAAGAAAAGTTGGCAAAAGCATTAACATCCAAATCCTTGCACCAATTCCAAGTTCTGAACTGTCTCCATATGTTTTTAATGAGTTATTTGGCCCCTTACTACTTAAATCGAATTTCTGCAGAGTTTTACATTTAGGACAGCGGAATATTCTTTTATTTCCTAACCTAATTGAATGATATGAAACTCCTGGGATATACTCATAATTAAACTTATAATTGCATTTATAGCACTTACAGACTGAAGTTGTCATAAGTTTTAATAAGATATCTTAATTTTATATGCTTTTCTTTATTAATTCCCAAATAATCTAACATGCTCTTTCATCATGCATCTGTTGAATATTACGGTTATTCCCTTGCTTTCCGCAAGTTTTTTAGCTTCATCATTTGAAATTCCTTCCTGCATCCATATCACCTTTGGATTTTTGCTTATTGCTGCCTGAACAACTGGTAGAACCTTAGAGGATGGCCTAAAAATATCAATTATATCTACATTCTCTGGAACATCTGAAATTGAAGGATAGGATTTCTTATTCATTATAGAATCTGCATTAGGATTTACAGGAATTATATTATATCCTTTATTCATCAAATATTTTGGTATCTCATGACTATCTTTTCCTTCTTCTCTTGACATACCCACTACAGCTACATTTTTGTATTTCAAGAGAATATTCTTTATTTCCTCATCAGTATGCTTGTCTTTTGGCATTTTTATTATCTTTTCATGTTCTTCAATAGAACACTCCGGATCATTTATTTCCATTTAAAGTTAAAACATTACAAATATAAAAGAGTAAAAGGTTTAATGTTTTGATTAAATATATAGAATTAATGACGGATATTTTTAATAATATTAACTTAAATTGCTAGTAATATAATTTAAAAATGAAGAATAACCTATTTATTAATAGAAATATGGTATCAAGAAAATGAGAGTTGCCGTAATAAAAGAATCGGAATGTGAAGCACCAGATAATTGCAATTACATCTGTGCAGAGGTTTGTCCAAGAGTAAGACAAGGCGCAAAAGAAACAGTGTATGCAAGAGAGAACGGAAAGGCAGCCATAACAGAAAGCTTATGTATATCCTGTGGAATTTGTGTAAAACGATGCCCTTTTGATGCAATACGTATAATCAATTTGCCGGATGAAATGGCAAAGAATATTACATTCCAATATGGTGTCAATACCTTTAGAACCTTTAATATAGCAACCCCTATAGAAAACAAAGTAGTAGGTCTAATAGGCCGAAATGGAATAGGAAAAACTACAAACATAAAACTAATTTCAAACGAGTTAGTCCCAAATTTTGGTGATTTTAAAAGAGAATACACATATGAAGAAGTAATAAAATCATTCAGAGGAAAGGACATACAACCTTATCTTACAAAACTTTATAGCAACAATCTAAAGATAGCAAAGAAATCACAGTCATTTACACAAACTGGAAAAGTAAGGGACTTAGTAAAAACAAATAGGTTTAACTTAGTAACAGAAGATATTTTAGATAGAGATACTGAGACTTTATCTGGGGGAGAGGCCCAGATTGTTGAAATAGCTAAAACTCTTGATGAATCTGCAGATGTTTATATATTTGATGAGCCGATGAATTACCTTGATATAAACGCAAGAATAAATGTTGCTACTAAGATAAAAGAAGCACTTAATAATAAGACAGTTGTAGTAGTAGAACATGACTTAGTAATGCTTGATTACCTTACAGAATTCATACAGGTTTTATATGGCTCTGAATCAAACTATGGGATAGCTTCACACATTATGCCTTCCAGGAATGGAATAAACAATTATTTAGAAGGATATCTACCTACTGAAAACGTAAGATTTAGAGATTATAACATAAAAATTAAGAAGACACTGCCACCAGTTAGTAATGAGCCATTTATCTCATGGCCGGAATTTGTCGTTGATTTAAAGGATTTCAAGCTAGATACGAAAGGTGGACAGCTTTACAGGGGAGATATAATTGGTATAATAGGAGAGAACGGTATAGGAAAAAGCACGTTTATAAAAGCGCTTGCTGGCCTAATCGAGACTAATATTGGTAAACTTGATCTTGGTATAAAACTCTCATACAAACCACAGATATTAAAGCCATTTGATATGTTAGTTAGTAATGCTTTATTGAGTATAAATCCAGAATATGAAAAAGATTTAGGAGTAATATCTGCTATCAACAAACTAGGAATAAACAAATTAATGAATAAAAATGTAAATAATCTCTCAGGCGGAGAACTTCAAAAACTTGCAATAATGACTACACTTATGAAACCTGCAGATATTTACCTTATAGATGAACCATCTGCAAATCTGGATATAGAAGATAGACTAGAATGTATGAATATAATATCCTCCTTTATTTCATCTAGAAACAAATGTGCAATAGTTGTTGACCATGACCTTGCTTTCCTTGATTCTACATGCCCAAAAAGTATATTATTCAGCGGTAAAAAGGGAGTAAGGGGTATGACTGATGAAATAGAAAGCACTGGCAAGGCCATAAATAACTTCCTTAAAAATATAGATGTTACAATAAGAAGGGATAAAGACAGCGGAAGGCCAAGAATTAACCAAAAGGGAAGTCGTTTAGATATAGAGCAGAAAACTGCTAATATTTACTTTGCAGAGTAACCACAGAGGAGTTAATAATAAATCCATTTCAATAATATATAAGTAATACAAAACAGCCCTTTTTATTTGGAATATTTCTAAAATAGATATGAGGGGGGGATAAAAATGGAAAGGATGGAGGAAATGGGAGATTTATACGAAAAACTGCTACAGCAGATAACTTTATACAACCAATATAAAAACAACATAGATTTCGAAAAAGCCCAAAAATTAAGCAAACTTCTAATGGATATAAACAACCTTGCCATAAAAGTAGGAGTTTATAGGGGAGATGTAGAAGCTGAGTTAAACGCCATGGAAACGAAGCTTAGAAGCGAAGAAAGGAACAAATCTATAGCTTTTATATAGATTACTTCTGAACTTTGAATTCCAAAAGATCTATAGCAAGGATATGTAAAGTAGCTGAACCAGTAGAAACTCCTGTTGAAGAGGAAGTAACAACATCATAGCTGTTTGGATTCGCGTAAGAAGGTACAAGAATTGTACAGTAACCCGAAGGAGTATCATTTAATATAGTCCATCCAGTCACTGTTCCATTTCCATAAAGTACGTTACAATTTGGAGCATTTATCGTGTCATTGTAAGAGGGAAATACACTATTTATAGATAAAGAAGCATTACATGATGAACCGCATGCACTACTATAATTTGTTACAACTAATGGCTCATAAAAAGTAGAGTAGGAAGAAGATGATAAAAACCTTGAGTTATATGAAAATATAAGGTTAGACGGCAGAGAACTGTTTGAGTAATTAGATTTTGTGAACACATTTAAAAGGAATGGGCCGGATAATTCAGAACCTAAAACCGAGGAAACATAAGAGTCTAATGCTGAAGCAGAGCCACCATTTTCAAATAATAAAAGCTGATTCTCTGTAGATGAAACAAGTGAAAAGGATGAAACTGCAGAGTATACCTGAGAGATAAAATCGCTATCAGTAGTTATTGAACTATTCAACTTAAGATAATAGCTTGTTATTGCATATGCGGAAGTTATAACGCTGAGTATTATTATGCTCCCGACTACAAGATCAATCGTAAAAACTTGTCCTTTGTTCATGACCACTCCGTATAAGAAAGTCTAATTATTTCATTACCTGGATATAACACAGTAAATCTCTGTATAGAAGCTATATAATTAGAGGAATAATCTATTGGGAAACCTGCTGTTATAGCTTTTCCACCCAGCTTTAATATTGAACCATTTAGATAGTAAAATGTTATATTGAATGAATCACCGGTCTTAAGCAATGAAGAAAGACATGATAATGGTAAAGTAGTAAGATTATAAAGTTTTGTCGGTGATACTTCAAGATTATTTTGCATAACCCCTACCTGCTTTATCTGGTTACAAGAAATAGAATACCAATTTGAGGGATAACCTTCAGAACCAATCAAAGAACTAGCTCCCTGGACCGCAATATTATTGATGTAATTTGAAGTTATTTGAGAATAATAAGAAGAATAAGAATTGTCTATGTCCGCATTTGAATAAAGAAAAAGGAGAACTGTTGTAAATAAAAGCAAGAATATAAACAAAGAGATAAGCAAGTCTATTGTGAATATCTGCCCTTTTTTATCCATAAATCTATAAATCTTTCATGGTATTAATCTGTAAAACTGGCACTACTAATCTAGTAAGCAACAAAATAAACGGCACCAATCTCACAGATACTGATGATTACTTTTATTATTAAATATTAAATTACAGAATATAAATAATATATGGTGGACTATTATTAATGGAAGACATAAATGAGATTTATGATAAAATAATTAGTAAATTAAATGAAGGCCCGTCACTTATACTTGAGATAGCCGAGAGGATAGAGAAGGATACTTTACAGACGCAAACAATAGTAGATTATTTTGCAGCAAAGGGCGAGATAAAAAAGACCTCTAGAAAGTTCGGCTCTTCGCCTATCTACTTTTTTGAAAAAGACAGAGAAAAAGCACTAAACTTGCTTATGCAGACATTAAATAACCAGGAAAAAACTCTTGTGAACAAAATAAGAGAAAAGAAAGTAATTAACATGGAATCTCTTTCATCGACAGAGAGATACTTATCTCAAAATCTTACTGATTTCATGAAAAAGGTTTCAGCGCAGGACAACCAAACAGGACAAAAAGCAGATTATCTCTATGAACAAGGATTAAGCTTAGAAGAGGTAAAATCCGCTATAAATACAAAAGATGAAAAGTCTAAACCGATTCAACATGAAATAAATGTAAAAAAACCCAGAGAAAAGAAAGAGATAATAAAACAAGAATTTAATGAAACTCTAATAAAAAATGGATTTGAAGAACCTAAAGAAATTGAGAAAGGTGTTTTCTTGTGCTCATATGGACAGCACAGAATAAAAGTAATTGTACAGATATTAAACAAAAAATCAATATTAAAGAAGGACTTTATAAATGCAATGGGTTATAGTACTGTTTATAAAACAATAACATTTATACTTACAAATGCTGAAAAAATCACTGGAAACAAAAGTTTTGGCAATATGGTGAATGTTATAAAAACTGAAATATGAAAAAAAACAAGATATTTTTACTTAATGAAAACAATTCAATAGTCATAGACGGAGATAAAGAAAATAATACACAATTTGGAATATTCAAACCAGATAAATTAAAAGGTAAAAAACCGGGATCTAAGGTAAAAACCCACAATGGAAATGAATTTTATATCATTGAGCCCAAGACACCGGATTTAATAAAAAAAATAATAAGACTGCCACAGATAATTACATTAAAGGATATTGGAAGTATAGCAATGTATTTAGGAGTAAAAAATGACAGCAAGATATTTGACGCCGGAACTGGCTCTGGAGTTGTTGCATGCTCATTGGCAAATCTTTCAAAAGATATAAAAGTATATTCCTATGAGATAAGAAAAGAATTCATTAAAGTAGCTAAGAAAAATGCGGAATTATTTAACCTTGAAAATATAAAATTCAACAATTTTGACGTCAAAAAAGGAATAAAAGAAAAAAATTTTGACTGCGGAGTTCTCGACCTGCCAGACCCTTGGGAAGTGCTGCTGGTAATAGAAAAAAACTTCAAAATTGGTGCTAGAATAGTTACGTACTCTCCATCTATTATACAAGTAGAAAAAACGCTTAGATCACTTCCAAAGAATATGAAGGTAGAAAGATTAATACAAAATAATGAAATAAATTGGAAGACTGAAATAGAAAGAGATATACTAAGGCCTGAAAGCAATGGAATACTTCATACTGCTTTCCTTCTCTTTATAAGAAAAGTTGCCCATTAAGTTATAAAAATTTCAACTTTATCTACTGGATGCAGCCTGTCTTTCTGTGTCTATTCTTTTCGAGATAGGAAATGCTATGTCCTGATTATTTGCTGCCTGAGTAAGTATTTCATACAAAGCCCTATCTGCTTTTTTACCTGTTGCTGACAATTGATATGTTCCTTCTGCTATCCATCTTAATGCCAAGTCTACTCTCCTTACTGGTGCCGTGTCAACTTGCTTTGCAAGCCTTTGCCCACCTATTAAAAGAGTCATTACTTCTTCTTTTGGTGCTGAATTCTCTATCGCTTTTACAAGAACCTGCAATGGATTTAATCCATCTTTACTTATCATATCAAATGCTCTTTCAACTAAATTGGAAGTAGTATTAAATCTACCGGACATCAACTTACTGGTTCTTAAATGCTTCTTTCCCCTATGGCCTGGAACCATAAGATGACTGATAAGCCTTTCGACTATACTCATTCTTTCCCTTGCAAGCCTCTGCTGTGATAACCTACCTGAAGTTTTAGGTACTATGACAGGTTTTAATGATATTATATTTTTAAGTCCTAAATCATTTACTACAACTCCATCGAAACTATATTTTCCAAAGAGCTTTATCTCATTCTCCTTTTTGACGTTTTCTAATGATTTTTCTTCTTCCATTTTATCTAACCGGTTTTTGTTTTCTCCCTTTAACTAATTCTTTCAATGATATTCCATTGACTTTTGTTATCTTAAACTTAACTCCTGGAAGGTCACCACGTGCTCCTTTCTGTGCTCCCCCGATTCTTTCGATTATAACATCATTATGTTCATCTACAAATGAGACGCCTTTACTCCAAGGTATATACGCAGTTATTACTTTGCCATTTTTAGTAAGCTGTACTTTGCATGATTTCCTTTTACCAGATGATGGCTTTTTTGGTGTTATCTCAACCTTCTCTAAAACTATTCCTCTTGCCTGAGGCGCACCTTCCAATGGATCATTCTTTTTCCAACTTCCACTGAAATAAGACTTACTTTTATTTTTACTGAACCTTACTCTCTCCTTTCGGCGAAGCAACATTTTTCCGTTAAATAACCCTCGTGTCTTGTTTCCCATAAATTTTTTACTTAATATTTATACTAACTATATTAAAATACCTTTGCATTAGCATTTTAATCAATTTTATTTTGTTACTACTTACTTTACCATCAACAGAAGCCTCTACTTTCTTAGAGCTATCTTCTTTTCCATTGATTGTTATGTATCCTGATATAAGTTTATTTGGCCTTATAACGTTTTCAAAAAGTTTTACTGGATCATCGGAATACTCTATTACTATTACCTCTTTCTTTAGCATTTCTTGTAGCATTTTTATTTTGATTCCATTTTTACCTATCGCCAAGCCAGCTTGGCCCTGATTTACAACAAATACTATTTTATCTTCAAAATTTATGCAATCTCTTGGCATAACACTTGTAACATCAGAAAATAGATTCATTGATAAAATAATATCGTTATCAAATTTTATGTTCATATTTTTACTTCTTAATTCCTAAAACAGTTACGCCGAATGACTTACCACAGGCAATTGAAAGAGCATCACTATCTCCGTCATACTTATATTTTTCAGTTTCAAGCCCATCTAACTCTTTAAGGATTTCTTCACTGGCATTGCTAGCATATACTACAAAAGAGACCTCTCCATTTTTATAGGCTCTTAAAGTAGAATTTAAACCTATAAACACTTTATTGCTCTTTATCTTTTCCTGAACTTTCTTCGCTATTTCCTTTTCCATTTTCCTTCACCACTAATTCTACTCCACCTGTACCTACTGGTATTACCTGATTTGAAAGTATATTGTTTGCAACGTATTTAAATGGATCTGATTCATGGTAAAGCCCTGCTTCTATAAGATGCTTTAATGGGACTTCAAATGATGCTCTTGCAAGTACCGAATCGGCTTCTCCGCTTAGTCCGTATCTTCCTATTCCCCTTACCGTACCATCAAGGCACATCGCATCTGCTATTAAGAATATATGTCTTAGATCAACAGTTAATCCTACATTTTGCAAGGTAGAGTTTACTTCCTCTATTATTAAATTTCTTGCGGCTTCTATACCTAATACTTTTGAAACTTCTATTATGTCATTTGATACTGTATTTTTCTGATCTACTTCTTCCATTTTAAGTACTTCTGAAAGATTTGTACCTATAGTTTTTATCCAATAATTTCCATTTGAATCCTGATTTAATATGGCTCTTGAAACACCTGACAAACCTGAAAGGTTTATCTCTACTATTTTATTCCTCAGCCTTATCAACTTTTTAACACTGTCTGCTGATTTGTCTATAACTGAAAGATTATCTCCTTCTAATGCTGCGGATACCTTTAAGTTTGAAAACTTTGCTATAACATCCTTTGTTGTAAATCCATATTCTTTCAAAAGCTCTTTATCAAGTACAAATTCTATCGACTTTTTCCTAAGAGATACCGTATAAGAAGAAGTTATATCCCCTATCTTTATCTCGATCATTTTAGAAGCTACTTCGCTTGCTTTCTGCTTTGATCTTGCGTATTCTTCCTTTAGATATATATCCATAAATGGGGTAGAAATATCTTTTTTGGAGTCAAATATCTCAACCAATCTTGGTAAACCGCTAGTTGTATTAATTACTGAAAGACCTGCTGCATGCTTTGTCCTAAGCGTAAGCTGGGTACTTGCTTCACCTATACTTTGTGCTGCTATAACCCCAACAGCTTCACCTGGTGTAACCAACGATTTCTTGTATATCTTTTCAAGTTCGGATAAATCGGCATTTTCTCCATATTTTTCCTTAAATGCTACAATGTATTTTTCCGGTATTTCTATTTTCATAATTTAAGATCACCCTTGTCGCTTGCTGATACGTCAAGTCCATCCTCTCCGTATTTAAACTGTACTATTGTACTGCCAAGCCTTACAGACAGATCGTCCGTTACTTTAAGATCATTTAATGCTGATGACAGCCTTCTCTGCATATAACCAGAGATAGGAGTACGTATAACATTATCCATTAATCCTTCTCTGCTACTTGCGGCGTGAAGGAAGTATTCCACAGGATTTAGTCCTTTTCTATAGTTTGAAACGATAAAACCACGCGCAATAAGACCATTATCTCCTTTTTTAAAGTGTGAAGTAAGTCTATCTGAAAATCCGTTACTTATTCTTACATCTCTAAGCATCTGCTGGCCTACAAGACCAATAGTTGGTATAAGATTTGTTATACTTCCTTTCGCTCCTGTTGTTATCATCGCTTCTACATCGTTATTATCCTTATCAACGTAAGCATCTATTATATTTCTTACCTTTATTCTTATCCTATTGGCTATACTAAGTATCTTTGCCTCAGCTATATCGTCGTAATCCTTTAAAAGATCTGATACGTTGCTTTCTCCCTCCTTAACGACTTTTTCTATCTCAGTGTAAGCCGCCTTTGGAATGTCAAAATCTCTTATGTTTACACTCATACCCAACTTAAAGATAGTCATAAGCCCAAGTTTATTTACCTGATCTATAAATTTAGCTGTAACTTCTGGGCCATATCTTACAAATAAGAACTGAAGCAAACTTCCACTCTCCCTACCAATAGTTGCTGCATCTATAACTCCAGAGATAAGTTTTCCATTTTTGATCCTTACAATTGAATCATTGTCTTTTGTTATCTTATAAGTACTACTTTGACTTTCAAAATTAAGGTCTTCTGGTAAAATCATGCTAAACAATTCTCTACCATTATATTTATTTTTCTTTAAATCTGTAACTATACCTATATTAGAAAGCAAAAATTCAGCACTTGCTTTTCCAAATTCTGTTTCTTTGGAAGTAAGCAAAGCACAACCAGAGATATAATCCTGTGCTGCACCAATTAATGGCAAACCATGTCTCGGTGAAACTATATTATTCTTTATATTTATTATCATGTCCGCTTCTGCAAGAGCTTCTTCGTTCTGCAAAACATGTATATTCATCTCATCTCCATCAAAATCTGCATTGTATGGCAGAGCAGATGCTGGGTTTATACCTAATGTTTTATAAGGTAAGACTTTTACTCTGTGGCCCATTATTGAAAGCCTATGTAATGAAGGCTGCCTATTGAATAGTATTATGTCTCCATCTTTTATGTGCCTTTCAACTATATAGCCAGATTTAAGCTCGTCTATAATATTGTCTACAGTCATTTCTGTTATTTTTCTTTTTATATTATCTGGAGTTATAACGTAATTTGCCCCAGGATATGAATTAAAGTTTTTAATAGTAGCTTTTAATCTATCTATATTTAAGTCTGTAACATACTCTGGATATGTTACTTCTCTTGCTATTTTTAGTGGAACCCCAACTTCATCGAACCTTAAGAATGGATCTGGAGAAATGACTGACCTGGCACTGTAATTTACACGTTTAGCAAGTGCAGATCCTCTGAATCTTCCCTCCTTTCCTTTTATTCTATCTTCTAAGCTTTTAAGCTTCTTATTTGATTTCTGCCTTGCGACTGGAACCTGCGCAGAACCATTAGATATAAAAGTAGTTATATGATATTGAAGCAAATCCCAAAGCTCATCTATTATTATTTCTGGAGCTCCTGACCTTATGTTCTCTGCAAGTCTTTGATTAGTCCTAACTATATCAGTAAGTTTATGTGTAAGATCATCTTCGCTTCTCTGTCCGTTCTCTAAAGTAATGGAAGGTCGTATAGTTATAGGTGGCACTGCCAAGATAGAAACCATCATCCATTCTGGTCTTGAATAATCAGGATCCAAACCAAAAAACTGCAGATCTGAATCTTTTATTTTTTCAAGTCTATTAAGCACATCTATTGGAGTAAGCTTTTGATCTCCATCTACAAATGTATAAGGCTTTTCAAGCTTTACCTTTCTTTGTTTCGCCCTACAAAATGGACATACAGTTACATTCTTTGCATGTTTTATAAGCGCCTTGATAAGTTTTATTTTCTTTTTATGGCCTTCATTTATCTCTGCAGATATGATATCTTCACTTAGTTTTTTGAGATGCTCATCTGAGATAAGTATCCTGCCGCAAGAAGTACAAGTCGAATTTATAAGATTATATACATAAGGAACTGTTTTTATATTAAATACTGGTCTGGCGAGCTCTAAGTGACCAAAGTGTCCTGGGCAGTCTCTTATTGTGTTCCCACAGGTTTTACATGTTAATCCTGGATCAATAACACCCATCCTTAAATCAGAAAGACCTCCATCAACCGGGAATCCATCAATATCATAAAGCTCAGAAGACGTTATAGCAACTGCGCTCATCTTTTGTATCATTTTAGGAGACATTATCCCAAATTCCAAGGCATCTATCTTACTAAAAACAAAGTTCGAGTCTAATTTCATACTTTACTCCCCAAAACCATCTTTGGATATATTCCTACTGACTTTAACTCATCAAGAAGTATTTTAAATGAAACTGATACTTCTATGAGTTTTATCTGCGCATCCTCTCCATCTATAGGACAGTAACCTGTCTTCTTTTTTACATTATAAACAGCAACCATTCCACACTTTGAGCACACAGGAATAGTAACCTTATCTGAATCAAACCTCTCCTTTAGAGCTAAAGCAGTTCCATATGCTACAAAACAATCCTTCTCCATTTCTCCTAATCTAAGTCCACCACGTTTTGATTTTCCTTCAGTAGGCTGTCTATTAAGCAATTGTATAGGACCCCTAGCCCTCCACTGTATTTTATATTCAACTAAATGCTTTAATCTTATATAAGTCATGTCTCCTACAAATATTCTTACTTTCATTTCTTCACCGGTTATACCATTGTACATTGTTTCTACACCGTTCTCTCTAAATCCATATTCCATCAATTCTTTTCTAAGATCTTCTTCTGTTTCACCTGTAAAAGAAGTACCATCAATATATCTACCTCCAAGCGATCCAACTTTACCACCTATTAATTCAAGCAAATAAGACATTGACATTCTTGATGGTATAGAATAAGGAGAGAATATTAAATCTGGGATTATTCCTGAATAAGTAAATGGCATATCTTCTTGATTCAAAAGCATACCTACAACTCCTTTCTGTCCGCTTCTTGGCCCAAACTTATCTCCGATTTCAACAGGCCTATCCTCTCTTATCTTTAATGATACGTATTTATTTCCTTCTGCTGTTGAAGTTATAAATACATTATCAACAACACCATTTTCTCCAGTCCTACATTCAATTGAAGATTCGACCTGTTTCTGTACCCCTAATCTAAATTTATCTATAGAAGAAACAAATCTTGGTGGTGAAATCCTTCCAATAAGAACGTCTCCGCCGTTAACATGCGAATTTATGGCAGCTATACCATCCTCATCAAGATATTTATATGAATCCTCTGACCTATAACCTGCCACATCTTTATCTGGAACAGTTATAACGTCACTCTGCCCTCCAACGTATTTTATTTCCTCTACTTTATATGGTCTGAAAAACATCGCTCTGAAAAGTCCTCTCTCAACCGAGGATTTATTTATTATTATTGCATCGTCCATGTTATAACCAAGATAAGAAAGCACTGCTACGACTATGTTTTGCCCAGCCAGATGAGACTTAAAGTTTTCATTTTCGTACATTTCTGTCTTAACTATTGGCATCTGCTGATCAATTGCTATCATTGAGTCATTGTCATGTCTTATTAGGTAATTTGTAGTATACAAACCTACACCCTGTTGCACACTTTTTACCGCCGTAACGTTTCTATGTGCATTACTATGATTTATAAACGGAAGTAATGAAGCTTGTGTACCAAAAACAGAAAGAGGAGTTATCTCAAGATGAGTGTGTGCAGGAGTCAAATCTTCTTCATTTAAAGCAGTGTAAGCAAGCTCTTCTTCATCTGCATCGAGATATTCTATTTTTCCTTTATCAATTAGATCCTGCCAAGTCAAGTGGCCTTCAGAAAGCAATTCTACATCTTCTTTCGTAACCAAAGGCTTTCCATTTTTAACTACTATAAGCGCTCTGCGTAGTCTTCCACTGTCAGAATTTATCATTACACTATCCGTATCTTTTCTATATCTTACATTTATTTCCTTTGGTATCTTGCTCTGCCTTCTATCTTCTATTATATCTTTAACAAGCTTTCCTGGATCATCAGTAACTCCTGAAAGCACACCATTAACAAATACGAAACTCATATCTTTTTCACCCCATAATTCTTCAGTAAACCTTTAACCATTTCAGTATCTACACCCTCTTTTGACATCATAGATAAAACCGCAAGGTTCTTGGTAAGACCTATCTTTGGACCTTCTGGAGTTTCTACTGCACAGAACCTACCAAATTGAGTTCCATGAAGATCTCTGGCCCTGTAATTTTCCCTATTTGAAGTAAGTAAAGACTCTACCTTTCTTAAATGTGATATTGTTGATGGAAAGCTTCTTCTGTCTAAATGCTGAGTTATACCTACTCTGCCACCGACCCATTGACCAGTTGCGAGTGCTGACCTTAACCTAGCCGTCAATTGATCAGAAGTAAATATATACTTTGGATTAGGAACTCTGTCTTTCCTTATCCCTCTTTCAAAGTTATACTTAGCATCATTCAATATCTGCTTGAATATGAACCTGAAAAGCATATCGAGATTGTAGCTTTCAGCATGCAGCCTTTTATTTGAATAATGGTCTTTATCAACTTCTTTTCCTTGCAATGCACTCTTTATTAGTAGATTTGAAACATACATAATGTACTCTGCTTTTATTTTTCTTGAGTCTTTATCTCTGCCTAAAAATGGGAACAATAGAGAATCTATGTTCAGCTCTGCCGTCTCTTTAGTATGAATTGAATGAAGCATCTTACCAATTGTATCTAATGCCTCATTTTCTGAATTTATATTAAAAGCTATAAGATTCATGTCCACTGTATTTATTATGTCCTCATCATCTTTTCCTATCTTTTTGATTATTTCGTTTTCATTAGTAACACCTAACGCTTTTATCAATGTAATGATAGGCACTCTTTTTAACTTCCCGAAAGTTATGTAAAGGAGGTTACTACCAGAAATCTGCAAAGTATGTGGAACCTTTATTGCATCCGCATCAGCAAATATCTTTGCAGTGAACTTAAATCCTTCTTGATTATCTTTAGAAATCAATATATTGTTTGGAGCAAGATCCTCTGTAGTTATTATTATCCTTTCGGTTCCGTTAATTATAAAGTATCCTCCTGGGTCTGTAGGATCTTCCTTTGCTTCAGTTAATTCGCTGGCTGATAAGCCGTAAAGATTGCAATATTTTGATTTTACCACTATTGGCATACGTCCTATAAAAACATCCTCATTTACAATTTCTTTACCATCCGCTAAATAAGAAACAGAAAGCATAAGAGGCGCATCGTAAGTAAGATCTCTAATTCTTGCTTCCATTGGATTAATTAACCGCACTATACTATCTGCTTCTATTATGTCTGGTTTTCCAATTGTTATTTTATTTATCTTTATTTTAAAATCGTCAACTCCTAAAGGTTTTATAACTGGCTCTATCAAACCTTCGCTATCTATTATCTTCTTAAGTCCATTATCTATAAAGTATTCGAATGATGAGATATGATGCGCTGCCAAAGCAGTTGAACCTAGGGCAGCTCTAAGCAATATTTGATAAGTATTTTTTTCCATTTTATTTTACCACCAACCTATAATAATTATACTGTCCAGCAGTCTTGCTGTTTCTTTTTATCTCCAAAACATCACCTTCCTTTGCATCTAAAAGTTTAACTGCAGGATCATTTGATTTTATTTTAGGAAGGTCTTTTATAACGATATTGTATCTGGCTAATAATTGGTCTATCTCCTCTTTAAGCATAATTCTATATTGCGGCGATAAACGGCTATTAAATACATCGATATCCAAAGGGGGAACCTCTTAAGTATAATTTATAATTCTATTCTATAATACTTCTAGTATTTAAACTTTTCTATTACTAAATTATCTGCTATTAATTCACATTCACTACTTTAAAAATACAATTATTAACCCTTGCTAAACATCTTTTTATAAGCCGATCTTTCAGTAAGCACATTTAAATTCTTTTCTGCAAGATTAAATACTGTGTTGCTATAACTTATAATCCAATATGAAAGGAATATAGAATAAAGAAATGCAGAATAGATTTCTGACAGATGAAAGCTACTAACCAAATAAATGAAAACAAATAGTAAAACAAGATATACAACGAATATAAACAATGATTCTAAACGTATATTCTTTGCAAGTCTTCTGCTGTTTATAATTGCTGAATGTAAAGTAGAATTACCGTATATTGAAAAAAAGTTAAAAAACATGAAAGAACTACCGTAGTATATTCCAGGAATAACCAGTGCAATCAATCCTATTATAGATATTATGGCCTGAGTAAAAGTTGCTATTAGAAATTTAGGAAAAACTTCCAATGAACGCTTTATTAAAGATTTTACCCTTAAATTGCTCGAAACTAGATAATATAATTTATAATAAAATAAAGTTGTCAAAGAGAATATAACAAGTAGAAAAGATAGTACAAATACAAATTCTCCAGTAATTATTCTAGAAGCTGAAGGCGTAAAAATAAAGCCTACATTCAAAAATGCCCCTAATCCAAGATATCTAAAGATAACAACAAAGCCAAAAAGAAATATTATGAGTGAAATTGAAATAAAAGTAAAAAAAGAACTAAGTTCTGATAATGACTTAAGGCCGTAAACCAAACTTGATAAAGATGAACTAAGTCTACTTTGCTCTTTCATTATTATTAATTATGCACATAATTAATATTCTTATCTTATTTAGCACTAAGCATTCTTTTTGCGTATTTGGATTTTAGCTTAAAACCACAATATTTGTATACGGGACAGATACCGCATTGCGGAGAAACCGGCTTACAGACTTCCCTGCCGAACCTTACAAACGAATAATTTATTGAGATACTTAAATTTGGTGGCAGTATACTTTCAAGTACAGCTTCTGTCTTTTTAGGTTTTGTTCCTTCTGGTACAATTCCTAATCGCTGCGATATTCTATTTACATGCGTATCTACCGCTATATAAGGCATATTAAAACCCCATTCTAGCACAAGACTCGCAACTTTCTCACCTACACCAGGTATTTGCATTAAATCAACTTTATTAGAAGGAACTCTTGAATCAAAGTTAGTTATAAGTATCCTGCAGGCTCTTTTCAAAAGTTTTGCTTTAACTCTAAAAAACCCAACAGGATAAATTAACTTTTCTATTTTTTTAGTCGGTAACCTTACTATCTTTTCAGGAGTATCTGCAATTGAAAGCAGTCTTTTCTGCGCAGGAAAAGTTGTAGTGTCCTTTGTTCTTGTAGACAGTATCCCATGCACAAGTATCTCAAATGGACGTGCCTTTCTTTCTTTTATATAGTATTTCTTTGTTATTATCTTTACTGCCTTTACAAACTCTTTTTTATCCACAAATCAACAATAAACTTACAGTAATAAATAATTTAAGCACAAAAATAATAGGGATTAAATGAAATATCAGATAAAAAATGATGGTTTAAAATATCTTACAGAAAAGTACGATATTGATTTTGATAACCTAATAGACAACATACGTGAAAAAAAATACGATAAAGTAGCAATACAGATACCAGATGGTTTTAAGTTGCATGCACTAGACATTGCAGATATGATAAGTACAAACTCTGGAGCAGAGGTATACATATGGGGAGGAAGCACTTATGGTGCATGCGACATACCAACTGGTCTTGGTAAATTTGGTATAAAAGCGATTATACAATTTGGACATGCAAGATTCAGAGCTGATGAACTTGGTAAAAGTAGTGGTTAAATGATAACTATTGGTATAGATGAAGCAGGCAGAGGCCCATTGATAGGCCCAATGACAATAGCAGGGATAGGTTTAGATGAAGAAACTGCCAAGAATTTTAAACTCTTAGGAGTCAAGGACTCAAAAATGCTAAGTATCAAAAGGATCTATCTTCTAGAAAGAGAAATAATTAAAACATGCGATAATTTTAAGATTATTAAGATATCTGCAGAACAAATAGATAATAGATTTGAAGACGGAAAAAACTTGAATTACTTAGAACTTGATAATATGATAGAGATAGCAAATGCGCTTAATGGACATACTGTTATAGTTGATTCCCCAAGTCGAAACACTAAAAAAATACGAGAATATTTAATAAAAAAGATAAAAAATAAAGAAGTAATAGCAGAAAACTACGCAGACAAAAATCATGTTGAAGTATCCGCTGCCTCCATAATAGCAAAGGCAAACAGAGAAAGAGAAGTAGAAAAAATAAAAAAGGAATTGAGATATGATTTCGGAAGTGGATATCCCTCAGATCCAAAAACCATACAATTCATAAAAATAATAACGGATAATGGGAATATAACTCAAGAACCATACAAAAAATTCATAAGAAAAACTTGGAGTACAGTTAAATACACAAATTTTAACACGCTAAACTTTTTTAACTAAGTCTTCAATAAACTCTTGTGGTAATTCTGTTGATTTCCAGCTATTTTTATCTATGCAGATATGAAGTATATACCCCTGACAAATTTGTTCTTCATTGCGGGTTATATCAAAATCAAACCTTAATATCTTTTTAGATATTAAGCTAACTTTAAGAGATGTATTAAGAGTATCTCCCATCCTTGCCGAATTAATATACTTTGCATTTGATTCTAAAACAACCACCCACCTATTTTCATCTATAATCGGGAAACTGTATCCTTTTGAGTTTATGAATTCCTGCATTGCATCAGTAAAAAACCGATAGTAACCTGCATAATGCACAATACCCTGTGCATCAGTATCGTATATTTTCACATCTTCTTTGAAAGAATAATCATATTCCATATTCAGTAAGGCATAAAGCTTTCTCCAAGACTTTGAAGCAAGTCAGTTTGCCTTTCAAAGTATTCTCTTGCATTTTTGAATCTTTCGGTTAAGTTTTGTATAACTGCATTTTTCAAATCAAGAGGGTGTATTTTCTTTTCGGTATATAACTGTATCATCTGCTCTGGTGATTCTATAATTATGTCACCACCAAATTTTTGTTCTCTCTCTATTTTTAATTCGCCATCATTTGGTAGTATGAAAAAGTTAACTATTTGAATTATAAAGTTATCTTCAATTACTCCTTCTGGGCAATACCCATTCATTATTTTCTTTTTTATCGATTCCTCGGAATCATAGATCTTAATATTACTTTCTGGAACGGAAGAAGACATTTTTGTTCCTGGACCACGTATTGAGGCAATAAGGGGAGTTAATATTTCGACTCTTTTTCTATAACCAAGCTTTTCTAAGTATTCTCTTGCATACGCAAAGATATGTCTTTGATCCATACCCCCAAGCTGCATATCAACATCTAAATATTCTTCATCCAAAGTCTGCATAAGCGGATATATAACTTCACTTATCTTAGGAGTTTTCATCCTTGTAACTTCAGAAGCTGCATGAATACCTTTATCAACGGTGGTAATAGTAGAAAGCTTTAATAGATCTGAAACGTAAGGCTGACTCAATTCAAAATCTGAGCCTCTTACAAATTCAGGCATCCTTTCCCAGTCAAATGCAAGTTCTATACATTTTTTTGTGTAATCAACTCTATTATCTAGTTCTTCCCATTTTGATTTCAAATCATCCAATGCTGCATGCAAATCTGCTATTAGAATTTTAGTATGTATACCTGCTTTTTCAAAATCAAATAGTTTGCCCAATGCAACTAAGTGACCTAAATGTATTGAACCTGTTGGTGCTCTGCCTATATAAATAGAAAGTGGCTTTCCTTCATTCAGTAAATTTCTTAGCTCTTCAATGGTTATTATTTCAAGAGTATTACGTTTTATTAAATTCAAACGTTCTTCAATATCCATAAATATATATTATTAGATTAGGGTATATATACATTATTAAGGAAGTAGCAGGCAATTAATGAAGTAAGCTTTAATTTCTACAATAACAATAATAAAAATGAAATTCATACATGTTGGAGATACTCATATTGGGCAAGTATATAAAAATGACACTAGAAATAATGATATAAAAGAAGCATTTATACAAATGATAGATTATGCCATATCAGAAAAAATGGATTTTATTGTACATTCAGGAGATCTTTTCGACTCCGGCAACCCACCTTTGGATTCTCTTTTATTCGTAACAGACGAATTAAACAAGTTAAAAACTGCAGGTATACCGTTATTTATAATCCCAGGATCACATGATGTTGGTGTGGGAGAAGAGGAGAGTATTATAGAACTTTTTCACAGAAACAATCTTCTTATAAACCTAAATTCCAAAAAATATATTAAATTCGGAGAAAATGTAGATCTTAAGGGTGAGAAATATAAAAATGCATTTATATGCGGAATAAAAGGCAAGAGGAGTAAAGTAGAAGATGAGATATTTAAAAAATTAAAAATAGAAATGGATAATTCTGCATTCATTAAAATTTTTGTATTTCATCACACTATTTCAGATCTAGGAGAAAAGTTTAAGGATCTTGAAACAGAAAGTCTTCCAAAAGGATTTGATTACTACGCTGCAGGTCACTGGCATGGACATAAAGAAAACATAAAATACGACAAAGGGATAATACAGTACCCAGGTTCACTTGAATATTGTGATGAAAAGGAGATAGTTGACAATCCGAATAGGGGCTTTTTTATAATATCATATGATAATAGTGGGATAAATTCTATAGAATATAAAATAATAAAAACAAGAGATAAACAAATTTTTACAATAAATGCCGATGACAAAAAAGCTATAGAATTAGAAAATGAAATAATAAGTAGACTAAAGAAAAATGATGGATTTATATTAGTTGTAAAATTAGAGGGGCAGTTAGCAGATAAAGTATCCGATATTAACATTGTAAAAATTAAACAGATGGGGTACGAACTTGGTTATTCATATATAAGTATAAACAAATCAAAGTTAAATGACAAATATACAGACATACAAGAAAATGAGATAAAAACAAAGGAATTATCAACAATAGAATACGAATTTTTAAAGAAGAAGGGCTATAATGAGAAGGAGATAAAAATTGCAAGATATTTAATAGATTCTCTTGGAGAAAGTACAGATAAAATAAAGGAGGAGGTTGAAAAATTATTTTATTCACATGATAATCTCGAAAATTAAGCTTGAGAATATAAGAAGCCACCATAAAACAGAGATACCTTTTAAAGAGGGCATAAATGTAATAACTGGTAATACTGGCAGCGGTAAATCCTCAATATTAATGTCAATAGAATATGCACTTTTTGGAAAGATCGGAGAAGGAAAAGAAGAGGGAAAAATGCTACTAAGAAGAAACTCCCAAGAGGGAGAAATAAAAATAGAAATAAAAAATGGAAATGACGAATATGAGATAAGTAGGGGATTGAAACGAGTAAACGATTCTGTAAGAAATGATGACTCAAAAAATTACATAAACAAAAACAATGAAAGAGTAGACCTTCAGAATAGAGCCTCTGATATAAACACATACGTAAAAAGATTATTAAAAATAGAATCGGAAAATCCTTTAGAAACTTTTGAAACAATAACGTACATCAAACAGGATGAACTAAAAACACTAATATTTGAAACTGGGCAATACAAACAAGAATATATAGATAGTCTTTTACAACTTAACAGATACTTAGATGTTTACGAAAGTACAAAGGAAATTATAAACAAGATAAAAAATGAGATAGAACTGAACAAAAAAGAACTTGAATTAAGTGTTGATCAAAATGATATAATAAAAATAGAAAATAAAATAAATGAAAATCAAAACAAAATAAAAAACTTAGAAGAAGAAACGACAAATAATCAAATACTTCTGAATAATAAAATAATAGAGAAAAACCAGAAAGAAAGCGAACTAAAATTTGAAAGAGATAAAAAAATAAAATTTGAAAAAGCTTCAACCGAAATTAAAATAAAAGAAAATGAAAAGTCTAAGCTTGAACTTGAAAAAATAAAAATTACACAAAAAATAGAGGAAACAAACAAGGATGTAAAGCCGATAGAAAAATCAAAAAAAGAAGAAATTGAAAAAGTAATTAATGACCTTGAAAATCAAAATAAACTAGAAGATGAAAATGTTAAAAAACTATATGAAAAATTCTTCCAAATAGAATATTCATACAAAAAAGCTAAAAATGAAATTAGTGAAATTAAAAAAGAAATAGAAAATGAAAATAAAACTTTGGAAGAACTAAATAAGAAGCAAGAAGAACTAGATAAACAAATTAAAAACATAACTGAAATAGAAAATAAAGAAGAGATAAATGGTAGAGTTTATGAATTAAATAATTTAGTAAAAGACCTGGAAAAAGAACGCTCACAATCAATTGAAAAGGGAATCTGCATTATCTGTGGAAACATAATAAATGATCAAAATCACTTAGAAAGAGAATACTCAGGTAAAATAAGCAAATACAAAAATGAAATAGAAAGATTGACAAATATTGCGAATAGTATAAAATATTCTAAAAATGACCTTGAAAAAAATATTGGATTAAACAAGATAAGAGTAGAAACAACCAAAAATAACCTATCAAAACTAGAATCAAAATTAAAGGAAAACCAAAACAACGAAAAAGAAGAAGAATATCTCGATATAAAAGAGAATTACGAAAAAGAAAAACAGAAATTAGAGGATATCTCCAAAGACCTTAAAAACGCAAGAGAAGAAATGAGACTTATACAAGAACAGGAAAAAAGGCTTTTTGAAATTGAAAGTTATAAAAACAGGGTATATGAAATTGATAAATCCATAAGTGATTACTATCTGGAGATAACACAATTGAAAGAGGATTTATCCGAAATAAAATTTGACGATATAAGATTAAATGAAATTGAGAATGAATTTAAACTAATCTCTGAAGAAGTAAATAAAATCAATTATAGACTTACAGAGATAAAAAAGGAGAAAGAACTTAGAAAATTTCAACTAATAACTGATGAACATGAAAAAGAAGAACTTCAAAGAAAAATAAAAAAGAAGGAAGAACTTTCAAATATTCTAAATAAGAAGGAGAATTTCTTAAAAACTATGTCAAATTTAAGAGAGGATATACGTGGGATTAGAGAGTATGTTAGACTACGTTTTATAAATGATTTTAGATCACTTTTTAAAACACGCTTTGAAGAACTTAGAAATGAAGTTGATTATGATATAGATATAGACAACAATTATAACGTCATTATTACTGCTGGGGATGAAAAGATGGATGCAAGATCGTTATCGGGAGGAGAAAAAACATCGGTAGCGATAGCATATAGACTTGCATTATCCTCACTTGCTTCAATTCTCGGCGGGATTGGAAAAAATGAAATTATAATAATGGACGAACCAACATCTGGATTAGACAAAGAAGATATAAATGCACTTACAAATGCAATAACTAAAATAACGGATTTAAAACAGATAATAATAGTAACGCATGAAGATAACATGAAAAATATCGCTGATAATGTAATAAAAATGAAAAAAGAATCAGGCGTGTCTTCTATAATATATTAAAATAAAAGCTACAATAAAAATAAATGTGATTTTTAAGATCCATATTTGTAATTAAATGCAGGGGAAGGGATTCGAACCCTCGAACTCACAAAGAGAGCAGATGGCCCAAACACGCACTTTTCTTGAGTCTGCCGCATTTGGCCAGGCTTTGCTACCCCTGCAAAATCAACCTAGACTCAAACTTAGGTATTCAAGATATTATAACAATTAAGCTTAAATAAGTTTATTTAAACGCTAAATATTACGTTAACTTTTATTTTCAACATTAGATTTGTTTAAATCATTAAAAATAGATTCAAAAGACTCATGTATACTTTTTAAGTCAGAAGAAAGTTTTGGAGACAACTTTTCATATTCATCACTACTAATTTTAAATTTATTGAAGGAATCTGATGCACGATCGACTACCTTTTTAAGTTCCTCATATTGCAACTTAGTTAAATAAGAAACGCCAACGAACACATCATCTTGATCTACCATTAATATATTAAATAAAACTAAGAATTTAAATGTTTAAGATTAAGGCGCAGTGACTTTTATTGCCTGAACCGGACATACATTCTGACATGCCATACAAAATATACAGTCTCCTTCTCTTGCAGGATCTGCCTTTCTGTTTGACAATGAATTACCTGGTGTATCATTCCATTCTATTAATGAAACTGGACACGCTGGTATGCAAGAGCCATCGGCATTACATATATCCCAGTCTATAGCAACAACTGAACCATGTATACCCAATTTGTTTGGTGGTTCTACTGGACCATAAACATCATGGCCACTATGTGTACTTACTTTTTGTCTGTTCTTCTTAAAGTCAGGATCGATTCCCATTTTATTTTAAATACAGTACTTATTTATAAAGATTACTTAAGTTTATCTAGAACTTCCTTTAATACAACCGCCTGATTATGTAACTCATCTTTTGCTCCAAATAAAAGTATAATTTTACTATGTTTTCTTTCCAATAATTTTATGTATTTTATCTTTTCAATATTCTCTGCAGAATCAAGTTCCTTTTCATACCTCTTCTTGAATTCAGCCCATTTGCTTTCATCATGCGAAAACCATTTTCTTAAAGTATTACTTGGCGCAATATCTTTTTCCCAAATATTAGCAGCTACTGCCTCTTTAGTAAGTCCTCTTGGCCAGACCCTATCTACTAGTATCTTAAACCCTTTTTCTTTATTTCTGTACACTCTTTCTGTTACTATCACAAAGATTAAAGAACATACATAGATTATAAATATAAAATGATAAAGTACTATATTTCAAAAAACGCCGCAATACTATTTGTAGGCATAAATCCCCATTTCGGTTCTTATAACAAAGGAGTGCCCTTTTCAAACAATAAAATGTTCTGGTACCTGCTTTCCAAGGCAGATATAATAAAAGAACCAAGAGAATTTTTAAAGGATGATAAAAAACTTAAAAGGCTTTATAAAATTATTTCAGAAAAATATAAAATAAATTTTATAAATATAATAAACAAGCCGACAAGGGATGTATCCCAGCTCAAAAAGGGAGAAGAAACTGAAGGAGTAAAAAGACTAATTAAAATAATAGAACAAAAAAAGCCAAAGGTTGTTTGTTTTATAGGGAAGATCACATTTAACAAGTTTAGAGGAGATAAAAATTTCGGATTCGGATTACAAGGTAAATACTCTAGCTCAATAATATATATTATGCATTTTCCAGTAAGAGGTTATGCAAAAATAAGAATAAAGGAATTAAAAGCTGTAAAGAGATTAGCTGGACTTTAATCCTAACAAATCTTTTTTATATCTAGACCATAAATTAAAAATTATACCAAATGAGGAAAGAATTGCAACAGTATCTATAAATATTGATAAAAAAAACGATCCATTATAGAATACAACAGATATTACTGAAAATGCTATCACTATAGACAGAAGTATAAAAACAATTGATATTGCAGCAAATAAAAAGTGCAAGTCTTTCAAAATTTTATAATTAACATTTCTATTCTGCAGATAATCTTTAGCTACCCGCTTTGTTACTTTTCCCCTCTTATATTCGTATATTTTCATGTTATTGCAGAGGGAGGGATTTGAACCCTCGAGGGCGCTAAGCCACAGGATATCTTATTCTTTGTAAACACAAAGACAGATAAGGACCTTAAGTCCTGCACGTTGGGCCAAACTTCGCTACCTCTGCTTCCAATAGATAAGTGCGACTGATTATTTATAACTAAGCACTCTTTTCACGCAGAAGCCTTCTCTTTCGTTTTCTGTCCAACATCTTCTTCTTTCGCGTTTTCCATCTGTCTTTATGATACTTCTTCCAATTTTTTGAGCTTCTTTTCATATAATAATTACATTTTCACCCCATTTATATTTTGGCACCAGTAACACTGGAACTTTGGTGATAGTTTCCAGAATACGGTTTTTGTACATCACTTAATGTAGTACTTAATATTAGGTGTAAAAACCTAGTTCCTTTTGAGATTCTTACTGGAACATTTCCACCCATCATCATTATTGTAAGATTTCCTTCATAACCTGCATCTACTATTGTTGGAGGAATTGCTATTCCTAATCTAGCAAATGTTGAACGTATATTACACATTCCAATTAGGTTATTTGGCATCTTTATTTTTTCATCTATCTTTATTAAAACTCTTTCTTGTGGGAATATGACAAAGTCTTTCTCAACCTTCTCTTTAGTATAAACTTTTTCAAGCGAAGTCTTATCATTTATGTCTACTGGATCTTTATTATAAACAAACCGTAATAGTTCATCACCAATCCTAAGGTCTATGCCATTTTCTCTTATTGTATCATCTGAAAGAGGTTCTATAGAAAACAGCTTCTTATCCAGATACTCTCTTATATCTTTATCACTTAATATCATGTAATGATTAAATTATTACAGTATAAAAATTTATTGTTTTGTAAAAACAAAATATTTATCATAAAAAATTGATAAATTGTTATGATATTCCAAGAAATAAACATAGAATGGCTTCACCATTCATGTTTTAGGATAGTAGGGAAGAATAAGATTATATATACAGATCCTTATAAAGTAAAAAATAGTTATAATGACGCAGATTTGATACTTATAACACACGATCATTATGATCATTTGGAGAGTGAAAGCATAAAAAAATTAATAAATGATAAAACGGTATTGGTTGCTCCAAAAGACTGTCAAAGTTTGCTAAAAGAGTTTAAAAATGCCAAGATATTCGTTTCGCCCAATGAAGTAAAAATAGTAAAGAACATAACAATAAAAATAGTTCCTTCTTATAATATAAACAAGTTTAATGAAAAAGGAATGGCATTCCACCCAAAAGAAAAAGGTAATGTTGGATATATTTTTATTGTAGATAATGTAAGGATTTACATTGCAGGGGATACTGATGATATACCTGAGATTAGTAGCTTTAAAACTGACATTGCACTATTACCAGTGAGCGGCATATATGTTATGACACCGAATGAAGCCACTGAAGCTGCTTTAAAGATAAATCCAAAGATAGCTATACCTATGCATTATGGCTCGGGTATTGGAACTGAAAGAGAAGCACAGGAATTTAAAAAATTATTATTAAACAAGTTAGAAGTGGAGATATTAATTTCTATCGATAATTAGATTAAAAAGATTTAAATATAACGTATTTTATAAGATAACAATATGTCTAAAAGCACAGCGCCTACTCTTAAGAAAAAAGGAGGAGGATTCAAGAAAAAGAGAAGAGATAAGAGGAAGAGTGAGTCTAAGAGTCTTTCAGTTCCTTTACAGGTAGGTGAGAGAAAAATAAAAACGGCTAGAACAGTCGGTGGAAATATAAAAATAATATCACTAAAAGCAGACCAGGGTAACCTTTTCGACCCAAAAAGCAAAAAAACTTCAAAAGTAAAGATAGTAAGAGTTTTAGAAAACAAAGCAAATAGATCATATGCTAGACGTAATATAATCACAAAAGGAGCAATAATCGAAACTGATCAGGGAAAGGCCGTTGTAATAAATAGACCTGGCCAAGATGGACAAGTAACCTTAAAAAAGCTCGATTGATTATAAGGATCCTTGATGGAAATTAATCTAAATAAATTCAGCAGTATTATAGATAAACATCATAAAAAAATAATAATAATATGGCTAGCTGTTTTTCTCATTTCTATACCGATAGCAGTACACCTTTTTAGCATAGTATCATATAATGTAACTGGAAATTCATCAAATAGCACTACAAGTAGTAGTAATAACCTTCAATTGATTGTAAGTGTAAGCAGTAATGCATACGCAAATAGCACGAAAAATTTCTTTGAAAATATTTCAGATAACTTTGCTTACAAAAATATTACCTCTTTATATTCTATAGAATATAGTCTTTTAAATTCAACATACTATAAGATACAGAAAAATGCAGAATTTGCATTGGACTCTGCATACTCTAAATATAACCTTACTCCTGAAACGGTACCTAAAAGCTTAAACAATACTATAATAATGAAAGTTGCTGAGACAATAAAAAATGATCTTAATAGTTCAAGTATTATTGAACACAATTCATCTTATGATTTCATTATAGGAATTATAAAAGGATATTATAATTCTTCTCCATTATACATAATAAATAATTATAACTTTACCAATTATCCGATAATACCTAACACAAACGAAACTGTAACACTTATAAATTATAACCATACAACTATGCTATCTACAGTTAACAACTCTAACTACTCTTTTGTAAATTCATATATAGGTAAAATCTCAAAAAATTATGGAATTTCTGCATATGTTACTGGTTCCAAAGGGTTAAGTAGCAACATAGAAAAAGAAACCGATTTCGGTACATTTCTTGCAATTGCAATAGGAATTCTTATGGTTATATTAGTAACTGGATTTATTTTTCGGTCACCGATAGCAGCATTTGTACCTTTTATGGTATATGGAATTGACCTTACAATTGCATTTTCAGTATTTTACGTAATATATCATATAATCTTAAAAAGTACTGTATCTTTTTTTGACCCTGCCCTAGCAGCAATACTTATGTTAGGTATATCAACTGATTATTTAGTATACATGCTTTACAGATTTAAACAGGAATTGAGAAAGGATCATAGGAAAAGTGTAAAAATAAGTATAGGTGGCGCTGGCGCAGCAATACTTGTAAGCGGCACTACAGTAGTATTAGCTTATAGTATACTTTCAGGGTTTAATCTAGCATTTCTTGGATCTACGGGAATTTTAGATTCTGTTGGAGTATTTATAGTTCTTCTATCAGCGCTCACATTCATGCCATCAATACTTATCTCTTTAGGGAAAAAGGTATTCTATCCAAATTTTAAACCAGGATTTTCATTCGAAAATTCGTTCACTAGGTTAGCGCACTTTAACTATAAGAATAGATACTTTATAATTTCAATTTTCATTGTACTAATTGCAATAGCTGCATATTTCTTTGTAGTATACCAACCAGGATTAAATTTCCTTGGATTACTTCCAAGTTCAGGATCGAAAACCGCTTTTTATGTAGCCACAAACAACTTTAAATTTGACCCTATAGATCCTATTGTGATAACAATAAACAACACACTAAATCTAAATGAAACAAGAATTTACAATTCAATAAAGTCAATGAATGGAGTAAGCTACACTCAATTGACAAGAAAAAATAATTCGATGCAGATACTAACTTACTTAAAACCACTTGGCTTTAGCACGCCTGCATTAAATGACTATAACAATATAAACAATTACTTAGAAGCTAGTAATGTAAACTATAGTATTAAAGGTCTACAAGTATTTCTTGGCAGTGCTGTTAAAACTATGAACGGAGATGTTCCATTGCTAATATTTTCTTTAGGAGCTATGATTTTTGTAGTATTGTTCGTAATCCTTTTCTCAATATATACTCCTTTACGTTTGGTACTTCTTATAATTGCAAATGTTATAGCCGCGAATGGAGTTACACTATTGATATTTCACTATATATTATCTTTGCCATTCGTGTCAATTGCCCAGATATTCCTCATAACAAGCATAATGGGAGTTGGTGTAGACTATGATATATTCTTAGTAATGAGGATAAGAGAATACGTAAAGGAAGGCAAAAACAACTTTGACGCAATAAAAATGGGGCTAATAAAAAGTGGACCAATAGTAGCAAGTATAGGAATAATTTTTTCAATAGTCTTTCTGTCTCTTTTGGCAAGTGGTGTGCCAATAATAGAAGAAGTTGGATTTATAGTTGCAATAGGAATTTTAATCGATTCAGCAATATCAGTATTATTTATAGTTCCGTCAATAATGTTTTTATTACAAAAATACAATTGGTGGCCAGGACTTAAGAAATATGAGCATAATAAATAAAATGATTGAAAAAATAAAGGGAGAAAGAGTAATAAGAACAGAAAAGGATGAAAATAAAATTTTGACATTAACAGAGGGTCCTGAGGATATAAGCGTTAAATTTAACGGAATAACGTATTCAAGAAGAGCTAAAAAAAAGATATTTACTGGTTCTTACTGGGATTATTTTACACCACTGCCTTTACTGTATGATAAACCTAGTATACTAATGATAGGTTTAGGTGGTGGAACAATTGTTTACCAGATAAACAGATTATACAACCAAAAAATAGATATCGATGTAGTTGAAATAGATGAGAATATGGTTAAACTTGCAAGAGAATTTATACCTGAAGACATAAAAAATATAAATTTATTCATAGAAGATGGAATAGAATTTCTTAAAAAAAGCAAAAAAAAGTATGAATTAGTATTTCTAGATGCATATGATGGAGATAAGATCCCGGATAGCTTTCTTGATGAAAAAACAATATCATACATAAATAATACTCTTACAAGTGATGGGATACTAGCCATAAACTATGCGATGAGTTTCAAGGCCATTGTTTTCTTCCAAAATTATATAAGCAAACTTAAAAAATACTTTAAGGTATACCTTGTAAATAATCCTTTAGGCTCAGGAAATACGATAATTATATGCAGCAAAAAAATGGAGAAAGCAGAAATATCAGAAAATATAAACAAAATGAAAAAAGAAGATGATAATATGCATGTAATAAAAGGATATAATAATATGAGCAATGGTTAATATTTATCCAATAAAATTCACTAGAATAAATGGAAGTAAAAGAAATAAGAAACTCATTAAAAGAAGTTGATAAAAACACTTGGGAATCAAAAAATGTTGGTAACGTTCCTATAAAATTATACGCAAATAAAAATCTTCTTAAAAAAATGGAAGATGATGTATTTAAGCAAGCGGCAAACGCGGCCTTCTTGCCAGGAATACTAAAATTTTCTTATTTATTCAGCGATGCTCATATAGGCTATGGCGTACCTGTGGGATGGGCAGGAGCATTTGATTTAGATGAAGGGATAATCTCACCTGGCGCTATAGGTTTTGATATAAATTGTGGTATGCGCCTGATAAAAACAAACTTGACTTTAAAGGAAGTTAAACCAAAAATAAAGGAATTAATTGACACCTTATTTAAGATGATTCCTGCGGGAGTAGGTTCTAACTCTCCGCAAATGCTTACAAATTTAAAGAATTTAAGTAAATCAGATTTAAAGGAAATAACTGAAGAGGGTGTAGACTGGGCCATAAGAAGAGGATATGCTACAGAAAAAGATAAAGAGAGAATTGAAGAACAAGGTAAAGTAAAATCTGCAGATTTTTCGGAGATAAGTGAAGAAGCATTTAAAAGGGGGAAAAAACAACTAGGAACACTTGGATCAGGAAACCATTATCTTGAAATTCAGGTAATAAATAAAGACTTCAATAAAGAGATAGCAAATTCACTGGATTTGGATGTAATGAAGGAACAGGTAGTTATTATGTTCCATACAGGTTCGAGAGGTTTTGGCCACCAGATAGCAAGCGATTATATTAAAAAATTCCTTGATTACTCTTCTAAGAATGGGATAACTCTAAAGGACAGACAGTTGGCTTATGCACCTTTCAATTCTGAAGAAGGCCAGGCATATTTTAAAGCCATGTCTTGCGGAATAAACTTCGCTTTTGTTAACAGACAGATAATAACTTATCAGATAAGAGAAGCATTCAAAAGCACATTTAAAAAAACAGAAAAAGACCTTGGTTTAGATGTTGTTTATGATGTCTCACATAATACTGCTAAGGTAGAAGAATATACTCTTGAAAACAAAAAAAGGAATGTTATAATACATAGAAAAGGAGCAACAAGAAGCTTTGGTCCTGGAAATAAGGAATTGAAGGGAATACTCAAAAGGATAGGTCAGCCTGTAATAGTGGGAGGCAGCATGGAAACAGGTTCTTATCTCTGTATAGGAACTAAAAAAGCTGAAGAAGAAAGCTTTGGAACAACATTACACGGTAGTGGTAGAACAATGAGCAGAGTAGCAGCAAGAAGTTCTATAAAAGCAGATAAACTGATTGAAGGTATGAAAGAAAAAGGGATATATATAAAAGCTAATAGCATTACTGGCTTAACAGAGGAAGGGGGATTAGCTTACAAAGACATAAACGAGGTTGTTGATTCAATGGATAAAGCTGGGATAAGCCTAAAGGTTCTAAGCTTAAGACCTATAGGAAATATAAAAGGGTAATGGAAAGATACAAACTGCTTAAAAATGAAGCTACTGCTGACATAGCATTTATAGCATATGGCAGAACCCTTAATGAACTTTTTAGAAATATAGCTATTGCAGTATCAAATGTAATGATTTTAAATGTAAGAAAAGAAGGAAACAAAAGAATAAGCTTTAAATTGAAAGCCGAAAATCTTGATTACCTTGTAGTAGACTTCATAAATAAAATAATATTTTATAAAGATTACAAAAATTTACTTGTTACAGATGCTAAGATAGAGATAGATAAAAAATTTAATCTTCAATGTACAGCGGTTGCAGAAAAACTAGAAAAACTTAAAGATAGATTTTTGGCAGACGTAAAAGCTGCCACTTTGCATGATCTAGAGGTAAAAAAGCAAAAAGGATTAATTAGATGTAAGATAGTTTTAGATGTATGAAAAAAATACTATCTATTCACTATGACGAAATAGCATTAAAAGGAAAACAAAGAGGTTATTTTCAAGGTCTTCTAATAAAAAACATAAAGGAAAAAATAAACAAAGAGATAAAAGTTATTGAAAGTCGGCTTGTTTTAGAGGATTACAGTTTAGATGATATAGAAAAACTGAAATTAACACCGGGGATAGCATGGATAAGTGAAGCATACAGAATCGAAAGAGATGAAAATGAGCTAGCTAAATTAATTGATGAAATAACGGGGGAAAATAAAAATGTAAACATTGATGTTAAAAGAGTAGATAAAAACTACGAGAAAACCTCTTTAAAACTAAAGGAAGAACTTGCAAAAAAATTAAAACTTAGATTTGATAAGAAAGGTAAAAAAATAAGAATTGAAATAATGAGTGATTCATTTATAATAAATTATAACATAGAAAAATGTTTAGGTGGTTTACCCGTGGGAAGTTCTGGAAAGTTATTATCATTATTCTCAGGTGGTATAGACTCTAGTATAGCGCCATTAGAGATGATGAAAAGAGGAGCAAAGGTAGACTTATTGCATGTTTATGCGTTAAATTCACCTGATTTTGCCTTAGAAAGCAAAATAAAAACCATAGCTGAAAAATTAAGTAAAGTAGAAACAGGCCTAACTCTTTACCTAGTACCTTTTCATTATTTCAGTGTTGCTGCATTAAAAATAGATAAAAGATATGAGCTTGTACTTTTCAAAAGATTCTTATTAAAATTAGCAGAGGAAATAAGCAAGGACAAAGGATACTTGGCAATAATAACTGGAGACGCATTGTCTCAGGTAGCCTCTCAGACAATAGAGAATATAAACGCTATAAGCTTTGGTATACAATTACCAGTATTCAGGCCTTTTATCGGTTATAATAAAGGAGAGATAATAGACAAATCTATAATTTATGGTCTTTATGATTTATCAATAGAAGAATATAAAGACTGCTGCTCAATAGTATCAAATAACCCTGCTACCAAGTCTAATCCAAAAATAATTAAAAAATTGGAAAATGACATAGAAATAGAAAAAATAATAAAAGATAGTATTAAAGAATTAAAGGCTGTCAAATTTTAGAACGTATCGCATTCATCCTTGAGTAATCATATATAAACATCTGAGCATATCCTGCGTATCTGCCAAAATAATCTGTCATTGCCTTTCTTTTATCCTTATAATTCTTTGCATTACCTAGAATATGACTATAATACAAAGATAACGTCCTTAATATCCACACATCCATTGGGAAAGCCGATAGATCATGCATACCATAAAGAAGTATACAATCAAGTACTTTTTCTCCTATACCATTTATATTAATCAAATTTTTCCTTATATCTTCTTCTGTAAAACTTTCATTTATCTCATTTTTGTAAAAGTACTCTGCAGCAGAAAACACAAATTTGGTTCTGAAACCTAGATTAAACTGCTTTAGCTCATCATATCCTTTTTCATATATATTTTCAAAAGAAGGAAAACTTTTTAAAATCTTACCGTTTATCTCACTTTCTTTTCCATAATAATCAGACATTGCTTTTATCCTCCTCAAAATAAGGCTTACATTAGATTGTATAGATAACACAAAACCCAAAGTTGCTGGCCATATCCCACTTTTTACTACGCGTAAAGAACCAGAATAGCGTATAGCCTTATCTATAAAATCATCCTTGTCAACTTCTGCCTTTATTTCATCAACTGGGTCATTAAGTCCTAAAAGCTCTTTTATACTAGTTTCATCTAAACCTGAATAAATTAAATTTTCACCTTCCTGTCGTATTTCCAAAGGTTTATCTACAAATGAATACCAATTCTTACCGTCTTTGAAAAAGGTGAATAACTGCCCTGAATTCAATGTTCTATCCAATGAAAAATTATCAACTTTTGTTATCATAATAACTATAACTTAAAATAAATATACTTATATTTAACAATAAGTTTATAGTTAAATCAATGCTGGGTTGGCTGAGCGGTTAAAGCGCTGGCCTTGAGAGCCAGTTGGGATTTTCCCTTCGTAGGTTCGAATCCTGCACCCAGCG
>JAJZWM010000018.1 GCA_021846665.1 Nanobdellota archaeon | reverse complement strand
GGCAGTGTAGCTTAATTATCTTAATATTTTTATTTAATTTGTGTTAGAATAATACTAGACCATAATTATAATAATGCCATAAGTTTAATTACTAATATGAAACCTTCAGATATACTGAAATATTACATGAATGATAACATAATAAACAGGCTTTTAAATGTTAAAGATAGAGAATGTGCAGCAAGGTATTATGATAAATTTGGCAAGAGGCCAATGCTTTTTCAGTATCCCAGCGATGTAGAGACTCTAATAAAGACCGGAGCTACAAGTTTTCACGTAAGCGAAGAACGCTGGATTAATCCCTTACTGTTAGATAAAGAACTCCCGAAAGAGCAGTTGGATGATATGAGGAAAGGGTGGGATCTTCTAATAGATGTTGACTGCAAGATACTTGATATTTCAAAGATTTTTACTAAAATGATAGTGGATAAGATAGAAAACGAGGGGGTAAGAAGCGTTTCTGTCAAGTTCAGCGGCGGCAGCGGTTTTCATGTCTTAGTGCCATACGAAACCTTTCCAGAATCAATAAATGGGGTTAGTACCAAAAGGCTTTTCCCAGATGCGCCTATGGTAATATCTTTATTCCTTAAGAATGAGCTTAGAGATAAACTTGAAAGTGAAATAAAGAGCTACGGAATAGATAGAATTGCAAAGGAATTAAACCTGGAAAGAGAAAAGTTCTATTCAAATGAAAAGTTTGATCCTTATTCTATAATAGACATAGACACTGTTCTGATATCAGAAAGACACATGTTTAGGATGCAGTACTCTCTTAATGAAAAGAAATGGTTCGCTTCAGTTCCAATAAATAAGAATAAGGTTGAAAGATTCAGCCTTGAGCAGGCGAAGCCAGATAATGTTGATACTAGTCTAGATTTCTTTGATTTATCTCCGCAGAGAAATGAAGCATCATCCCTTTTTATAAGGGCATACGATGCATTTGAATCTGAGGATAAAAAGGCAGAAGAGCCAGTAGAAGTAAAGTCTTTTGTTCCGATTTCTCTTCCTCTTGACGTTGAAAAGCTACCGCCCTGTATAAAGATTATATTGAACGGCATTTCAGATGGAAGGAAAAGAAGTATATTTATTCTTGTTAATTTTCTTAGAAGTATAGGGAGGACTAAGGAAGAGATAACAAGTTTTCTTTTGGAATGGAATAATAAAAACAAGCCACCTTTGAAGCAAAATTTAATTTTACAACAGATTGAATATTCCTTTTCTGGTAAATCTTATCCACCGCCCAACTGTGATTCCAAAGGGTATTACAAGTTTTTCAACGTCTGTTTTCCAGACCAAACTTGTAAATTAATAAAGAACCCATTGTCATATTACATAAAAGTAAATTCAAAGAATCACAAGAAGTCAAAGTAGTTTTTCTTAATGAATGGCAGGAATGATTTTATATCTTTGAAGTATTTATATCCTAAGTTTTTTAGTAATGGATTATTAACTCCAATAAATTTTACTTTAGCATTTACACTTGCTTCATAATCTGTTTCTGCGTCTCCAACATAAAATGTTTTATTTCTCTCAGCTTTAATCAGCTTTATTGCTTTATTTATTACATAAGGATCCGGCTTCTCATGTTTTAGGGCAGGTGAATTTACTATCTTTGCTAAAGAGTGTAGATTAAAATAAGGTTCAATTTTAGCCAATTCTTCGTCGTTCATTGATGTTGCTATACAGAAGTCTATTTTTTTAATTTTTAGAAATTTTATAAGTTGTAACACTCCTGGATAGAACTTTATTTTTTTTATATATCTTTCTGTAAATAGCTCGTCTTTAAGTTTTATTATCTTTTTCATTTGTTTTGGCGTTAAATTTAAGTTATATTTTTGAGAGGCTATACCAAGCATTTTTTTGGAAGGAAATCTTATGTTCTTTTGAATAAACTGCATTGGTATTGAATCCTTTCCTATAACTTTATCGATTGCTTCTTTTATAAGCTCCGAATGAATGTTGAAACTATTTATCAATGTTCCATCTAAATCAAATATTATTGCCATTTAATCTATTGTGTTCTATATTAAAAATACTTAACTTTTATGGCTAACTATTCAAATACATCATTTTGCTTTCTATTGAATTTTTTAAAGTATTTGTAAATTCAGAATTTTCTATTTTGTCGAATACAGCTTCTATAAATCCTGTGGCTATCATTTTTACAGCGTTATTTTTATCTAGCCCTCTGGACATTGCATAAAAAAGTACTTCTTTGTCTAATGGTTGAGACGATGCAGAATGATATGCCTTTAATTCATTAGTTTCTATTTCTAAACTAGGTACAGATATACTCTTTGCATTTTTGTCAAGTATAAGTGAATGTTCTGAAAGATAAGCATATGAATTAGAGGCGTATTTTTCCTGTCTTATGACTCCTTTATAAACAGCCTTTGAGTTATTATCAAGTACCGCTCTGTAATTCAAGTTGCTGTTTGTATTCTTTTCTGAATGTGTTATCTCACTTTCGATATCAAAATAGCTTTCTTTGTTTCCAATTAATCCTTCTTGTATGTTTACTTCTGAATGTTCAAGCATATTTATCCATAGTCTATCTCTGCTTAAATTTTCGTTTATAAATAAAGATGCAAAATTTAATTTTCCTTTTGTTATTAAATTGAGGTTCGTAATGCTTTTACCTTCTGATTTATCTAATAACATAAAATTAAGTTCAGAATCCTCGTCTAAAATTATGTATATGTTTTGTCCAGAATAAGCATCTTTGTATGAATCAATTTCATCATTAATGTAAAGCTTACTGTTTTTCCCTATTATTAAAATTATTTTCGTTAATTTTTTATCAGCATCAACACTTTGTTTTATTGTGAACGTTTTGCTTATGTTTATATTGTCATTAAATGTTATTATAAATCCATCAGAAAAATTAGAATTTATCAGAGCTTCTATTTTATCCTTGTCTTTAAATTTATAAAACTCCTCAGGTTTTTCCTTTAAATCTTTTATATTTTTAATTTCTAATTTGTCTTTGAAAGCATCTTTATCATAGTTTAGAATATTATTGTATTGATCGCTTTTTTCATCTAAATTATCAAAATATAATTCGCTTTCTTTTTCTACGTATTTTAAGAATAACTTTCTGTCCTCTAAATTTAATTTATTTGCATTGTCTTTCTCTTCTTTTCTATACCCTAAAAGCCAATCTGGCTCGTTTTCACTTTTCATAAAAAGGATCAGCCGACTGCTCCTTCCATATTTATTTTTATTAGTCGGTTAAATTCAACTGCGAATTCTATTGGTAGCTCCTCTACAAATTCTGAGATAAAACCAAGAACTATCATATTTATTGCCTCTAATTCTGACAAACCTCTTGATTCTAGGTAAAACAATTGTTCATCTCCTATTTTACCTACCGATGCTTCATGTGATATTGTGCTTTCCTCTTCATCTATTTCCATATAAGGATAAGTATCCGTTCTCGAAAAGTCATCAAATATTAATGCATCACATCTAGTACTTGATTTAACATCAGTTGCTCCTTTTTTTACTTTTATCAAACCTCTATATGTCGTTCTTCCTCCGTTCAAGCATATTGACTTCGAGCGTATAACAGAGCTTGTGTTCGGAGCTAAATGTACAGCCTTTGTTCCTGTATCTTGATGTTGACCCTTATTTGCAAGAGCAACTGATAACACATTTGATTTAGCACCTGGTTCCATTAGATAAACTGAAGGATATTTTTCTGTTACTTTTGAACCCATATTTGCATCAACCCATTCTACAAAAGCATTCTCATATGCGAATGCTCTTTTAGTTACTAGATTATATACATCACTTGACCAATTTTGAACTGTTATATATTTTACATGTGCATTCTTATGGGCTATAACTTCCACCACCGCAGCATGTAATGAATCTTTAGAATAAACAGGAGCTGTGCAACCTTCAATGTATGTAACATCTGCTCCTTCATCAGCTATTATCAATGTTCTTTCAAACTGACCCATATTTGCAGCATTTATCCTGAAATAAGCTTGCAATGGCATGGGTACTTTGACACCCTTCGGAACATATATAAAACTTCCTCCGGACCATACAGCAGAGTTTAATGCAGCAAATTTATTATCATTTGGTGAAATAACCTTTCCAAAGTATTTTTTAACAAGTTCAGGATATTTTCTGATTGCAGTATCTGTATCACAGAATATTATACCAAGCTTTTCAAGGTCCTTTTTTATATTATTGTAAACTACCTCGCTTTCATACATTACTTCTACTCCCGACAGTGAATTTTTTTCAGCCTCTGGTATTCCTAATTTATCATATGTTTCTCTTATGTCTTCCGGTAAATCTGCCCAGTTATCTGTTTTTTTGTCTGTCGCTCTTGCGAAGTAGGTTATATTATTGAAGTTTATTTTTGAAAGATCGGCACCCCATTCAGGTACTGGTCTTTTTACAAAGAACTTATATGCAGTTATTCTAAAATCTGTCATCCAATCTGGTTCATCTTTAAGCTTTGAAATTCTTCTTACAACCTCCTCTGATAAGCCTTCATTGAATAGGATTTTATATTTTGCAGTAGAGTTCTTGAAATCATATTTACTATAATCAAATTCTATTTTTTCCATTTTAAATTAGTTGTTTATATCCCTCCTTTTTTATTTGCTCTATAAGCTGGTAATCTCCGCTTTTTATTATCTTTCCATCTTTCATCACACTTACCATATTAGGTTTTATGTAATCGAGGATATGATCATTGTGCGTTATCATTAAAAATCCAATGTCTTTAGATAGGTTTTTAGTTATTTCTCCAAGCATTCTTACACTGTCTATATCCATTCCAGAATCAATCTCGTCTAATATTGCAATCTTTGGTTTTAAAAGCATAACTTGAAGAAGTTCGAATCGCTTCTTTTCTCCCCCCGAAAAACCTTCATTAAGTGATCTTTTTAGGAATGAGTCCGGAAGATTTAGTTCATCCATCTCCTTTATGATTTCTTTTCTTAGTTCTGGATCTTTTCCTTTTAGATTAGTGTACGCTGTAACCAAAAAGTTCATTGTATTTACACCTGAAATTTCTACAGGTTCCTGAAAAGCTAAAAATATTCCTTTCTTTGCACGTTCGTTTACTTTTAATTTAAGTAAATCTTCTCTATCAAATTTTATTGATCCAGATGTTACCGTATATTTAGGATTGCCCATTATTACATTTGCCAATGTACTTTTTCCGCTCCCGTTTGGTCCCATTAAAACATGTATCTTGCCTCTTTGTATTAAAAGATCTACTCCATTGAGCACCTTTTTTTGGTTCACAGATACTTCTAATCCATTTATTTCTATTTGTTCCATATTAGTTTAATTCTGCAATTTGAAGTAAACAGAGAAACTCTTTTAAGTCTTTTTCTTTTATTACTCCAAATTCTCTAGTTGCTTTACAAATCTGGCAAGTCTTTAGATTTATGTCTAGTTTGTTATCATAAATCGTCTCTGCCATATTGTTTAAGTATTCCATAAATTTCTTATTTTTAATCATCTTTTCTGTTATTAGCCCTCGTAAACCACTTTTATATTGTGAGATCGCAGGCTGAGTTATTCCTAGTAACTGTGATGCGTCTTTTTGAGTCATTCCTTTTTCTAAGAGCTTATTTGCTATTATTGCCCTAGAAGAAGGTATTATTTCTGATATAACTTTTGAACAGAACAGTTCTGACATACTCTTTATAAGATATTCTCCTTTATAAATATAACGGCGTTATAATCTTGACTTAATATAAATAGGATTACCAAAGTTTAGTAATATAGGTTACAAATATAAACGCCATGAACATTATAAAAGTTATTAGAAAAGCTAGATAACTTATCACACTAAATACCCCAGTTACTAAAAGGAAAATAAATGTAATTGTATAAATAATTGAATTATGATAAATAAGATTTGCACCATTAAATCTTCTTTCTGGCAGAAAATCAATTAAAACAAACATCGCCAAAACTATTCCTGACATTAGAAATACCTTTTCATTTGAAATATGCCATAATGTTATGAATATAAATGAAGCAAATAAAAGGAGAGAAGAAGATAAGAAAGTTATCTCCCATTTTTCATGCATATTGACTGCACCTTTTTTCATTCCTTTTAATGTGTTCAGTCTGCTATACTTATTGTAGCTTATTACTGGTATAAGAATAGGTATACCGAAGCTAGATGCAACCAGTGTAGCTATAATCGAAAATATAAAACCTGTGATCCAAAATGTCCCAGTTACCTTTACTTGGGAAAAACTTGCTATAAAATTCTTTGTTAAAAATATCAGAAAAGATATCAAGATAATAAGCAATGCATATAAAAATATCCCAGAAATCTTCAGATAATAAAAGTTTACTACAAACAATGCGGTTATATCTATTAATATATAAACAAAAAATCTTCTGTTATTTTTATTTATGAATTCCATTTTGCTTTTTTTTGTTTCTCTTGTTAAATCTTAAGTGTATCAATACTAATATTAGTATTGATATGCCTGTAAGTATCACATAACCAAGCGTATCTACCATTGATAAAAAATTAATATGACTTGGCGGCTTTGGTAAAGTGAATATATTTTGATTTACTTTTGATAGATTATTAGATTTATATGAAATTTTAACGTTTTCAACAGTACTTTTTGGTAGCATTACTTCTATTTTTGTTGTATTTGTGTTTAATTCATAAGGCACATTGTACTGAAATATACTTCCATTTACTTCCAGTGAAAATTGTATGGTTATGTTTAGGGGCACGTTGTTGTAATTTTTTATATATGATACCCAAATTTCTCTTGTTGAATTTATTGGTGTAACATTTACATTATAGAAAGACATGTTAATTACTGGTTTTATTAAAACTGTTTTATATTGTTTTGTAAATGAATAATTCTTATACTTGCCTGTGAATGGAATTATTATCTTATCCTGGTATCCTTTTTGCAGCGATAAGTTTATTGGAATTGTTATGTTTGAGCTTGGATTTAAACCAAAAGTTTGATTAAATGAAAGAGATATTGATATGTTTCTAAATATTGGTAATGACCAGTTCATTTGCAAAGGGGTATTACCATTGTTCTTTATACTTATCCTTATTACAGAATAATTTTTCATTATTTCAGTAGTCCCGTAATCTCCTATAAACGCAAAATTGGGGGTTGGCTTTATATAAACATTAGCCGTAGAATTTAAATGGAAATTGAATGCAGAAAAGTGAACTGACGGGAGATATCTTCCATAATTTATATTGCTTATATTATAGTGCAATATGCGATATCCGCTATAATTTGCAGGCAGTCTTCCATAAAGTATGGGAGTATTATTTAAAAATATCGTATAATTAGTTTCTACTGGAAAATATGCCGATAAATTAAAATATTCATACTGATTTATGGATAAACTGCTGTTTAGAGCATTAAAAGAAGCTGATATGGAAGCGGCATGCACGCTCCCCACAACCAAAAAAAGGATTAGTGCTCCTAAAGCAATTATTTCATATCTCATTAAATTTTAAATGATGTATTAAATATATAAGCTTAATAACTCAATAACAGATACTTTGTACGTTTCTATTATTGGAAAGGCTTTTTAATTATAAGTTCTGTTTATATAACATGGCGATAAACTTTGCATTGTTTGGTTTGCTTATAATAACATCGGTTATAGTTTGGATTTCTTTTATAAAGATATCAAGTCTTCTTAGTCCTAAAACTAAAATAGTTGGTATGGGTAGCTTTCCAGTAGAAAGCGCTGAAAGATCAATCGCCGGAATGAGAAATGTTGGTTTTCAGTATTTTTTTTATGCACTTATATTTGTTGTATTGGAAGCTATCTCCGTGCTTGTTTTTCTATGGGCTGAAAGTGCAAAATCCCTTAGTGCTTATATCTCAATATCTATACTAATAGCACTTTTTTATATGGTAATTTTGGTGAGATATCTCTTGAAATTAGGAGATAAGATCTCACAGGAGGATTAATGGAAGAATCAAATGAATTTTCGTATCCGGGTTTATATGAAGTTATATTTATGAAGACAGAAAAATTCATAAATACTGTTTTGAATTGGGGGAGAAGTAACTCTCTTTGGCCGTTGACATTTGCAACTTCCTGCTGTGGGATTGAAATGATGACATTTGGAGCTACTAAAATTGACTCAGACAGATTTGGTGTCCTCTTTACGGGAGATTCTCCAAGACAATCTGATCTTATACTTGTTAGTGGTACTATAACTAAAAAAATGGCAAGAAGGCTTTTAAATGTGTATGAGCAGATGCCAGATCCAAAATATGTTATAGCAATAGGTGCATGCAATGTAAGTGGTGGGCTATATCATGATAGTTATAATACAATAGAAGGGATAGATAGAATAATACCAGTTGATGTTTTTGTACCAGGTTGCCCTCCAAAGCCGGAGGAATTTTTAGATGCTGTTAAGGTTTTGCAGAAGCTAATAAAAGAAAATAGGTCAAAAGCACAGAAAAATGGTAATATTGGACAAGCTTAAGAGTACTATAAAAGGAGATTTAGAGGTTATAGATAGTGAACCTGATCTTTTAGTTATAAAAATAAAGAACAAAAAGCTAATTAAAAAGCTAGCATGGCAGATTAAGGAAGAATTTGATATTCTGTATTCTCTTGCAGTAGTAGACTATTCTCCAGACTTCGAATTGAACTATATATTTTCAAATTATAAAAATGCAGAAATACTTATACTTAAAGTAAATATAACTGAGAAGGATTTTGCGATAGATTCAATAACTGATATATTCAATTCTGCAAACTGGGAAGAAAGAGAAGCATATGATTTATTTGGTATAAAGTTTAATGGGCACCCAGATTTGAGAAGAATACTCCTACCAGAAGACTGGCCAGGGCATCCACTTAGGAAAGATTTTAAGGTAGATGATGAAATAAGAAATTGGACAGGTTTGGATTTGAAATTCTAATATGGGAAAAGAAAAAATTATGAGATTAAATTTTGGGCCAGTTCATCCTGCAATGCATGGGGTGTTGAAAGTTATACTAGACGTAAAAGGAGACACAGTAATAAAAGCGCAGACAGAGATAGGTTTTCTTCATAGAGCTAGTGAGAAAATTGCAGAGATGCGTTATTTTTCGAATTACTATCCTATAATGGACAAACTTGATTATGTATCCGCCCTCAATATGGAGATATTATATGCATCAGTTGTCGAGAAAGCGGCTAATATAGAGATTCCTCCAAGAGCAGTTTATATAAGGACCATAATGGCCGAAATACAAAGAATAATGAGTCACTTGATATTTATAGGTAGCTTTGGAGAAGACATCGGGAATATGACTGGTTTTATCTGGGCACTTAGAGAAAGAGAGCTTTTGATGAATATTGTTGAAAAGGTAAGTGGGGGAAGACTTGCTCCAATGTATATATGTAATGGCGGTATGTTTTATGATTTCCCGCAAGGAATAGAGGAAGAAATACTAAAAGTCTTATCGGTTATAGAAAATAAAGTAAATCACGAGTACAATGCAATGTTTACTAAAAACCAAATATTTCTTTCAAGGACAAAGGGCATTGGGATAATAACAACAGATATGATTAAAAAATATGGAATAACAGGGCCAATTGCAAGAGCTTCCGGTATAAATAGAGATTTGAGAAAAGTCTCTCCCTATCTTGCTTATGATAAAGTTGATTTTGATATACCTACTGAGAAAGAAGGAGATACTTACTCTAGATTTGTTGTAAGAATAAGAGAGGTTCTTGAGTCAATAAAAATAATAAGACAATGTATAAAAGATTTGCCGGCCGGTCCATACAAAACCGTAGTTCCCTGGATAATAAGGATACCGAAAAAAGATACACTTGTTAAACAAGAAAGTCCAAGAGGAGAAATGGGCGTTTTTCTTGTTACAGATGGAAGCGATAAACCATATAGACTTAAGCTAAGAAGCCCGACTTTCTTTGCAATACATGCACTGCAAGAGCTACTTGTAAATATAAAGATAGCGGATATATTTGTGATAGTGGCAAGTATTGACCCTGTGATGGGGGAGGTAGATAGATGATATCTAATTATATTTATTCGTTTGTTTCCAAATTTGTATTTTCTCCTTTATCTTATATAATTAGTTTCATAATAATAGCTATCTTAGCAGTCATGGTTACAGCTTTAATACCTTTATTTATAGGCTGGGTTGATAGAAAATATGCCGCAAGAATAGAGTCAAGATATGGGCCAGTTTATGTAGGGCCTTTTGGTCTTTTGCAGAATTTTGCGGATTTGACAAAGATGCTTGGAAAGCGTTTCATAGCTACAAACATCGACTGGTTCTCATTTAATTTTACTCCTATAGCTTTAGCAACTTCTTCATTTGCTATGCTGTTAATAATACCATTAGGAGGCCCAGGCCTGGAGTTTATATCAATCCCCTACTCTCTGCTTTTTATCTATACCTTACTAGCAATTTCCCCATTACTTCTTTTAGTTGCAGGGTGGGGTGAAAACAATAAGTATGCACTTATCGGCGGGTTTAGAGGGGCAGCTCAAATAATAAGCTACGAGCTTGCTCTTATAGTAGTTTTATCCAGCGTAGCGTTACTTTCTGGAAGCTATAGCATTAATTCAATTGTAAGTAATCAATCTTCAATATGGTATATTGCTTATCTTCCAGTTACAATGATAGTTTTTATAATTGCGGGTTTAGCCATAATAGAAAGAGAGCCTTTTGATGTACCAGAAGCTTCACAAGAATTACAGGCAGGATGGAAAATAGAGTATAGTGGAATAAGATATGGTCTATTCTTAATAGGAGATTATGTAAAGGTAACCGTAATTGCAATGCTTGTTACATACCTTTTTCTAGGCGGGTGGAATGGCCCATTTATTCCAGGGATATTATGGTTTATAATAAAAACAGCAATTGTTTTAATGATTATATTGACACCAAGATGGGTGTTAGGAAGGCCAAGAATAGACCAGCTTATAAAATTTGGATGGAATTGGCTTTTGCCATTGGCAGTGCTTAACTTAATATTGGTTGAACTTTTAGTGGTGTTATAATGGGAATAAAAGAAACTTTTAGTGTATTTGGTTATGGAATAAAGGAAGCAGTTTCAAAAAGAGCCACTTATCCTTATCCTGATAAACCATTACCAGTGCAAAAAAGAAGTAGAGGAATGCTTAGTCTAGATTTAGAAAACTGTATAGGGTGTGAGCTTTGTTTTAAAATATGCCCTTCTGATGCAATAAGAATGCAAAAAATAGATTTTAAAGAAGCAGGTTTTCATACAAATGCAAGAAGTGAAGCTCCTGAAATAGACTTTAATAAATGTATATTCTGTGGATTATGTAGCGAGATCTGCCCACCCAAAGTACTACATCACACCCACAAATATGATATCCCTACAGATAAAAGAAAAGAATTAATTTATGATCCATTTCAATTAAGAGACGTATACGAAAAGCTTGTAAAACCTTATGAAGATGAATATGATATAATAAAATTCCAAAAGGCTGGTCAGCCTCAAAATAAAACCGTAAACACTGCTCCCGCTCAGAATAATAATTCTAATATAAGTAAATCTAATGAAAATAAAGCTGCAGTTCAATCAAAAGAACCAAATAATAAAAATACAGATAATCCCGCAAAAACAGAAATAAAGAACGAAAAAGTAGAAAATACCAGCAAAGATACAAAGAAAGACTAAATCATCTA
>JAJZWM010000017.1 GCA_021846665.1 Nanobdellota archaeon | reverse complement strand
TAAAATTAATATTTACTCAGAAGGTATTCTTTAAGTGAGTAGGCTGTATATTTGGAAAAGCTAAGGTTCGCTTATGTTTTCTTGAAGCTTCAACAATACTGATCATTTTCTTTACGTTTATTTTTAAGTTTTTCTCTGTTATTGATTTTGTGGTTTTTTGCTTTTAATTTAAATATTCATCTGCGAAAGCTCTGCTCATAAATTCTGTTTTTGAAAAGTCAATAATAATTTTATTTTCTTTGCTAGAATTCAAGACCTCAAATAATCTGTCTGCAGATTCTCTTAATGTCAAGTCCTTTACTATTATTTTATCAGGTCTAATTATTTTTGTTTTTTCTGTTGCCATAATTATAATATAGAAGAGATGGTTATATGCATATACCTTTTTATTAATTTTTAGTTAGAAAATAGTGTATTTGCCTATTTATAAACAAGTTATAATAATAAGAAGGCATTTATATATGTTTATTCAATATATACATATGATTAATAAATATAAACATATGTTTATGTATTTAGACATACTAAATTTACTGTTCTTAAATTATGATAGCTTGATTAACGTAAGAGAGATTGCAAGGAAACTTCACTTAAACCCTGCCACATCGAGCTTATTAGTTAAAGAATTAATCGATTTGGGTTTGATAAAATACATAGAAAGCGGCCGTTCGAAAATATTAAAACTTAATACAGAAAATGCAGAATTGCTTGACTTTTTATCTATCGCAGAAATAATGAAAAAAATAAGATTTGTAGAACAAACGCCATTTAAACATTTTTTTAAAATGTTAGAAGAGGATGAAAACAAAGACATGATAGCAATATTTGGCAGTTATGCGAGAGGTAATTATTCAAAAGACAGTGACTTAGATTTAATTATTGTTTCCGATAAAAATCTCAGAGAAGAACTTCCTACATACCTTTTGCCTATTAAAATACATAATATTCAAATGACAAAAGAGATGTTTTTAGAAAATCTTAAAGCAGGAAATGAAGTTATTAAAGAAATAGTAAAAAACCACATAATAATAAAAGGAGTAGAAATATTCTTACAGGAGATAATTAAAAATTATGGAAAGTAAAATTGTTTGGTGCTTCAAAAAAGCCGGTGCAAAGATTATAGAACCAAATGAAAACATGCAATCCTCTTTTACTAAATTACTATTCAAACATTGAAATCTGCTGAAATGACTCTTGGCCAGAAAGATTTTGTATGGGCAACATCTATGATATACTACGCAGAATATTACGCACTTTATTCTCTACTTTTAAAATTAGGGGTAAAAAGTGAAAATCATGAATGCTCTCTTGAGATCGCAGGTTTCTTAATGGATAAATCAATTGATTTAAAAGGAGTAAAAAGAGCTAAGAAACTTAGAATAGACGCACAGTACTATTTGAAGACTGTAAGTGATGATGAATTACAAGAAGAACTCAGAAATGCTAAAATTATTGTAAATGATATAATTAATATAATAAACAAACTTAGCACAAAAGAAATAAAAGAATATAGGAATAAATTATTAAAGCTAATAAAAAGCTAAAACCACTATTGTACAATATCTCTATATAAAATTGGTTTACAATCTATTTAGCATTTAAAATACAATAAAAATGCGCCAACCGGGATTCGCACCCGGGTCGCTGGCTTGGGAAGCCAGAGTTATACTGCTAGACTATTGGCGCTTTTTAGCATATTACATATAAAATTAGTGATCGAACGTTAAAATATTAAACTTTCTCGACTTTTACTGCAATAATCCTTTTGAAAAGCCATGTAAAACTCCTTTTTATCTGCAGAATTGACACGAAGGTACTTATCTGTATTGCTATAAACAAAACAGCAAACGTTATTGCAAACAGGTTTACAACTCCACCTACCCTTCCTTTCAAATGCATATTAATAATGTAAAGTATTGAAATTAAAAGCTTAAAATCTTAAAGCTTTTATATACCCATATATAATTAATTAATATGGCACTTTTCAAGAAGAAAAAAGAAGAACCAGTCAATCCTTATTATAAGGAAAGCAACCTTAAGCCAGTTGAACCTGAAAACACTGCTCAAGAAGTTAATCAACAGGTAGCACAACCTGCTGCTCAAAATCCTGTTAATCAAGAAATCCAGACAGAACAGCAGCAAAAGTCCAGCCATACAATTCCTCTTATACCTGTTCCAAGTGTAAAGATCCCTGATATTAACCTTCAGCCAGTAAGATCAGCAGGGATAAGTGTTCTTGATGCTTTAAGGTTAGAATCAAACAGCAAATCGATAGCATTCATAAAAATGAGTGACTTCAAAAAAGTGCTTGATGACATTAAAGAACTAGAGAAAAGAATAACACAATCACAGGCCGATTTGGAAAGTTATTCTAAGGCATTGGAAACTCAAAGAGAATACGTAAAGAATTACAATCTGCTTATACAAGACATGAGAAAAATGATTGAAAGAATGTCGGCTTATCTTTCAAACGTAGAAGAATGATGACAAAAGAAGAAATAGACGTTGATCTTTTTAGGAAAATCGATTTAAAGGTAGGTAAGATACTTGAAGCGGAAGACGTGGAGAAAAGCAACAAGCTGATAAAAATAAAGGTTTCCTTGGGAGATAGAGAGAAAACGATTCTAAGCGGTATAAGGAAAGAATACAAAAGTAGCGATCTTATTGGAAAGAAGATAATAATAATAGATAACTTGAAACCAGCTAAGATGATGGGTTTGGAATCGCAGGGCATGCTTTTAGCTGCTTCTGATGAAGAAGGGAACCTTTCACTTTTAACTGTAGACAAGGATATAAAGGAAGGCAGCTCTATATCCTAAGCAAAGCCTTTTTCCCTTATTATAGAGATGGGGTCTCTATCAATAGTAATAATATCATTAGGCAGATACTTTTTGAATATTGGTGTATCGTACCTTGAGTCCATTAGCAATATTGCGCACTTATCGTTCTTAGACCGTATTCCTCTACCTGCAGCTTGCATTACTTTTATCATTGCAGGAAGAACCTGTGCATACTCAAAACCATTACCCATCTTTTTATCATAGTAAAGCTGCATCGCCCTTAGCTTTATAGACGGCGGCTCGAATGGCACACCGACTATGCCTATTAGCTTTATCATGTTATTCTTTATTCCTATACTCTCTGAAAAGTTTCCATTCATTACTGCAAAAAGGACGGAACTTGAGAGAGATAACTTTTCTATTATCTCATTTTTTCTCTCTCTTTCCATCTTCTGTTCTTCCTTTATTATCCTGTCTTTCTCATTTATTAGAGGGTACACTCTCTCCATAAAAGAATAAGAAGGAAAGAAAAATATCATGTTGTACTTTGCTTTTTCCATTATATCATTTATAGAATCCGCTATAACAGAATACTGCTCTTCTCTTGAAGAAAACCTTGATGTGACCTCCTTGTCTATTAACATAAGCCTGTTGTCGTTTACAGAATCTCCCTTTACTTCTAAGTTCTCATGGTTTTCTAAACCCAAGAGGTTTGAAAACATCTCTATCGGCCTAAAAGTCCCACTCATTAGTATTGTAGAATAAAATGAATCTATAACCCCCTGTGAATAATCTGCTGGATCCAGTGAATTTACGTTTATCCTCCTGCCCTTTTCATCTATAGAAACATATATTATATCCTCTTCTCTTGATGAAAGTAATTTTTCCGTGAAATTCTTTAATATAAAAGATGCAGGTATGTTGTATCCTTTTTCATGAAATTTTACTATATCATCCATCTTATCTAAATCCGCTTCACTGAATATTCCTTTTATATCTACTGCACTTTCCCTTGTAACATTTCTTATTTCTGCTATTATTTTATCTATCTTTACAGCAATGTCATTATAGCCAGCTAAATTCGCTTCTGAGTATGCTTTTTCAAGGTTTCTTTGAGATATTGAAAATGAATTCATGTCAAGTATCTTTGCAGGGAGATTATGGGCTTCATCCACGACTAATATAGTGTTTCCGGGATCTATTCCTGTTCTTATTGTAAAACCAAGCGCTATGCTTGGATCAAAGGCATGTGAATAGTTTGCAACGACTACTGTAGATTGCTTAGCATTTAGCAGTGAAAGCTCGTAAGGACAAAGCTCAAACTCCCTTGCGGTTTCCATTACACTTTTTGGATCTGATATATTCCCGGATAATGCTTCAATAACTGCAGGTTTAACGTCTTTGTTTTTTGTGAAGGTATTGCTATAAAAATCGCACATGTTCTGCTCCCTAACTGCTCTGCAGAATTCTATAAACAAGGAAGGTTCAACACTGTTCTCAAAAAGACACATAGACCTTTTTCCGTTTATACCTGCAAAGCCTATATCTTCAGAGGAAGAATCGTTTATCCTTTTCATTGTATCATATACAATGTTTTGATGCGTATGCTTTGCTGTAAGAAATAAAACCTTTAAGTTGTTTTCCTTTGCAGCCTTTACTGCAGCATAAAGAACTGCTGCAGTTTTTCCCATTCCTGTTGAAGCCTGTATTATCAGCTTTCCTCTTTTCCTTATGGTTTTTTCAACAGCTTCCGCTATTTCTTTCTGTCCGCTTCTCATTGATTTGAAAGGAAATGAAATCATACTCTTTTAATTTGCTTCAAGGTTAATTAACATTCCCTTGACATTTTACACAATAAAAATGCTTCAATTTAGCCATTCAATTAGACAATTCAAGTTTTTACCTATTCGTAAAATCTTTAAGATTCAATTTTTAAAGATATTTCAATGTAGAATGCAATTTAATCAAAACATAGAATGGTAAGTAAAAAAGTGCTCTTCTTTATGCTATTAATAAAAAGTTAAGATTTTTCAGATGCTTTTATTTGGAAGACTATTTTCGTTTATGTTATAACTGAAATCGCTTATTTTTGACAGAGATTCATTGTAGCTGATAAAAGACGTTGAAGTAAGATTGGTTCCATTTATTTGCATAGAAACTGAAATATCAGCGGCCATGCTGTTTAGAACAGTTATATTGTAATTTCTATAAAAACAGCTTGTTAGTACCCCAGATAAATCTTCTTTCCCGGCTTTGTTTGATATAAAGGAACTGTTGCTGCTGTTTATTCCCATTGAAAAAGTGGAAACCGTAAAAAGACAAGGATAGCCTTTATACGTGGTATTATAAGCTTCAAGCAATGAAACTTTGCTAATATTTATAGAAGAAAGAAGAGCGGAATTCAAAGCTTTAGTGCTCTGATTAAATGACTCACAGGATACCTTTCCAAGTGTAGAAGACGAACCTAAGCACAGGTAAGTGTTATTTTCAATGGCAAAAACATAAGAGAGAGAGGTTAAGTTATATCCTATGCCAGAAGGCAGTGGAACGGTTATTGTAAAATTTGAAAAGGCTTCTGAATTTCCGTTTAATCCATGCATTAACGTTATGTATCCCTTTGCATTTTCTGTGCTATTTGATACACTGCCATTTGATAAAGAAGCTGAGGTTGAAAGACTATAATTTACATTGTAAAGCAATTGTTTGCCGCTTGGTATTATATTTTGAGAGGTCTGCAATCCTAAAATATCATTATAGATAGCGTTTTTCAGCGATGAATTTGCAACACCATAAGCCTGCTGCGGCACACCTGTAGTTTGATTGCTGCTTTTTCCCACACCAAAAAGCAGTAATACAAAAGCAAACACCGCAACTGCGGCAATTATACCAAATATATAATATTTTTCCATTTATTCTTTCTACTTCTGTGCCTTTTTGCTTATTGACTTAGGAGTTTCTCCGCCATGCCATGTAAGTCTAGGTCTTATCTGCACAGGATATATTCTTTCGGAATTGTCATCCAGTATTATACATGCTCCTGGCAATCTTGGCAGGTCTACTAAATACTTTCGTATATCAGATGCCATGTAAGTCTGCATTACTGTGTTCAATGCATCTATATCTAACTTTGCAGTTACATGCTGTGATATTATTATATCGGACTGGGTTATTATATCTGTATCTAACTTTCCAGGCTGCTGAGTAGCAATCACTAATCCTATGCCGGGCTGTCTTCCTTCTTTTATTACTCTGGAAAGCGAAGCGGTAGCAGCCGTTGTACCATTTGCAGGTAAAAACTCATGAACTTCGTCTATGAATAACCAAACTATTGGTATAGTCTTTTTCCTTTCTTCTTCTGTTATTTCCGTTGAATTTATTTCGTTTAATTCTTCTATCCTTCTTTGCTCGGTTCTTATCTCAAGAATCTTTTGTGATAGAATACCTATTACTAATGCCCTTAAGCTAAACTCACCCAAAGAATGGGCATAAAGACTTATATCAAGTATATTTATGTGTCCAGGAACAAGCAGATCTTCAATTTTAGTTCCTTCTTTTTCAAATAATCCCCATTCCAAAGCGGCTTCAAATCTTTCCTTTACGGCTTCTTTTACAGTATCAGAGGTTGTTACCTGCGCGTTTATGTTTTCTATTATATCCTTTAAGTCGTATACTCGCTTGTCTTCTTCCAATGCCTCTAATACTTGATTTATCAGTATACCATGCTCATCATTTATTGAAAAGTTGAAGATATCACACCAATCGCTTGTTGAAAGCTCGTTTGCAGATATTGAAAATGGATAATCTGCCATTTCCACGTTTTCCTCTTTTACCCTGTCAAACGCACCTTTGGGAACGAATACATTTATGTTCTTGAAAGCAGTCGGCTGATAACCCCACTGCTTCAAAATATCCGCTTCCTTGTAATTCGGATTCTTCATCGTCCAGTATATGCCCATCGTATCTATTATCAATGACGTAATGCTGTTTGCTGTATCTTCTTCCAACGAGGCTAAACCCTCCGCTATCACTCCCATAGTATAGCTTTTTCCCGAACCTCTTTTTCCAGCTATTAAAACTACATGCGGCCTTAGGGCATCAAGCATTATGTTATTACCAAGACTGATGACATTACCCATCGTTATGTACTGCTTGCCTATTAGAGTAGTGGCTAAATCTCCGTAATCTTTATGATCCTGCTCGTTTCTTCCTATAACTACACTGTAAGGCATAATAGAATAGAATTTTTTATCAAATATAAAAGATTAAACTACAGTAAAATACCTTGAAACTTCTGTTGTTTAATGCATTACAGACAGACTTGAATAACCAATAAATGAAATAAATACTAATACTTTGCATAAGAAAAACAGATAACTAAAGCAGATTATAGATAAAATAAAGTTTTCTCAGAGACTACGCATTGAAATGAGATTAGTTTCAATTATAAAACTAATTTTAAACTTTAAGTTTCATAATTAGAACTATTATTTTAAAGCTAACGGCAAAAATTGTACTTAAATGTATCTCCTTATAAAGTGATACTTTTTGCTTTTGTATCACCTTGCAATGGAATACATTAAAAACAATGTATTGGCTATTTAATGAAGGAAATTACTAGAATTTATTCTTTTTAAGCCACTGCTCTTCATCTATCTTTACCGACTTGCCTTTTACTTCCTCTACTTTGTATCTTTTTTCAAGCTGGCTCATCTTTGACAAGAAAGCCTCTTCTAAGTCAAAATCTAAATGATCTGCCATCGCTAAGCAGCCAAAAAACACATCTGCTGTTTCATTCTTTATCTTCTGCAGAAATTCCTTGTCTTCTCTTGCTTTTTTGTCTAATTCCTTTCCATCATTCCAAAGGAACAACTCCAATAATTCATTAGCTTCTACAGATATGTCCTCTGCCAAATCCTTGGCTGTTTGAAACTTTCTCCAGTCTCTCTCATCTATGAAATTTCTTGCTTTTTCCTTTAGATCTTTTAATTCCATAGATTGAATTATACAGATAACATATTTAAGTTTCCGCTTTGTAGGTTAGGCTATGGGGAATAACAAACTACGAAAAGTAACACTTTGTATTTTATTTGACAAGGATAGGGTATTGCTAGCCATGAAAAAACGTGGCTTTGGCGTTGGAAAATGGAATGGCGCCGGCGGAAAGTTAAAAGATGGCGAAACCATTGAAGAAGCTATGCTCAGGGAAACTAAGGAAGAGATAAATGTTCTGCCAGTAGAATACTATGAAGCTGCTGTTATAGATTTCTTCTTTGATGGAAAAGAAGAATTCAACCAAGAAATGCATGCTTTTCTATGCAAAAAATGGGAAGGAGAGCCTTCAGAAAGCGAAGAAATGTTACCTAAATGGTTTGATATAAACAGCATACCTTTCAATGAGATGTGGGAAGATGATAGGATCTGGATACCTTATGTTTTAGAAGGCAGAAAAATAGAAGCGAATTTTAAATTTGATAAATCAGAAAAAATAAAAGAGATAAACTTAAAAATGAAAAGTTAACTCTCTTACTTTTAACATCTACTGTTTCGAAAATGGATAAGTTGCCAAGCTTTTAGCTTGATTGTAGGTTATGTTTCCGTTATTTATTGAGTCAATCACAAAATCCTTACCATTGCCTATATATAATTCGCTTGATCTCGTTTTATTTGAAGTATTGTAATTCTCTATTATATTGATGTATATCATTTTTGAGCTTCCTATGACAGAGTAATTACTTTCTATTTTTGTATTATTCTGATTTGAAGCCAAAAGAGTATCCACAGAGCTGTTCATTTGGCTTAACAAAGGAGAAACTGAATTACTTGAATTCAAATAGAAGACTTCTGAGGAAAATTCGGTTACATTTGCAGTATTATTAGCTGCTATAAGAGATAATTCCGAAGATGGTATAAACTGCTCTATTGCTGCTCCTAATGTACCTGGTGGAAACTGAGAAGCATCTTGTTTAATAACTGTAGAATTAGCAGATTTATTTGCAACCGTTGTCCAGTTCCCTCCAAATATATTAGAAAGAAATGATGGAGAAAAAGAATTTATCGGAGTAAAGGATGTTATTTGCGCTGTTTTTCCAACATGAAAAACAAAGAATAATGTTAATATCACTGCAATTATAACTACTACACCGATAATTACAGCAAATACTGGCAATTTAATATTCTTTTTATCTTGATTTTTTACTTCATTTTCTTTTTTATGAGATTCGTTTTCATTTGAACTGCTAACTTTGTTTTCTTCTTTTAATTCCACATTTTCTTTTTTCCCTTCTTTATGCTCTTGATCTTTAGAATCCATCAATAATTATAATATTGTTTATATTTAAGCGTTACTATAATAATATCATCCAACTTTTCCTTTAACGTTTTTGATATCTTCTCAACACACTTTGGAGATGAAAACGGTTCTGCTGTGAAAATTAAGTTATTGTACATCTCTTCTTCCTCAATAAAAGTATAAAATTGGCCCAGGTAAAGAAAAAGGAATGGTCTATAAATTTCTACCTTATATTGATTTTTATATCCTTTTGAGAGATTAGTGATTTCGGCATACAGTCCCGAATAGATGAAGCTTTTTCTAAATAGGATAACAAATTCTTTCCTTTTATTGCCAATTTCAAAGGCATTTCAAATTTATCTGTCATATTTTACTATGAAGTAATTTATTATTAATGCTTTTCTATTAAAAATAAAGGACCCAATACGCAGATTTAAGAACGAAATAAACTGCATAAATTGATAAGAGTTTCCTATCCTTTACTATGAAGATAATTTTCTAAAACAAAATATGAATTTTTTTACTTCTTATATTATCATATGTTGTTCTCATATCCATTTCACTGCCAGATTAGATAAAAGTTTAGTTAATTCTTTTCGAAATTAATTTTAAACGTAAATTACCCTGTAATTTTTTAAAGCGTTGTTTTAAAGGAAAATTTTAAACAAATTTAAAACGCCGGGAGCAGGATTTGAACCTGCGAATCCTTGCGGAAATCGGTTCTCGAGACCGACGCGTTACCAGGCTGCGCTATCCCGGCATTTCAATGTTTATTGTATGTTTTTACTAATTTAAATTGAGGATTTCTTTATTTAATATGGATATAACGCTTATAGCAGAGACTTTTGATCCAAGCAAAGGTGGCATTCCTAGATATAACTATGAAATGGCTAAAATAAAAGAAATAAAGAATGCAATAGATTTTTCCAAGTCTCTTAAAAATGAAAGCCTATTGGATAAATACCTAAATAAGAAGTTCCGCAGGAAAAAAGTACTTGAAAAAAACGCTAAAGAGCTTGGTAAATTGCTTCATTTCACTCAGCCTGAAGTGATGGTTAAAACTGAAGAACTGAGAAAAAGGAAAATAATCCTTACAGTGCATGATTTAGCAGTTTTCGGTACTATGAAGGTTAAAGGAGTTTATGGTAGTTTGCGCGGAATGTCTTTTAGGAAGCAGTTCAGGTTTGCTGTTGAACGTGCTGATACAATAATGGTAAACAGCACTCAAACTAAGGATGAATTAATAAACATACTTAAAACAGATCCTGGAAAAATAGTGGTCGACAACCATGGCATAGAGGATAAATTCAAGCCTTTAGAAGTTAAAAAGGAAGGGATAATAGGCTATTTCGGTGGCTTTAACAGAAGAAAAAGAGTTGACAAGCTGATTGAAGATTTTATAGCCTCTTCTTTAAATGCAAAACTAAAGCTTGTAATATTCGGAAACAATGAAGATTACCCTTTACTAAAGAAAAAATACGAAAAGTTTGGGAGCATAATCTTCAAAGAGAAAATACCTGAAGAGGAGATTGTAAAGGTTATAAACAGCTTTGACTTCTTTGTTTATCCTACTTCTTATGAAGGCTTTGGCTTGCCATTATTGGAATGCATAGCCTGCGGTGTACCTTCTTTCATATATAAGGATGCAGTTATACCTGAAGAAGTAAAAAAATATGCCATTGAAATTGATAAACTTGATGACATAATTACAAAAGACTACAATGAACTGCAAAAGGAATTTACTGAGAAAGCAAAGAAGGTAAAGGAAGAGTTCTCCTGGGATAAATGCCGTGAAACGCTAATAAGGGAGTACAAAAAACTATTAAGCTAAAGCATTAATTTACATTTACTCTAAGTTAATAATGGAACCAGATGTTTTACTGATAGTTTGTGATAGTTTGCGAAAGGACATAATGCAGATCTACGGTGGAGAAGCTAAAACTCCTAATTTACTGAAGCTTAAAGAGGATGCGGTTGTATATGAAAACGCAATAGCACCTTCCTCATGGACTTTTCCTTCGCATGTTTCATTGTTTACAGGCTTGTACTTAAATGAGCATAAGGTTCACGAAACTGAGAAGGACAAGCTTTTGGATTTGACAAAATTCAATCTAGACTTAAAGGCTGAAAGACTAGCAGAGTACTTTTCAAATAGAGGTTACAATACATTGGGGATTTCAAATAATCCAATGGTTTCTGTACAAACGGCTTTTGACATTGGCTTTCAAAACTTTTTCATGATAGATCCTTTTCCTGTAAGCAAGGAGGATCCAGTATTCCAGGAAGCTAGAAGACTTGGAGCAAGCCCAAAGGAAATTGCATTTAAGCTAATAAAGCAAGGGAAATTCGGAAAGATACTTGAATTCGCAAAACTAAGAAAGAGAGAAAAATTAATCAGCGAAGTAATAAACTTTCCAATGGATAAGGGAGCTGAACTTACTAATAAGATGCTTTTAAACGGCAACTGGGAAAGCAAATTCTTCAGATTTATTAACTTTTTGGAAGTCCATGAGCCTTACAGAAACTACAATTCTAAAGAGGTATGGGACAATGTTACTGGAATAAAGCCTATCAGCCAGAATTCAATAAAAAACATAAGAAAGGAATACCTAGCAGAGATGGAATACTTAGATGAACAGATAGGTAAACTTAT
>JAJZWM010000016.1 GCA_021846665.1 Nanobdellota archaeon | reverse complement strand
GAAACAACCAAATTAAATTTAACGAGTGATGGGTGCGCACATTTTCCCCTTTCTAATATGTCTGCGTTTATTACATCATTTGGTATAAAATACTTACAAAGCAGACAGTTTTCACTTTGCCATGTTATATGTTTATTATTTTCTTCCATAATCCTCCTTTACTTTTTTATTTATAAAACATCAGAAAGGGTATCTTTAAGCGCTTTTCTAGTTCACTTATTTTTACCAATTCTGAAAAATTAATGGATACTATTTATTATATAAACAAGGATATATTAAAAGCTTTTTACTAAAGCCTCAACAAACTCCTAAAAAGTAGATAACCTTTTATTAAATTTTTGTATCTGCTTAAACCCAAGTTGCTGTTTTTTGGAGTGAGATTATCTATAACCCCCATATCCTTTTGGTTTATGTTAAAATCAGTTGCAGCAATATTCTCTAACATATGTTTTTGATTGCTGGCTTTTGTTAAAGGTATTACAATGTCTTTCTGCATAAGCCATCTTAGGAGTAACTGTCCTGCCGTCTTATTATATTTTTCACCTAATTCATTTAAACTTTTGATTACATTGTTATATTTTCTCTTAAATATAGCTCCATGCGCAAATGGACTATAAGCTAAAAGCGTAATCTTCTGTTTTTTCATATAATCAATCAAATATATTTCAGGTGTTCTTTGAATAAGATTATATTCAACTTGATTTGAAACTATCTCATACTTTGACATAGCTTCTTGTGCGTTCTTAAGTTCTTTTTCATTGAAGTTACTGACTCCTATGTACCTTATCTTTCCATCGTAAACAAGTTTTTCCATTGCTTTCATTGTTTCTTTTATATTTATTCCTGGATTTGGCCAATGGAGCTGGTAGAGGTCTATTTGTTTTATGCCTAAATTTTTAAGGCTTCTTTCACAGGCCTTAATAACGGAATCGTATCTAAAGTGTGTAGCCCATACTTTTGTAGCTACGAAAAGGTTTTCCTTTCCTTCTATTATATCTCCTACAATTTTTTCTGTTCCGTATATTTCAGCAGTATCAATTAGATTTACTCCTTTTTCTATTGCAAGGTTTATTGCCTTTTTATTTTCTTCAAAGTCACTACTTAATTGCCATGTTCCTATCCCTATATAAGAGAGCCTTTCTTTTGTATTTCCAAGGCTTTTGTATTCCATTAATTACCACCTTATATAAGCGTTTTTGTACTCCTTTGATTTTATTAAATAAAGATCGTTTAATGCTTCTATCAGGTTTCTTCCTTTCTTTGCAAGTTCATTTCCGAAAGTTTTCTCAAATCTTTTATAGAGAAAAGCAGACATCCCGTAAAGAGCAGCAGAAGATAAGAATACAGATAAATAAGTTGGGGTGGGAATTAAATTACCACAGTATACATAAAGCAATGTTCCTGCCATGCTACCCACAATTCCGGCTTTCAAACTATCTTTAACAATAGCTTTCAGCTTTTCATATTTGTTAAACTGTTTTTCATCAAGTTCTATATAAAGATTTCCTTTCTCTCTGTAAATCAATCTTTTATATATCTCTTTTAATCCTGTTTTCTTATCTGCTAGGAAGCAAACCTTTCTCTCTAGTTCTTTATTTTTTTCTATCTCTTCTTTTTGCTCTTCAGAAGCTATCTCCAAAATTTTATTTAAGCTTATACAACCCATTAAACTAATAGATTAGATCCGTTTAAATATCTTATAAAATATGAGCAAATTATTAAATGCTATCATAATCTATAAATATTATGATAAAGCCAGAAGAGGTTCATTCTATTTTAAGCAGACACATACTTGCTGATGGTTATGATTTTGTCTTAGATCTAGAGAAATCGAAAGGGTCATGGCTTTATGATTCTTTACATGATAAGAAACTACTGGATTTTTTCGGATTCTTTGCAACATCAACAATAGGAATGAATCATGACAAGATGTTTGAACCCTCATTTCTAAAGAAGTTACAGAGGGCTTCGATAAACAAACCCACTAACAGTGATGTATATACTGTAGAAATGGCAGAATTTGTCGATGCCTTGGACAAAATAGCAGCCCCCCCACATATGAAGCATTACTTTTTTATTGAGGGTGGAGCTTTGGCGGTTGAAAATGCGCTTAAAACTGCAATTGACTGGAAGGTAAGGAAGAACTTCCTCAAGGGTAATAAGGAGGAAAAAGGGCAGAAAATAATGCACCTTAAAGAGGCTTTTCACGGCAGATCCGGTTATACTCTTTCACTTACTAATACATTTGATCCAAATAAAATAAAGTACTTCCCTAAGTTCAATTGGCCTAGAATTACTAATCCAAAGATAACATTTCCATTGAATGAAGAAAATCTAAGGAAAGTAGAAGAGCTTGAGAATAAAAGTCTTAAAGAAGCGGAAGAATTCGCCAGAAAGGATAAGGATGATATAGCGGCCCTTATAATAGAACCAATACAAGCTGAAGGAGGTGATAACCACTTCAGGAAGGAATATTTTCAGAGGCTAAGGAAATTTACAGATGATAATGATATGCTTCTTATAGTTGATGAAGTTCAGACAGGTATGGGCATAACTGGAAAATGGTGGGCATATCAGCATTTTGATTTCAATCCAGACATATTGGTTTTCGGAAAGAAGCTACAGGTTTGCGGTATAATGGTAAACAATAGAATAGAAGACATAGAAGAACATGTTTTCCATGTTCCTAGCAGGATAAATTCGACATGGGGAGGGAACCTCGCAGACATGGTTAGAGCCACACGTTATCTTGAAATAATAAAGGAGGATAATCTTGTAGAAAACGCAGAAATAAGAGGAAGAGAGCTGCTTAAAGGGATACAGGATTTACAAGATAGATATCCTGAAAAGATATACAATGCAAGAGGAAGGGGCTTAATGGTAGCTTTTGATTTGAAGGATACTGCTGAGAGAGACAGGTTTATAGACAAGCTTTATAGGGAAAATAATATGCTAGCCATTAAAGCAGGGGAAAAAGGAATTAGGTTTAGGCCTTCTCTTGCTATAGAAAAAGATGAGATTTCGGAAGCTTTAAACAGATTAGAAAAAACTGTTAAATCAATTTAAGAATGGTTTACATAAAACTAAAAGTTTGATTGTTTAAACAGTTATAACCGAAAAACCTTCTTCTATCTCTTTTGATAGGTATTCTCCAGCAGGAAGTAATTCTAAGTGGTCTTTTAATTTATCTTCAAGCTTGTTTTGCTGCGCTATAAATATGCAGCTCTTTGGTTTTATTGCTTCCTTAGCCTTATCAAGATTTTCAATGAGATCTTCATGCTCTGCTATAAACTTTTCTGCTGGGCCGAATATTAGAAATCTTATATCATCTCCCTTTTCTTTTCTTCTAGAAGAGAAGTTAATTGCCGTATTTATCTTTTCTGCGTCTGCACTTATAACGAAGAATAACATTTTTGTCATCATTTTCTATATCTACAATAATTTAAATATGTTTTTGTTTAGTTAGTAAATAAACAATTATGAAAGTATATTAATAGTTTTAAAATTATAAGCTATAATTAGGTATTCTATATCTATGAAAAAATCTAAGAATCATGTCTCGTTATTTAATGGTAAAATAAATAAAATTATTCTTATCCTGCTTTCTGCTTTAATAGTTTTGATTACTCCTTTTGTATATGCTAAGCTAGTAGGAGATACATTCAGCCTGATTATCTTCATGTATGAGACCTTGCTTTTTGCAGTGTCTTTGATTATATATTCTTATATAACAGGTAAGCAACAGTACCTGATTGCAGTAATTTGGATAGCATTGTTTTTGATTTCGATGGCAGGAACTTATTCTTCGCCCATAGGATCCTCCGGCCATGCTGGTTATAGAGTAGTAATCCTAGTAGGTGCATTTTTCCTTGAATTCTATCTTGCTGTAATGATAGCAATAAAAGGTAAGTTAGTTTATAAAATTATTTTCCCTCTGCTTTTTGTTTTGCTGATTTTCGTATTTGTGTGGGCATACTTGGAGGCAGGAGGTGCAACGATGCTTTTCTTTCCGCAGGAAGTATGGCTTTGGCATAATATAATCCACCCTATTTTTCGCGTTCCAAATACTTAAGGGTTTTGCCACTAAATTCTATTTTCCTGATATTACATACCTCTAATAACTGATAAAAAAGGGTTAGTTAATTCATCTTGCTTTTTATTATTCTTAAAAGCTTTTCTGAGAATTCTTCATTCCTGTTGTTCAGCTTCAAAACTTTTACTTTCCTATCTGAAAGTCTGATATCAAAAGATTTCCCTTGATTAAGGTCACCTATAACTATACCGTCATAGCTAAGTACTCCTATTCCTTTTTCTATTTCAACATGCAGTTTTTCATCTTTTCTTAATATAACTGAATTAGTAAGGGGGTTCTCTATTGAAAGAAATGTAAGGCATAAGACATTTTTATCCATTATTATCGGCCCGCCTGCAGTTCTATTATAAGCAGTAGAACCTATTGCACTTGTTACTAAAAGTCCATCTCCACTCAAAGTATATTCATAAAGCTTGCTTCTTCTTCCTTTTTCATCATAATAAAGTTTAAAGTAAACCTCTCCCTGTATATTTTTCAAAAGAATTTCATTTACCCCATAATACTTGCTTTTTTCGTAGTCGACTTCTACCTTTCTTCCAAGTTCTTCTACTTTGTAGTTTTTTGACAGTAGGCTTTTAATTATAAAGTCAACTTGATTAAGATCAACATCTGCGTAGTACCCAGTACTATTCTTTTCTGCGCTTCTTATCGGTAGTATGAGGCCATCAAATTCATTCGCGGCCTTTATAAAAGTGCCATCACCGCCAACTGCAAGACATACTTCTGCGTTGTCTGAAATATCAAATTTACTGTAAAGTTTTTTAAGTTCAGGGTAATTTTTCTTTGAAATTATCTTTATTTTCATTTTAATTAATGTTTTCCTTACTTAAAATATCTTACAGGTGGAGAGGGGGGCAACATGTTTTTGTGTGCATTTCTTTCTATCATGTTAATAATCTTAATTATCTTTTCTTTCTTTATGCCTGTAGATTCTTCAATTTTTTCAGGCTTTTGTATCTTCTTTTCATTAAGTGAATAAAGTACTTTATCTATTTCTTCGTAAAGTAGACCAAGCTCATTTTCAGCTGTTTGTCCTTTCCATAGTTGTGGGGATGGTGTCTTTTCTGCTATTTTTGCTAATATTCCCATATTTTTGTCTTTTCCCAGCCAAAGCAATATCTGTCTTAGTTGTGTTTTATACAGATGTTCAGGTACGTTTATATCAACTCCCCCATCTCCGTATTTTGTGTAATATCCTAAGGCATGTTCACTTCTGTCATCTGTTCCTGCAACTATAGCATTTGACTCGTTTGCTTCCTTGTACAAAAGGAGCATTCTCAACCTAGCTTTTATGTTTGCTCTTGCAATTCTGTTTTTTTCCTTCTTTAATTCAGGATTTTCCTTTTCTATAGCTTTAATTATAGAAGAAATACTTATCGTCTTAGCTTTTATTCCAATTGCCTTTGCCACCGCATATGCATCATTTTCATCTTCCTTTGGATTAGAATCGGAGGGCATTACTACTCCAAATACATTATTCTTTCCTAGTGCCATCCTGCATATGTATGCTGTAAATGAAGAATCGCTTCCTCCAGATAATCCAACTATTGCTTTCCTTGTTTTAAGTGGTTTAAAATAATCCTTTACCCATTTAATAGTGTAATTAACCACTTCCTTTTTGTTTATTTTTAATTCATCAGGTAATTCCATATCTAAAGAGTCACTTCAGTCTGTTTTTATTCACTTTTACTGTCTTTGCGGAGTAGTTGTCTTTCATATATTTTATCGCATTTTCGTGCTTTTCATTGCTTGTATCTGCACAGCAATTTTCTACAATATTTATTTTGTAGCCATTGAAGAATGCATCTGCAGCAGTGTGCTGAACGCATATACTTGTTACAAGTCCTGCAATGTAAACCTCATATATGTTATTATGTTTTAAGAAACTATCAAGTGCTGTATTGTAAAATCCACTATAAGTTCTTTTATCAACCCTGAAAACGTTGTTGTTCTCTTTTTTATCAGTTATTTTTTCGTTTGAATTTGTATTAGTTAATCTCACTAAACTGCTGGAAGGAAGCCAGTCAACTATCTCGCTGCTTTCCGTGCCTTTCATGCAGTGTTCTTTCCATGGGCCTCCATTACTTTTAAGTTCTGGATCATTACTTTGATGAGCATCACAGCAGTATATTATTGGCATATTATTTTTATTTGCATATTCTACAAGCTCCTGAATGTTTTTCTTTATTTTTTCCACGCTTTGACAGTACATATTTTTGTCATATCCTTCCTGACCAAAACCCTTTATTAAATCCACCAGTAACAAAGCTTTTTCCATATTGTCTACCTTTCAATTATTTATCAGTCATAATTTAAATTGTCTGTAGTATGGGAAAAAATGGTGTATTATCTTTAAAGGCCTGCAAAAATTTCCTATTTAGATTTCTTAATAATGGATAATGTTTCTTTTATAAATATGGAAAATCTAAATTCATTGTTGATGGATAACTCGGAAATGTCGCTGTTTCTTGATTATTATGAACTGACAAGCGGACAGGCAAACTTCGATCATGGAAGAAACAACAGAATAACTGAGATTTATTACTTTCGTAAAATACCTGAAAATCTCGGAGGTTACATGGTTGCTGCTGGTCTTGAGCAGATAATTGATTTCATAAAAAACTTTAGATTAAGCAAGGAAGAAGCAGAGTGGTTAAAGGAAAGCTCAAATGGCGCATTAAGCGATGATTTTTTGGATTATCTACAGAACTTTAAGTTTAAAGGAAATATAAATGCGGTTCCTGAAGGAACCGTTGTCTTTCCTAACGAGCCTATCATTGCTATAACTGGAAATTCCATAGATGTTCAGTTATTTGAAACCTATATTCTCTCAGTTATGAACTTTCAGACAATGGTGGCAACCAAGGCAGCAAGAATATCATATACGTCAAAGGGTAAACCTTTTCTGGATTTTGGTGCAAGGAGAGCACATGGGAGGGATGCAGCTATCCTAAGTTCAAGAGCCTCTTATATAGGGGGGGCGGCAGGTACTGCACTGGTCTCTGCTGCAAAAGAGCTTGGTATCTCTTATTCTGGAACAATGCCTCATAAGTTTATAGAGGAAAGAGAAAGCGAGCTCGAAGCCTTTAGAGAATACGCAGAATCATTTCCAAACGATGCGGTTTTGCTTATAGACACCTATGATACCTTGAAAGGTGCACAGAATGCCTGTATTGTTGGAAATGAACTCAGGAAAAAAGGATATGACTTAAAAGGGGTAAGAATAGACGGCGGAGACATCCTACAACTCAGTAGACAGGTTAGAAGGATACTTGATGACAATGGCTTTTTAAATACAAAAATAATAGCAAGCAGCGATTTGGATGAATACCAGATAGATTATTTTGTAAAGAACAATGCACCAATAGATATATACGGAGTGGGAACCAGACTGGATACTGCAGCCAACTTCAATTCAATTTCAAAGAAAGGAGGCGTATCCGCACTTGGCGGCGTTTACAAGCTTGTAGAAGAAGAGGAAAACGGAGTATTTATACCAAAGATAAAGATAAGCAGCAGCGATAAAACTACATTGCCATTCAATAAACAGATCTACCGCAAAAGCAGGAACAATTTTATTCTTGAGGATGTAATAGACCGGCCTTTCATTAAAGAATATAAAGGATATCAAAGACTTCTTGTGCCTGTAATTGAAGATGGCAAATTGGTTTATGATTTTCCATCACTTAAAGAAATAAAGGAATATGCTGAAAAGGAACTTTTATCTTTGCCTGATAAATATAAGCGCCTGGAAGACTTTGAAGAGTTTCCTGTTAAAATAGGTAGAGATATACTTGAAGCTAAAAATAATATAATACAGGAGAAACTTAATTCTTAAGCCTATAGATGCTGAATCTTGCATCTCTTAGCGTTTTATTCTCTTCTATTAAATCTCTTTTTTTTAGATATAGTATAGCATGTCTAACTGTTCTTATTTGAAGGGAAGACAGGTTTATTATATCCTTTTGTGTCAACGGCCCTTCATACTGCAAAAGTTTTAGTATGAACTTTGCTGAAGGAGGTGCATCGTATATATAAGGTATGCTTGTTTCCCTGCTTTTCATCTTCTCTATTGGTGTTTTCTTTATTTCTTTTATTGTAATGAAATTTGCATAGCTATCATATCTCTTTATTGTTATCTGTTTTCCTTTGAATGGATAGCGGAATCTGCCGTCGCAGACTATCTCTATTCCGCTTTTGGAATTTAGATTCTTTATAGTAATTAATGAATTATCGTTTGCAATTATTGGCCTATTCCTTTGCATCGATGATAAAGGTGTAAGTTCTATTACATGTGTATCATTCAGTATTACTGGCCCGCCGGAAGAGGAAGCGTAACCTGTAGACCCCGTCGGTGTCGAAACTATTATGCCATCACCTTCATCATTGAACATTTTATTGCTGTCAATGTAAATCGAATAAGAAATAACGGATGCGCTCTGGTTTGCGCTTATGACAACTTCATTTAATACTGGCGGCAGCGGTTTACCATCAATAAATGCTTCCAGTCTGTTCCTTCTTTCTATGCTGTACTCTCTATTTTTTATCATGCCGAAAAGTCTTTTAAAATCATCAAGCGTTATCTCTGGAAGGAATTCATTTTCATATATTGAAACTCCAAGTACAGGTATATCCGATTTCATATTTCTGAATGTTCTAAGTACGTTGAAACTACTACCAAATGCTATGACAATATCAAATCCATTAATCTCTTCAGTTTTCTTTTCCTTTTTTTCAATCGAGAATTCTACTTTTTTATCCTTTAGAAATTTTAGAAGAGATGGCAGAAACTTTTTGCTTTCTCTATCAGAATAATCAACTGAAACATAAAACTTCATATCCTTTCTTATCTAAGTATAGAAAAGCATGTATATATAGTCTATCAGATTTAGAGGCCCAGCCTGTTGTCTATCTCTTCTATGTACTTTATACCATTTTTATCCAAAGAGCTTCTGTAATCCAATAGCTTTAAACCTGTGCCATAAAGAAAATTCTTAAGTTTTGTTGTCTTTCTTTCTCCCGTTCTATCGTTGTCGTAAAGCAAGATTACCTTATCTCTGTGGTAAAGAAGCACCTCATTGTATATCCTGTTTTCGTCCTTGTAAGAAACCTGGACTATTGCATAAGCAGGGATACCTGCTTTTCTAAGCGCTTCCTTATCTCTTTTTCCTTCAACTAATATTACAGAATCATTTGAATTCTCTCTTATCGAATTTATTATCTGTGCTAGTCCTTGTTTTACCACAACTTTTATTGAAGGGTAACCTTTAAAATGCCTTTTATTTGTATTACCTTTGTATTACCTTTTCTGTCAATTCAACTTATAACCGTAAAGAAGACATTTTACCCTTCTTTAGTTTAAATCTCCATTCTATCTAAATATGAAATTAAGTAAGTTTAATTTCAAAAAAAGTATATTTTCAATAAAAATTATGGTTAAATTTAAATAGTATTCCTAACATAATAGCTTATGCAAAGTCATATAAATCCAGCGTATAAATTGAAGCAGGATTTACTTGTAGATATGCTTTCATGCACATATTCATTTAATGACTTTGCCTACCAACTCATTGTAAAGACAAGGTAATCTGCCCAAATGTCTTGCGAGTTTCTAAAATAACTCCATACATTTGGGCTGCTTAATCTATAAAATAAAACTTTTTTTGTTTTTACTGTAAATTATGAAAAAATATTAAAAATATGGAAGAATTCGAAGTATCGTTTGGAGATAAAAGAAAGGTTGAAAAGAAAGTAGATAGCAAAATTTTTAGCTACCTAAGGTTTGAGACAGTAAACCTTGAACTTTTTATATGTACCGTTCTAGCCAGCTTTTTAGAAAGCTCTGCAGACAAACAACTTTCTTTTACCGTTCAAGGTGTGCTTTTTTTCATTATTTCTCTAGCTGCAAACGTGTTACTTATAGAATTGATCTTCCGCGTTATAAAGGTGATTAAAAATGGAAAGGTACAAAGATTTAGAAGAAATACTTGAAAGCAGAACGCTACTAAGCAAAAAATTGGAAGAAGCTTTTAGTAGTCTGCCTAAAGAAAATTGGATGCCATTGAACCGGCCAGAGAATTATTTTCCTGTAAATATATACAGTAAAGGCGAATCGGAAATGGTAACTCCGATATCATATGAAATAAGAAATACAATAGAGCAGAATAATCCTCTTGGTAAGCTATCTAAAGATGAGAATGGAGTTTACTTCTCAGCCGAAATTAGGTCGGATAGCGGAAAAGACAATACATACATGGTCTTTTATAGAAAAATAGATAATTCCTATAAAAACGTTGCATTTGCGGATTATAACATAAAAAAGGTAGTTTTTGACAGTAATGAATTAGAGGTAATGGATGTAAAACAGCTGAGAGCATTTGCATATGCAATAAACCAATACCTTAATGGAAACTATGATGGGTCTAGAATATGTTAATAATAAATATAATGCTGTCTTAGTTTTTACATGGACAGTCAAAAAAGCAAAAAAGGAAAGAAATACATAGGATTTTCACTTTCTTACATGGACCTTTCTATAGATCCATTTAAGGACTTTTACAACTATGCATGCGGTAAATGGAGAGCTAAGAATCCAGTACCCAAAGAAGAAAGCAGATACGATTCATTTATACAGCTTTCAAACAGAAACTTCGAAATTTTAAAGGGCATAGCAGAATCCTGTGCTTATAATAAACAAGAAAAGGGAACATTACAGCAAAAGGTGGGAGATTTCTTCTTTTCCTTTATGAATACCAAGGAGATAGAAAAAAAAGGTTTCACTCCTATAATACCGTTAATGCAGAAAGTTGATTCAATAAAGGATTTTGATAATGTAAATGCAGTAATTAAGGAACTTATGAAAGAAGGTATATCCTCTTTCTTTGAATTATCCTCGGCTGAGGATAAAAAAGACAGTAACATATATTCCTTTTACATAATGCAGGGCGGTATATCTCTTCCAGATAGAGACTATTACCTCAAAGAAGAACATGCAAAGGTTATTTCGGATTTCAAAGATCATATTGTGAAGATGTTCAGATTATATGGCGAGAATGAAAAGATGGCTAAAGATTACTGCGATTCGATTCTAAAAATAGAAAATTATCTTGCAGAGTCAAGCCGTAGCTCAGTTGAGCTAAGGGATGAAATAAAGAATTATAACAGGTTTAGTATGCAGCAAATAAAGAAAAGATTCGATTCTATAGATTTACTTGGGATATATTCCTCTCTCGGTGGCAATCAGATCCCATTCATGGTTGTCGGCCAGCCAGAATTTTTAGATAAGGTAAATAAAATAAAAGATAAGTTCAAAATAGATGAGATAAAAGCATACCTTAAATGGCAGATAATAAACCACTCAGCGTCACTTTTGCATTCAAAGGCAGAAAAAGAGCATTTTGATTTCTTTGGAAAGAAACTTATGGGTAAGAAAGTTCAGGAACCAAGATGGAAGAGAGCTATACAGCTGATAGATTTCTCAATAGGGGAAGCTTTGGGTAAATTATACGTTGAGCAGAATTTTAGCAAGGACGCAAAGAAAAAGGCAGACGAGCTGGTAAAAGATATTAAAGAGATATTTCTTGAAAGACTAAAAGCAGTCAAATGGATGAGTTCTTCTACAAGGAAAAAAGCTCTTAAGAAGTTCTCAATGCTTAATGTAAAGATAGGCTATCCCGAAAAATTCAAAGATTATTCTTCATTACAGATAGATAAGAATGATTTATTCGGCAATGTCACAAAAGCAATAAAGTTTGAGATAAAAAGGCAGATTAAAAGGATAGGTAAAAAAGTAGACAAGAAAGAATGGTTGATGACTCCTTCAATGGTAAATGCTTATTATAATCCAAGCGGGAATGAACTCGCTTTTCCTGCAGGTATACTTCAGCCTCCATTCTTTGATGCAAGCAAAGATGCAGCCGTAAATTATGGAGGGATAGGTGGTGTAATCGGCCATGAGATAACACATGGTTATGATGACCAGGGAAGGTTATATGACGGGAATGGCAGGTTAAAGGAGTGGTGGCTGCCGGAAGATACAAAGAAATTTAATGCCCTAGCCAAAAAAGTAGCAGATTTTTACAGTACTTTTGAAATTATTTCAGGAGTTAAAGTCAACGGGAAGCTTACTTTAGGTGAAAATATTGCTGATCTTGGAGGTATAAGCATAGCTTACGATGCTTTGCAGCGTTATCTTAAAAGGAATCCAAGTGAAAATAGAGAAATAGAAGGATTTACTCCAGAACAAAGGTTTTTCATAGC
>JAJZWM010000015.1 GCA_021846665.1 Nanobdellota archaeon | reverse complement strand
ATCATAAGTTATATTCTTATAACTGGCTATATTCTCTTTATTCGGTGTCGGTAATATAAAATCAGACTTTATATAAGCTGCTATTGCATCAAAGCTTTCTTTATCATTTATTAAATCATCAAGCTTTCTATTTCTTATCTCGATGAAATCTCTAGCTTCAAGAATGTCTAATACATCTGCGTTGGTCTTGTTTAATATACTACAAGCTGTTTTTATGTCTATTTCATCTCCAAATACTGCGATATCGCTTAACATATAAACGATATCCTCTCCTATGTCTTTGTTATGCTTACTTAGTGTTTTTATAGATTCTATTACAGCATCTTTATCTTTTGTATTCCTTGCAATATCACTTAATGCATAAAATATGCTTTTTCCTCTAGTATTACCATACTTACTTAGTGTTTTTATAGATTCTATTACAGCATCTTTATCTTCTGTATTCATTGCAATATCATTTAAAGGATAAAGAATTTCCTCTGCAGTATCCTCATCATATCTACCTATTAATTTTGTAGATTCTATTACAGCATCTTTATCTTTTGTATATCGTGCAACATCAGTTAATGTATAAGCGATTCTCTCTGCCGTATAATTATTATACTTAGTTATCACTTTTGCGGATTGAAATGTTGCTTCTTCGCTATTTGTAAGTGCTAGAAGATTATTTAAACTAAAAGCAGTTTTTTGATTTTTTTTAGCTATTTCTTCAATAATCTTTCTTACAAGTATATGAAATGAGCCTATAGAATCAATTTGTTGATTATAGAATAAATCCTCAAGTTCCATAGAGTCTAATCGTGGATTATCTATATAACTCTTACTATTATTAAGTAGAATACTTATTAAAAAAAGAAAAAAGCTTAAGATAAACAAAAGTACTTTATGGTATAGGCAGAAAGCTATAAAGGAAGGGAAGAGGATTAAGTTATATGATAAGGTGGTAAGATAAGTTATTATCTTGATAAAATTAAGTAAAAGTTTTAAAATTATAGCAGTCCATACAAAATAGAAAGGACGTTTGTTTATAAGTTTTGTTGTGTCACGTGTCTAAACACATGTCTATCGACCGACGCGTATACAAAATTTGAAAAGACTTGAATCCTATAGCGGATCTATCCTTGAGAATAAGCTACCGGTTCTTCCTACTCTAGAACTGGTAAGGTCTATGAATAAGTCAGAAAAATTATACGGAGAGTTTGTTGGATACACAGTGATAATATAAGTAATATGGCGAAGCTAATAAATTTAAATGGTGCCAGAGGCACTGGAAAGAGTACCATTACAGATATATTAAAATTAAAAAAACTAATTATACTTTAGAAGTTCTGCATTCAAGTAAACTTTTATCCAAAATGTCACACGCTACTTATGGTCTTGAAATAAATCAACTAAATTATACCGAGCTTTTTGATATACAACAGAATCTTATAGATTACGCGAAGGGACTTAATAAAGATGTTATTATATTTGACACTCACAATATAGAACTTGTCTACCAAACTGGAAAAATAAAAACTATTACGCCAGAAGCACATATCTATGAATTTGGAGCCTATATAACTGTTTATGTGGACCCTATATCGCTACTAGATAGACGAAAAAAACAGGTGAGTGTTAAGAGGAATCTCAATTTACTGGATATAATATCTGAAATCGATGCAGAAAGGGATGAATCAGAGAAACTAGCTAAAATGGCTGGTGTAAATTTTTATAAGATAAACAACTCAGAATTAGATAGTGCAGTTGAAGAGCTTAATAAGATAATAGAAAAGGAGTTAGACCTAAACAAGGAATATGGAAATAAATTTTATAACAACGAATAAACTAAAATTTGAGATAGCTCATAATTTACTAAAAAAATACGGTATTAAAGTAATACAGAGGTATTACGAATTTGATGAGCTACAGTCTCTATCTGTTGAAGAAGTTGCTGTTAATAAGGCAAAACAATACATGAACCTAACAAAAAAACCTTTTATGGTAAGCGATGACGGATTTTCGATAAATGCGTTGAATGGATTTCCAGGTGCCCTTCTAAAACCAGTTATGTCTACGATTGGAGATAAAAAACTTTTGGATACATTGAATGGTGAAAAAAATCGCTCGGCAGTTTTCATAAATGCTTTGGCTTTCGCAGATCCTAAAAATAAATTGCTTAAGTCCTTTTTAACAAGGACTAATGGTAAGATACCCTTTAAGCCAATGGGATCAGGTGATTTTGGTTGGAGTATAGGTAGGATATTTATTGCAGATGGATGGGAAAAAACCCTTTCACAATTAAATCAAAAGGAAAGAGATATTTTTTGGAAACACTATAGCAGTAATCTACCTTATATAAAACTTGCTAAGTGGTTAATAAAAACAAAACAAATTAACTCCGTAGAGTAAGTTGGGGATAGTCGTCGCAGAATTCGCCGTATTCGTGGAAGACAATTTTCAATATGCCTAACAACAGTATTTACTATTTCAGTTTTCATTCTTTTAGATACATAAAACTCATCAAACTTATTTTTCATTTTTTCATATAGTAAGTTAGTGCCATTTCTCTGAGATATCATTATCTCTTATTAAATATGGGCCCGAAGGGATTTGAACCCCCAACCATCAGATTAGAAGTCTGCCGCTCTGTCCAAGTTGAGCTACGGGCCCTTTAACAAAAGATTATAATTAGTATACATTAAAAAGGTTTTATCTTTTATTATAATAAATCTTAAGTGCATCACTTATTATATTATTGTGGTCAAACGCAAGCTCTGGTAATTTATTTATATCCCACCATTTTGCCTCTTTAGCGTCATCTCCCCCCTTTGCTGTACCTGAGATATCCTTTAATAGATAAGTTATTGATACTACATGCTCTCTTGGGTCTCTTTTTGGATCGGAATAAACACCTACAAGACTTCTTATTTTTGCTTCTAAACTAGTTTCTTCTTTTACTTCACGTAAAACTGCATCTTCTGTTTTTTCTCCATATTCAACGAATCCACCTGGCATAGCCCATTTGTCTTTGTATGGATCATTTCTCCTTTTTATTAGAAGAATCTGATTGTCTTTTATGATTACTCCATCAACTGCTAACGAGGGATTTTTGTATTCCATTAATTATTTTGGTTTTCTTAACTTATTTATATTTTGTCTTTATTTTTATAGCCCTTTTTTGAAGCAATCATTGCATACTGCGGAAAGTTTTCCGTCTTTTTTCCGGTAGTTTCCTTTTATTTTACCTAAGAAAGTAGTTTCTATCTCTTTTCCACATACACTGCATTTCATACTTTTATACCGAACCTCCTAAGAAGACCTGTAAACTGCCTATTATTTGACATTTTCATTACAGTTTTCATTTTTCTGTACTGCTCTAAAAGTTCTCTTACTAGCTCTTCAGAGGTGCCGCTTCCTTTAGCTATTCTTCTTATCCTTGCTGCATCAATGATTTTAGGGTTTTCTAGCTCTTCTTTTGTCATAGAGTCCATTAATGTTATGAACTTTCCGATGTTTTCTTCCTGTCTTTCAAGTAATTCCTTTGTTCTTCCAGAGGAGGGAACTCCTGGCATCATCTCTGCTATTTTCTGTGGTGAGCCCATTTTTTTAGCTGAAGAATACTGTTCATAAACATCCATTAGGTTGAACTCTCCTTTCATTACTCGTTTTGCGCTTTCTTCATTTACCTGTATATTTTCTTCTTTTGCTTTTTCCAGCAATGATTCTAAGCCTTCTAACCCAAGTAGCTTTGAAACGAATTTTTTTGGATCAAATTCTTCAAAGTCATTTATTTTTTCACCAGTTCCTATAAAAGTAACTTTTGCACCGCTTATGTAAGCAGCAGTAAGCGCTCCACCGCCATTAGCAGTACCATCCGTTTTTGTAAGTATTATGTTGTTTATATCTAATAATTCATGGAATCCTTTTACTTGTATAGCAGCGTTCTGGCCTAAATCTGCAGGAATGACTAATGTTATATTGTTTGGTTTAAGCGTTTCCTTAACTGTCTTTATCTCTTTAACAAGTTCGTTGTCTAATATATCCCTACCTGCACTGTCTGCAATTACAACATCAAAGTTCTTAAAAGAGCCCATTGCACCTTTTATAGCTTTTATTGGGTCATTTCCTCCTCCTGCTATCTTTACATTTATCTGTTTTGAAAGCTGTTCCAGCTGCTGATAAGCTGCAGGCCTGAAGGTATCTAATCCTAAAAGCAGAACTCTATAACCTCTCTTCTTGTAGTAATTTGCAAGCTTCGCAGCTGAGGTTGTTTTACCCGAACCAAATAAACCTACAAGAAGTATCTTAAATGGGACACTGTCTATATTGATCTTTGTCTCTTCATTTCCAACAATCTCTACAAGATTGTTATATATGACATCTATTACTTTTTCTCTAGTTACTAATCCTTTACCTTTATCTGATTTTATGTCATCTCTGATCTTTTTCATTAATTTTTCTATAGTATTTTTGTCTACATCTCCTTCTGTCAAAGCCGTCTGTATATCTGTAAGTACTTCTTCTATCTTTTCATTCCCTGTGGAATTAAGGAGCTTCTTTATTCCTTCCTTTAATCTGCTTGATAAACCTTCAAATGCCATTACTATCAATATAGGGCTGATTTAATATATAGCTATAGAATATTTTTACTGGTTTTTATTTCTTTTTACCGTTATAGGTAGAACGTCTTTTTCTAATTCTCTTTTTGCAACTTCTATGTATGTATCCTCTTTTTTGTTTACTTTTACAAGAGGAGGTGCACCCATCGACAGTTGTAAAGCTCTTGCACCAACTAATCTAGCCTTTTCAAATTTGTTATACTCTTCCATATCAATTATTTATATTCTCCATTAATTTTTTAAATCTTTCTTCTCTTAATTCAAAGGCCTTGCCTACACAGAGATCAATTTCTTCAGGAGTGAAAAATCCATCTCCGCCTTTTTGTAGAGAGTTTATTTTTTCGCTTATCCCTATAGTAAACCTCGCTTCCGCTGCTTTTTCTTCTTCTGCTGTGGGATCAAAGACTATAGTATTATTTATCTTTGCAAATGTATGGCTGATAGCTAATTTTGATTTGTCTAATGGTAATTCAAATGTTTCTTCTTTGCCTTCTATTTTATATTTGGTGTTTAGAATTGCTCTTAAGGCTGCTATATTGCCTGCATCAAATAAGTTGCCTTCATTGTTAAGGCAGACTATGTCTACATAAACAAAAGATACCGTTTTTCCTTCTTCTATTACTAATTTAGTGAGGTCAATCAAGTTTGATTCTCGTATACCTCTATCAGTAACTCTTCCAAGTTCAATCGAGTAGTTTATTCTGTCTTCATTATAATTAGATGCAAGTTCTGATACTTCGAAATTTATTATTAGTGCCCCTTCATTAGGCCTATCCGGAAAAGGTGTTCCATTCATTACTTTTACACCTGCTATCACTTTTGTACCGCCTAATTCAACATAAGCAGATCCATCAGAATAGTTTATTAAATTATCTTTTATTGTAATTTCTCTTCCTTCGAATTCAGCTCTCTGATCTAATCTTATCTTTCTTTCTGCTAGTTCATGCATGTAGTTATAATTCTCAAGTGTCATAATTTTCTCATCTCCTCTACTACTTCCTTCATCTTTTCCTTTAACTCATTGCTTATTTCTCCTTTTTTACTAAGCTTTTCAAGTCTGTCTTCGTTCTGTATTTTTATTTCATTCTCTTCTTTTTTAGCAGTTATATCAAAGGTTATAAGTTTTGCAAACTTAGGGAATATCTCTGGCTTCACTATAAGCATTCTCTCCTTTTCTCCGTTTCTTACTATTTCAACGTATTCACTGTCTTTTTCAATTGTATACGTTCTTTCTCCCCATTCGCTCTTGCTGCTTATTGTAAGTTTTTGGACCTCGTTATCTTTTATTTCTAGATCGGAAATTATTCCATCTATTTTGAATGATGTTCCATTAAGTCTTGTAAATGCAAGTCTATAAAGTTTGTCTTTTATAGGACCATATCTTAAAAGTACTTCATTTATTTTTTCATCTATTTCATTATCAGAGTATTTATCTAGAAGATTCTCAGCGAAATCTGTAAGTATAGTATAACCTGCAGATTTCAATTTATGATGATTCATTATAGTAGGCATAACCTCCTTCCTTATCTTGTCAAGTTCATTTTTGTCAGTATTATCGAATAATATAAAGTATTTATTCATTCCTTCATAGATGATACTTGGTTCAGTACAATTATTGAATTTTTCATTTATTTCAGCCTCTTTTTTCTGTAATTCTTCCAATTCTTGTTTAAGTATTTCTTCTTCTTTATCCTCTGCACCCTGCACCCATAGAATTCCCCACTCCTTTAGGTTTAGGCCTTTTGCTATGTCGTATAGTTTTGTTTTTCCTTCGTTTGAATGTATCCCTTTACTCATCTTTGTGAATCCATTCTTTATAATTATTATATTATCTCCAAATATCCTTAATTGCGTGGAAAGCATTATTTTTCCATCATAAGTTCCTTTTGACTGAACAAGTATTTTTGCACCTGGCTTGACATATCCCCAAAAACTTTTAAGATCAAGTACTCCTTCTTCATCATCAGGAAGCGATATAACTATTGATTTTGCTTTTTGGTCTGTGTTTTTTATTATACCACAGTATATCTTCCCTATCTCTTCCTTGTAAAAGATACTCATTTTAAGTTTGCCTTTTAGCAATTCAACTATCTTTTCGCTGCCATTCCCATATATATAAACTCCCTCTTTCGTTTCAGTATCCTCTATTATCACGTCAGGTTTACTTTCATCAGCTATGTTTAATGCCTTTTTTATGGCTTCAGCAGCCTGTGTTACTTCTATTTTTTCATCCAAAAGCAACTTTGTTATAGCTGTGGAATAAATACCTCTAACTTTTACTTTCATTTAAAAACCTCCTTTTTAGAGCGGCTTTTTCAAGCTCATAAATTTCCATTGCGCCCTTTTTACCTACTTCAATTACTTCTTTAAGTTCTTCTCTTGTGACCTTTCCATCAAGTTGAATAAGAACTATCTCATTTTTTGATGGAAGAATTCCTATTGGAACATCTGTAGCTCCACCTTCATGAAAGTCTTCTTCTTCTTTATTAAGGTCTAAGCATACATGATCTCCTATCTTACCAGCCGCTACTGCTGCAATTAAATCTCTCATTGGTAATCCAGCATCTGCGCATGCCATTGAGGCGGCAGTTAAGCTTGCACATCTTGTTCCTGCATCTGCCTGTGTAATATATATTCTTACGTTTATCATTGCTCTCGGCATATCCTCAAGAATAACTGCTCTATTTAATGCATTAGTTATAACCTGACTTATTTCTATGTCTCTTCTGTCCATTCCTGGTTTTGCTCTATCGGGTACTGAAAAAGGTAGCATATCATATTTACACACTATTACACCTTTATTCGCTTTTTCTATATGTCTTGGTTTTACTTCTTCTGGTCCATAAACAGCTGCAATTGCTTCAGTATTACCTATTTTGAATCTAGCACTACCTTTTGCATTTGGTATTATACCTGTCTCTGCTTCCATCGGCCTTAATTCGTCAAATTTCCGCTTATCAAATCTTTCCTCGTACATTTTCAAGTAACCTCCTGACCTTTTCTGTAAGGTCTGAATCCACATAATGTTCATCTATGAATTTTATTGCAGATAGTGCTACGGCTCTGTTATTATCTTCGCCATCTACCCACACTACTCCATTTTGTCCAATAACTATATCGCATTTTGTTTCATCTTTAATCATATTTATCATAGCTCCTTCTTTTCCTATTAATCTAGGAAGTTTAACTGGATCTATTTTGCTTACCATCTTTGATTCAAGCTTTCCATATCTTGTACCGCGCATTGAAATGTCAGCTGCATTGTTTGGATATACCCTAAAAACTCTTGCATAAACAAGATCACCCACAGCTATGTATCTATCAAGCTCACCTTCTTCTGTTCTAAAATTAACATCTCTAATATCTAATCTAGTGTAGAATGGGGCATTTATATCAACAACCCAGTACTTTGTAGATATTTCTGTAACTTCACCAATTATGTCATCTCCTTCTTTTGGATAATAATTTCCTGCGAGAGGATTTACGTTTATCCCTCTGTCAGAAACTTGTACCATTCCTAAGAACTTGGAATATACTTTTTCATTTTCTTCATATGTGCCGTTTCCTCCGTTTCTTTCATCAGAGAGAAGTTCTCCTGGCGTTACTATATCAAAGTTTTTTACGTTTATCATATTTTCCTTATATTTATGCTGCCGTGTGTTATGCTTTTAAGCTTACTTAGCAGCTCATTTTCGTTTCCTGCCTTAACTGAAAAATTCACAATTAGTGAATTATCGTTTCTTGTACTATCTTTTATGTTCGTCAACCTTTTTAAATATAACATTGCATCATTTCCGTACTGGATTGGTATCTCTACAGAGTAATTGAACTCTCCTAATTTTATAGGTAGGATCTTTTTAAGCTTGAGTAGTACTTCATCAAACTGTTCTTTTTCTGGCTTGTTTATATCAAAATTATGATGTACTTGCTGCATTGCAATTTCTATTCTTTGTCTCGGTATCGGTAAATTAGTATTTAGGTCTATAGCCATACTTGCTATCTTATCTATTATTCTCTTTTTAAGCATATCTGATTTTTTTTGTTTATAAGCTGTACTTAATTGTACTTCTCCTTCTTTTATTATCTTCATAGCTAATTTTCGTATATCATCAGTTCCAAGTTCTTTCTGAAGGTTTCCTGCAACTTCTCCTTTTTTAATATCTTTGAATACCTTGTCTACAAGAAGCGCAGAATCTATATCATTGCTTCTTCCTTCTTTGATATCCATGGCTTTTTCGCATTCCACTTCAATCTCATATCTTTTGCCGTTCTTTTCTAACCGGGCAATTACTCTATCTACCATGAATTATTTTATATATTTGGATATCTCTTCTTTGTTGAGTTTCCTGAATCCGTCCTTATCGATTACAGCTATTTCGAATCTCTCCGGAGAATTTTTACTTTCATCGGATTTGATTGCTTTCATTCCAAGATCAATAAGTGATTCTGCACTCATGTCAGTTTTATATTCTTTTTCAAGTATCTTGTTTATAGTTTCTGAATTTCCACCTATTGCTATAGCTCTATATTGGAAAAATGTTCCACTAGGGTCAAGCATGTATAGGTATGCTTTTTTATCTTTAATTCCTCCGAAAAGTATACTAACACCAAATGGCCTTGCGCCACCATACTGGGTAAGTGCCTGCATTTCAGCACTTATACCTTTTACTATTAGTAGTATATCGGCCGGTTGATTGTAAGTCATTTTATATTCTTGTGCATTATTTTGCGCCTTATCTATAAGTGTTCTTCCATCAGCTATCATACCTGATATAGCTGCAGCCATATGTAAGTCTATTTGGAATATCTTTTCTATACTTTCCGGTATTACTAATTTCTCAAGCTCATGCGCTTTTCTGTCTGCGACAAAAACTACGCATTCTTTTCCTGCTAAGCCAACTGCTGCAAAGCCCTGTGAAACAGTTCTTTTAGCGTATTCTACTTGCAGAATCCTTCCATCTGGATTGAAGAGTGTTATTGCTCTATCATATCCCATTAAATCTCCTGGTGGTTCCATTGTTTTCCTCCTAAAATTTAAAAGATTTTATCTTTTTTATATTTCCACTATTCATTATTGTAAGCAAGTTTGATTTATAAAACTTACTAATTAATGAAAGGGAAAATATAACTCTATACTTATATTCATTGTTTATTGCTATTACTCCAAATGTTTTATGGTCATCAGCTTTTGTAAGGTCTTTTATAACTCGAAAGTTTGATCTTATTGAAAGTAAAGGTTCTATCCTATTTAATGTAGAATAAAGTTGTTTTTCAAAGTCCTCTGGGTTTGAAACACCCTCTAATTCAATAAGAAAATATCTTTTTTTATAACGCATGTTTTTATCCTTTATCGAATACTCTTATTGCATAAACAACTAGAAAAGATGCTAGTATACCAAGAAAAGTAAGTACAGGGATACCGACTATAACTCCAAATACGCTGTCTATCCAGCTGTAAAGCAACGAAACTAGGCCTATAAATAAAACTATACCTACTATTAATTCTTCGATTATCTTTTCCCAAGCCTGTTTATTTATATCTTTGTAATCCATAATTTAATCATTAGATTAAAATATATAAACTTAATGTATTTAAAACTGTAAAAGAATGTCTTTTTTTAATCTTCTATACATTCTGACGGTAATTTCTCCTACAAACGTTGATATAATTAAATACAGTGAATAAAAGGGTATTTAAATTTATTAAACCTAGGTAACAATATTTTGTTACTTAGGTTTATATATAAAGTGAACATATTAATTGTATGGATATGCCACTGGAATCGCTATTAAAGAATAAAGATTACCTGTATATAGCAAGGTTACAGGATGATGTTGTGTCGAGACTTTACGATATAAATACAAAATTAACTTTTCATGGTGGCACTTCTATATGGAGGTGTTATGGTGGAAAAAGATTTTCTTTTGATCTTGACATGTACGTTAAAAACGCTTCCGAGATACCAAAATTAATAGAAAATCTGGTTGAGTATGGTTTCAATGTTAAAAATTCAAAATTGCGCGGTGGCGCAAGATCTATTTATTACTATTTGGTATCAGATGAGAAAACTTCTATAACCTTGGAATTTGCCCAAAAAAAGGTAATGGATAGAGTTATAGCGACTTATATTAAGACAGACGGATCTGGAATGGATATATTTTCATTATCTCCTGAAAATTTGATAAAAGAGAAGGTAGCGGCTTATTTGTCAAGAAGGGCAATAAAAGATCTATATGATATATTCGTGCTTGCTCATATATCTGACCTGAATAAAACAAAATATTATATATCCAAGTTGATATCTAGCATGAAATACCCTTCAGACGAAAAGACACTGTATCAGTTTATTTATGATGGACCTATCCCTGACTACAAATTGATGATAGATTATATAAAAAGGCGGTATGAAATACATTAATGAATTTTTTAGGCATTTTTCTAAGGTACCTGCATTTAGTGCAAGAGACGTAGAGCTGTTTTTGACGTACATTGGATCAAGTAAAAAATATCCAAAAAGATTTATACAGAACATGCTGGCAGGCAATAAAATATTTAGACTGGCTAAAGGAGTTTATACTATATACAAAAATAGCGAGGTAATAGGCTTTGCATTTTCTCCATTTTATTATGGATTGGCCTATACATTATCTTATTATAATGTCTGGGAAGAACGTGCAAATCCTGTAATAATCACGACTAAATACGTTAGAATTGGTACAAGGAAATCAATGGGTATAAATATCTCCATTTTCAGATTACCGAAAAAAATGTTTTTTGGTTATACAATGGTAAAAGGCGAATCCTTTTATTATCCAATTTCCGATCTGGAGAAGACTTTTTTAGATTTATTATACTTTGATATAAGTCTTAGGGAAGAAACATTATATCAATTAGTAAGAAGATTAGACTACAAAAAATTAAAGGGATACCTGCTTCTTTCTCCAACTTGGCTGAAGAAAAAAGCAGAAAAGGTACTATCAAAGTACAATTAATAATATACAGACAATGTAAAATAGGAGTAGCATTTTCAGCTTTCTACTGAGGCCAGTTTTTAATTGCAATACTGGCTTTTCCAATAATACTTTGCCGCTTTTCATTCTTCATCTAACATGAAAGGATCTTAAGCTAGCTGTTAAGTTTAAAATTTTATTTGTTATAAATTTTAATAAAATATTTAACAATAAATCAGAATCTTAATTTCATATCATTAAGATTAAATAATAATCTGTATTTTAAAGATTAAAAATCGGTATAATGCCTTTTTGATTTTTTATCCATCTCTTTGTACATCTTTTCAATGTTATATGAATTTTTTCTTAAATCTTTTTCCATACTCAGTAAATTTTCGTATATTAAGCGTTGCATTGCCTTTTCGTTTACCATAGACTTAAATATCTTTGATGGCGAAATTAACTCAAAATATTTTCCAAATAGTTCGTCTGCTTTATCTTCATTTGCTTTATAAAAAGAAACAAATTTTTCTGCATTATCTCCCAATTCTTTATAGAATTTTTCAGCTATTCCAATGGCGGCCTGCTTACTTAAAAATAAATCTTCCTCCGGATCGTATATTAGGTCTGCTAAGCTCTTAATGTCTTCCTTTTCCATCTTAATACTAAGATATCATCTATTTATAAATTTTGCAGTAGTACTATTTAATCCTTAAATTCTCCACTGTATGGCTTTCCAAGATCCTTTGCACCTAAATTAAAGATTATTGTCTTTATGTTTGTCATTTCTTCTATACTGTATCCTACTCCCTCTTTTCCAGCACCAGAATTCTTTACTCCGCCAAATGGGAAATACGCTGTTCCATGTGATGGTGCTCCGTTTAATGTTACATTGCCTACCTGTAATGCTTTCATTATCCTCCAGCCTTTATAGAAATCATTTGTGAAAACTGCTGAG
>JAJZWM010000014.1 GCA_021846665.1 Nanobdellota archaeon | reverse complement strand
AATCTTCAGCGAAAATTGCATGAATGAAACACCTAAGAAATTCATAGAATTTCTAGGTAATTCTGGACTTAAAAAGAGTAACGTAGACATGAAACTTAATACAGAAGGTTATCTTGAAGCTGAGAAAGAAAACGTAAAAGGATACATTGTAAATTTAGACTAAAATAAATTGATTTTGGCTTAATAAATAGAAGTATTTACTTTAATACTAGTTTTCTTCCAAAGATATATACAATTAATGCAGCCACTATCGAAACTATAAATGCATAAATATACGAATAAAAAGGACTGAAGAAATATAAGAGTCCCATTAGCAAATTTCCAGTAAATAAACCTATGCTTCTAGAAGAGGATAAGTAACCAAAGCTCTTTGCACTCTTTTCCTTTGAAGAAGTAAATGATATTATAGTAGGTTCAAATGTTTCTATAGCCCCGACTGCAAATCCCAAAACAAGTACTCCGAGATATGCTACTGCTATATTTAAACTTAAAATATAAAAGATGCCTATTAACAATGAACCTAAGCCAGCAAGGGCATATCCAAGAATAGAAAGAGAACTTACTATCTTCATTTTACTTATCCTGCTTCCAAGATAATAACCTGCAAATGCAGATATTAAAAGAAATATAAGGTAAGAAAAAACACCAAAAATATCATTTGAGCTCTGAGCAATTGTAAGTATCGGATAACCTAAACTGTAGTAACTGAAACCAAATAAAGAGGTTGCAATAAGAACTCCAAACATCGTTTGCTTGTTTATAGCTATTTTCCTTGTATTTACTTTCGTTTTTAAAGCCGTTTTTATCTTTTCATTTACGTTTGATTTTACTATAAAAAGCGTTGATATAATTAAAGGGATAATAGTTATTAAAAATAATATGCTGTATGCTACGCCAAAGTAAAGGAGTATTATAAGATAGGTTATGCCGACTGCTCCGCCGCCTAGATCTAAAGCGTGTAAAACACCAAAAGCCTTTTTCCTATGTTTTTTATCTGAAGATAAAGCAACTAATGCTCTTCTTGCAGGGCTTCTAGAATCCCTGGCCCACCATCCAAAAAGAAAAAGCAAAGGAGATAAAAGAAGACTAGATGCTATGCCTAAAAATGAGAGTATTGGTATCAAGGAATTCCCTATTATTGCAACTTTTTTCTTGCTGTATATATCTGCAAGCACTCCTCCAAGATAAGCAAATATTGCTCCTATACCATATTGCAAAGCATATATTACACCTAAATAATAAACTGGAGCCTTTAAAAAGAGAACAAGAAAAATAGGGAATAAAGCTATTACTGTTTGATATCCTGCATCCGCAAAGAAAGCTGACAGAGAAAGATAAAGCACATTTTTGTTTACAAACCATTTTTCCATTTTTATGCAACGATATCGCTGACCTCTAAGCCTTTATTTGCTTTTAACACATTATCGCACGTAGATTCAACTATCCTTGATAATGCCTCTTCAGTATCATATGCAATATGCGGCGTTAGTATAACATTTTCAAAATTCCGCAATAAGCTTCTCTCCAATACATTTTTAAGTACGTCGTAGTTTTCCTTTTTTCTTATTATTTCCAGCTCTCTACCAGAAAACTCTTCACCTTCAATTACATCAAGAGCTACCCCACCTATTCTTTTTGAATCTAGCGCCTCTATAACCGCATCCGTATCTAAGACAGCACCTCTTGCAGTGTTTATTAAGACTGCATCTTTTCTCATCAATTTTATGTTTTCTCTGTTTATAAGATGAAAAGTTCCGTCATTTAACGGAACATGTATTGTAACTATATCAGAATTCTTTAATAAATCTTCAAGCTCTACCTTTTTAGCTCCAAACCCTTCAAGATATTCGCTGCTGCTTCTGTTATAATATATAGTATTCATTTCAAATGACTTTGCTATTCTCCCTACATTGTTTCCTATCTTACCTGCCCCTATTATACCTATAGTCTTGCCATAAAGCTCTCTCCCTCTAGAAAATTTTATACTGTTATTGTTTGAAAAGTTTATTTTTCTAAATAAAGAAAGCATGAGAAATAATGTAAACTCTGCAACTGTTTGGCTTCCATAGTCAGGTACATTACATACTGTTATTCCCTTTTCCTTGCATGCCTGTAAATCAATGTGATCAAAACCTGTAGAACGGGTAAATATGAATCTTAGCTTGGTAAATCTGGATATTACATCAGTTGAAACCTTTGAAGTTATGAAGACAGAAAGTATGTCTGTATCAAAATCTTTGTCCTGTAGTTTACTTATATCCTCTTTGTATGTCCCAACAATTAAATTTTTGTTATCTTCTGCAAACTTTGATATTATAGGATATTCAAAATCGCTTACGTCAGTAAAGATTATCTTCATAGATAGTTTAAGTTATATTAATATTAAAAAGTACTCTATAAATTAGCTTATAAGGGATTCCCTATGGAAAACAGCCAAGCTTATATAGAAAAGAACAAAGTCAAATACTGCTAAGAAAAGAATAAGATAAAGCATGAAGGAAACGGATAAAGATGCTAGACCTAAAAGCGAAGCAAATGGCAAAACAAGTAATGGAAGCACTAAAAGAGAAGTAAGTTGCTGTGCTTCTTTCACTCCTTTAACATGTGAAGATATCAAAACTACTATCGATATTGGAGCAAGAGCAAGAAAAGGTACAGCTGCTAGCATAAGCAGCCAAGGTAAAGTAGGAAGGATAAAAAGATGGAACTGTTGAAAAGATAAATAATTTACAATGGAGCCGTAAAGAGCAAACGCTATAACTGCCATTATAACTGCTGGTAAAAAAGAGGCAAAGATTTTACCAAGCAAAAGCTCTGTCTTGCTTAGTGGTGTTGAAAGTAATGACTCGGCAGTTCTCCTTTCTTTTTCTCCGGCAAAACTGTCTGCAGCTATAACCGCTGAGGTTATTATGGGCATTGTCATAGTTATTGGTCCAAGGATATTTATAGAAAAGTAATCCATGAAAGCTATGCTTTTGAAAGCTGGCAAAGCTGCACTTATATTGGGTATTTTTATCGCCGCTGCAATACTAGGTGCTTCATGAACTGCTATATACAGGGATAAAACTGGAAGGATAACGGCGAATGCCAGAGGTATCCCAAACATCGGCCCAAAAATTAGTATACTACTAAAAGTTTCCTTTATATCCTTCCATGTAACCTGGTATACTTTATTTAATTTCATAATTAACCGCCTTTTGAAATCCTTTCTACTAATGGTTCTATATAGTCTATTCCAAGCACGAATGCCTTTTTCTTTATCAACTTGCTTATCAAAAGATTTACATCCTTATAGCTGTTTATGTAAAATTTTGCGCTGCTAACTTCTTTGCTTTCCATTGCCTCAAACTTGAAGCCTATATTCTTAAGAATTGAGATAGCTATGGGCCTTGCAAATCTTATCAGTACACTAGAAGACTTCATGATCTTATTATATATATTGTAGGTTGTAGTATCCTCTACAATTCTACCTTCTCTCATTATAACTAGTCTTGAATTAAACCTTGAAACTTCGTCTAATTTCTGCGTTACAAAAAGTATTGTTTTTTTCTTTTTTCCGTAATCCAGAATAAAATTTCTTATCCATTCTGAAGAACTAGCATCTAAAAATGCAGTAGGTTCATCTAGCAACAAAACATTAGGATCATTAAGCATTGCCTTGCAAAATGCTATCTTCTGCTTAGTTCCCCTACTAAGTTCAACAACTTTTCTATCAAAAAATTTAAGAGCATCCATCTCTTTTAATATTTTCTTACTTTTCTCATATATCTCATCATCATTAAGCTTGTAAAGATTACCAAAAAACCTAAGATTTTGTTTTACGGTCAAAAAATCATAAAGTGCATAATTATCTGAAAGAAGTGCCATTCTATTCCTGATTTCATCATCAAAATATGGCCTTTTACCAAAGACTAAAACAGAACCGCTACTAGGCTTATACAAACCTATTACACACCTTAGAAATGTACTTTTTCCAGCGCCATTTGGACCAAGAATTATATTGACGCCTTCTCTTGAAGTAAACGATATACCATCTAATGCAACTGTTTTTCCAAACTTCTTATAGAGATTCCTCACTGAAATGGCATTTTCCATTTATAAAAACTGCAAGAGCTCCTTCAAATTTGTTATATTTGCATCAGCAATACTAGATTTATCTCCCTCCCTAGATATAAAGACAGTAAACGCCCCTATCTTCTTTCCTGGTATAATATCATTTTCACTGTCTCCAACCACGATGCCATCTTTAGGATTTACATTGATTCTTTTAAAAGCTTCCAGAAAAATGTCAGGTTCTGGCTTTCCATTTTGAACGTCGTCAGAACTAACAACTGCATCCACTACTTTACCTAATTCAGACAAAGCTAATACCTTATCAAGAAGATCTCTTGACATACCTGTGGAAATAGCAAATTTTATGCCTTTACTTCTTATCTCACCTATAACTTTGATGGTTTCAGGATAAAGAAGATTTCCATCTTGATTCGCAAGTCTTATAAAATTTGACTTTCTTTTTTCTCTTATCCTATTTAAATCATCAATACTACTTTCTTTTTTATACTTTCTAATTATATCTCTAGAGGATATACCTTTTGTATTTTTATAAAGCTCGCTATAACCTACAGATATACCCTCTGACTTAAAAGCTTCTTCCCACGCTGCTGCAAGTAACTTTGCAGTATCTATCAAAGTCCCATCTAAATCAGAAGCTATTCCTTTTACCATAATTATTATAAAATTTAATACTTAAAATAGTAACCGTATAAATAAGAATATATTTTTAGATTAAAGAAAGATTTAAATACAGAATAAATCTATAAATAAAAGAGGTAAGTTAAGACATAATCTCATTCTTTATCATATATGGCAATAAATTTATTTAATCCTGTATATGATGGTGTTTATATTACACTATTTTTATCCTATTTACTAGGTATAGTTCATGGTATAACGCCGGATGAGCACACTTGGCCGATTACATTTTCATATGCTGTTGGCAGTGGTAGCACAAAAAGAGGCGCAGAAGTAGGAGCTATATTCTCAGCAGGTTTTACCTTACAAAGGGCATTAATGTCTGAATTAATATTCTTTGTGTTTGCATTTGGGTTATATTCCTTTAAGAATTTTATTTCATCTCCACTTTTTTTTGGTATAGTATATTCAATAGTCGGAGCAGTAATGTACATCGCAGGACATTATGTAAAATACGGAAGCTTTTACCCGCACATAGAGGTAAATGAATGGATAAGTAAAGTATTAAAGAAAAAATTTAGACATAAAGATAATGATTTTTATAAAAGAGACGTAAAGGTATGGATGGCTTTCATACATGGATTAATAGCGGGGTTCGGATTCGGCGCTTTTGCATTAATAATCTACTTTGTTTTTGTACCTAACATGCCAAATGCGTATGTTGCATTTCTTCCTGGATTGATGTTTGGATTAGGAACGATGACTATGCAATTTACTTTTGGAGCTTTATTCGGAACATGGATAAAGAAGATAAAGAAAATAAGTATGAAGGGGCTACAGTTTATTGCAAGGTATATATCTTCAAGCGTGCTCCTCTACGGTGGTTTGGCATTCGTCATAGCAGGCGTGAGCATAATAATATTTCCACAGATCCTTACATTTGGGGTTATAACACCCTTAAAAGTGCATAATTTACATGATTTGGGTATAGGTTTCTTCATAGTTATTTTTGTAGTAGTCATAATAGGCATTGTTTCGTATAGAAAAGCAATGAAAATAGCAATAAAAAAATATTCAAACGCCTAAGTATCTTTTTAGTTTTTTTATTGCTAATCCTCTATGACTTATTAGGTTCTTTTCATAAGAGGGCATTTCAGCGAAGGTTTTATCCTTTCCATCCGGCATAAAAACGTAATCCCAGCTTTTATTTGATTTATTACGAGAATTCACTATTTTACCTTTCACCTTTCCTGTAAATATCTTAGTATTCCCTTTTCTATCAACGTAACAGAGAGTACACACTGCAAAGGCTTTATATTTCTTAAATTTTTTAGCAATGTCATAAATTCCTTTATTCCCCGTTGATAAAAGAAACCACTTTATGAACGGCCCGGGTAGCTTGTAATCGAATGCCTCTAAGTATAAAGAAACATCATCTACTACTAGATTTTTAGATCTAACCTTTTTCATGGCTGTCAATGCTTTCTGTTTTGCTATCTCTAACGGATCTAAAGACTGAATTTCTTCCAAATCTAATGATAGTCGTTTTAATCCGGGGATTAAGGCCTTTGCTTCAAGGAATTTGCCCTCATTACTTGTTACGTAAAATATTTCCATATTTCTCAGTTATAATATTAACAAACATTTTAGCATTATAAAACATATCAGTATTGTTAAAAAATATATATAATGATTTAGGTCTTAACTTTTCAACGTTTTCCAGTACATTAAAAAGCTGTTTTTTGGAATATCTGTAATTATACCATGTTTTTCTACCGTGCAGCCTTAAGTATACTTTGTCTGTGGTTTTAACATAAAAGTTACCGATAGGGGAATCAATGCTTACAAGTGCTATGCCTTCCCTCCTAAACAATTTATAGATATTTTCATTAAAAAATGAGATATTCCTTGCTTCAAATACTATTTTATCTTTACCAAATAAGTTTGCTATTTTAATGATCCTATCTATGTTTCTTATATCCATTGAAGGTGGAAGCTGAAAAAGAACATTATCAAGTTTAAGCTCTGATTTTTTGAATATATCTAAGAAATCCTTTATATATCTATATGAATTTTCGTTTAGCCTTAAACGATGCGTAACTATCTTATTTATCTTAACAGACCAAGATATATTATTCCCAATGTTCTTCCATGAGGTTACAGATTTTATGGTTGGAAACCTATAAAAACTAGAATTTAATTCTATTGCATTAAAATCGGTATTATTTATATACCAATCCAAGGTATTTTCACTATTCCAACTATAATTCCATCCAGATGTACCTACAAATATCTTCATGAATAGTGTTGAAAAGCATCTTATTTTAAGATTTACAATAGTTATTGCGGTTTATACCTCTTTTGAAAAGGATAAATTTTACTAAAAACATCAATAAACATGGAACCAATTATTCATGTAATGTCCAAAAATGGGATGTTTCTCTTTCGATTTAATAATAGCGAGTTCGGTTCTAAGTGGTGTGGTATATGGAAAGGTAACCAGAAATACTTTGATTATTTTGCCTTTAAGCTTGGTGATGAATTCCTGTCGGAATCTAACTTCAAAAAGTTTTCATTTTATAATTCGCAGTTTTCCACCCTGCTATTCGAAACTTCAAATGGAAAAGTAATAGAGGAAGTTAAATGCTACGATGACTCTATACTGGTTTCTATAACTCCAAGCTTCGATTCCGTTATAACCTGTGAAGTTGGGATAAACATAAGAAAAAGAGATGAAAACTATGAGAAAGGAAAACGGTATAACTTAACGGAAATAAAAAACGGAATAAAGGCAGAATTAAATGGCAAAGCAGCGTATATCTACTTTCCAAACGGAAATTTTGAAAAAGAAGAATACTATGGGTTACATTCTCCTGGTTTATACGCATTGAAAATGGGCCTTACTCATTACTTGGATAATGGAGAAGTTCAAAATAAATATGTGCCGGGAAGTATTACATATAAAATAAAAGCGAATGAAACTTATGACATTCTTTTTTCCAGTAAAGAAATGGACTTTGATTCCATCTACAAACTTATAAAGAACAAGATAAAATACGCAGAAGAATATGGTGAGATAATTAAAAGTGAAAGTAAAAAGTTTGACGTAGATACAGTTGACAATGAACTTGTAATGGATTCTATAGATAGCATTTACTCATACACAAACTTCAATGAAAAGGAGTTTTATGCAGGTTTTCCTTATTTTAACGAATTCTGGCTTAGAGATGCCTTAATTGTTTTACCTTCTTTTCTTTCAATGGGCAACTTTTCATTTGTAAGGGACATACTATTAAAAATAGCATATAAAATAGATGAGAAAGGATTACCAAATACAATAAACGGCAGTTTATATCCAAAGGATGTACTTGGCCTTTTCCTAATAGATCTATATGAATATTTCAAGTACACTGCAGATACTTCATTGATTAATTTAGTAGCTGACAAAAAAGAAAGCATAATGAAAACGTGTAGTGGATGGATAGAAAACGGATTTATACATGATAAAGGTAATGAAACCTGGATGGATTCTCTTTCTAGAGAATTTTCAGTTGAAATACAAGCAATATGGGCAAAAGCTATGCTTGCATTTTATTCGATGTTTAAAGACCAAAATGCAAAGGCAATGGCAGATACATTGAAAAAAAACCTTAATAGCATGTTTAAAGAGAGCTACTTAATGGATCAAAAAGACAAAGATATAAACAGTGCGAATCAGATATTCGCATTGTACTTTAATGTTGTCGATTCAGAAAAAAAGGAAAAGATAATAAAAAATATAGAGTATAATCTATTATCAGAGTATGGTATTTTATCTGTATCAAAGAACGACAAAACATTTAATTTCAATGGATATCAAAATGGTGCTATTTGGCCGTTTCTTACTGAAATGTTTACAGCTGTGGCCTTCGAAAATGGAAAAACTGAACTTGGCGAGAAGTTGCTTTCAATACTTAAAAATAAGAATGATAACACACAATGCTCCTCTAGAATAAACGAAATTTTCCAGCCAGATGGAAGCGCTAAAGGGTGCCCCTCGCAGGCATGGTCAATCGGATTAATACCATTTATAATAGAAAGATATGTTATGGGAATAGAACCTGATATCCCAAATGCTGAAATAATAATAAATAAGAGAAATGAGATAAAAGCCAAAAAGGAAATAAATCTAGCTGGAAAAAGAATAACTCTTGAGATAAACAACAGTAATGTTAAATCAAACTATGGCCTGCTAGAACTGTCTGACAAATTTATTTTAGAGCTTTAACTTTTGAAAGAAAATTCTTTATGTCCTTAAGAAATTTTTCCTTACTATGCATATTATCTATATAGTAATCAGCTGAAGCGATAACCTCTGCAATTCCGTAGCTTAATTCAAGTTTTTCACGCCATTCGAATTCACTATAAGATGAAAAATCACTCTCATTTTTACGTTTTACTATCCGTTTGAATCTTACCTGTTTATCTGCTATTATACCAAGTATTATGGGTTTATATCCTTCTTTTTCCACTTCTTCAACCTCTGACATCCTTCTTGAGCCATCAAGCACTGCAATGTTTGTATTTTTAAATACTTCAAACAGTTCTTTTTTAACTAGACCAATAACGTATTTGTTTCCATGCTCCTTAGTCATCCTTTTTGAGAAAAGTCTTATTGACCTGTTATTTATCTCTATCCCTCTCCTTCTCATTTCTTTTCTTACTGCATCGCCCATACCTATCACAGGCACATTTAGTTTTTGAAACTCAAATGCAGCGGTTGATTTTCCGCTACCTGGCATCCCAGTTAGTATTATAACTTTTTTCATAATCAATCTTTAATATATGTCCACATAAATACTTATTGAATTATATATCCTTTGAAAGAGAATAAATCAGATATTTTGGATAACCTAGATATGGAATAACCTCTCCAACTTTTCCAACTACATGGCTATAAGGTATATTATACTCAAACGGAAGTGAGAAAGGATTCGCATCTCCTTTTGTAGTATAATAATATGTACCATTTACTTCAGTTTCATTTACTACTCTGTGTATGATATCTTCATCTAAACCCTCATAATTTATGTGATAGATTATAACATCTCCAACTTTTATTTGAGAGGGAGGAACTTTATATGCTATAGCCAATGAACCGATATTTATACCATTAGGAAACGGCCATTTCTTAACGGCTGACATGTTATAACCGTGTGATTCTAACCAACCATAATAAGTTGAGTTTATTTCTGGCTCCTGATGCACCATACTGCCTGATACAACTGCACTTATATAACTTACTGGGGTAAAAGCATATACTGAAGGCAAAGCCACATATACAAATACAATGTAAAAAACCACTATATAGAATATAATAGAATATGGGCTATTCCCAGTTACTAATTTTTTTGCAAAAGATTCGTTCTCTTGTTTTTTCATTTTTTACTTGAATAAGGAATTCAATTCCTTCTTCGTTTCCTTTAAATCTGATTCCGTCTTCTCAATTATCTTTTTAAATATCTTCTCTGCGTCTTTTCCCTCAGTTTTCATAACAAAGATGGATGATTTTTCTAGAGGATGTTCCATTACAAATCCTGCAAAACTAACCTCATCAAATGAATCTGCTTCTTCCTTAATAAGATTAAGAACAGATTGAGTACCTCCCTGTACTCTAAATTTTATAGCCGATTCGCTCTTTTCCAAAACTTTTATTTCCATCATTTAAATAGCCTCCTTTTATTTTAATAGTTTTCTATACGTGACAGCCATATGAATGAATTCATTGGCTTCCAGCTCCTGTCGGAAGCTTAATTTTGAAAACAGTTCTTGCTGTTTTTCATTTTGATACAACCTAAATTTGTATGCTGTCAGCATATTGTTATTTTACCTCTTGTATTATTTATATTTTCCATTTTTGTTTGCTTTCATTTCACCTTTAAAGCGTGTGGGTTTTCCCGCTCACCTTTGATAAATATATAGTTTTGATTTATTTATCATTCGCATTTGGTATATCCACAGTTCTTACAGATAAAACAACCGTTCTCAAATATAAGTGTTTTTTGGTGACATTCCGGACACATGGTAGCTTTTTCATTCTCTAAACTATCATCGTTTTTCAAAACTCCATGCAGTGTTTCATTTTCCTTTTCTGGATCCCTATTCTTTAATGTAAGTTCTATTGCCTTTGCTATCCCATCTGGAATAGAAAAGACCTGTATCCCATTGAACCAAAGTGAATTACCACCCTTTATCCCCTTTAATGTACGTATAACACGGTTTATATCCCCTCCTGATTGAAGGTATATACTTATCAGCCTACCAATAGCTTCTGTAAAACTCTTTTCAGTCTCACCGGATCTGCCCATGTCTATAAAAATCTCTTTTATCTTTCCAGTTGCATCCTTATTTACAGTAAGGTACATCTTGCCCTGTGAAGTAGGCATTCTTATAGTTATACCATTTAACATGAAAGGCCTTTCCTCCTCCTTTAATTTTTCTTCATGCTCTTTTTCCAATGGTTTCTCATCAGTTGCTTTCAGTATATCTTCCTTAGATCCCTCCCTATAAACTGTTATTGATTTACAGCCAAGTTTCCATGCATATCTGTAAATTTTATCAACAGTATCGGCATCAGTATCTGCAGATAGATTTACAGTTGACGAAATAGATGAATCAACATGTTTTTGTATAGTAGCCTGCATCTTTACCCTAAAGAAAGGATCAATCTTGTGGGCAGTAACAAATATTTCGGGAAGATCTTTCTTGTCTTTTATACCGAACTTTTCCATATATCTTTTCACAAATGGATCTAGAACCTCAAATTTTTCTTCTGATAGAGATTCAGATCTACGAATATAACTTAGAGCAAATATTGGTTCTATTCCACCGCTAACACCGGCCATGGAAGAAATGGATCCAGTTGGAGCAACCGTAAGTATACACGCATTTCTTAACCCATTTTTTGATATCTTATCCAAGAGATTCTTATTTAACCTCTTTACAAAGTTTCTCTGAACGTGTTTTTCTGCAATAAATGCGGGAAATGATCCTTTCTCCTTTGCAATGTTTGAACTTTCATCGTATGCTGTTTCTTTTATTCTCTTCATTAAATAGTCAACAAATTCTATGGCTTTATCACTGTCATATTTAAGACCCATGCTTATGAGCATATTTGCAAGGCCCATTATACCTAAGCCTATTCTTCTTGCATAGACAGTTTCGTCTGCTTGCTCCTTCAAAGCATGCCTGTCATAGCTGTAATCTAATACATTATCAAGAAATCGCACACCATAACGAATTGTTTTATCTAGATTTTCCCAGTCTACTTCTGCTTTGTCTGTAAATTGATTTTTTACAAAATAATCTAAATTTATTGCTCCTAAGTCACATGCACCATAATTTTCCAGAGGCTGCTCTGAACAGTTGTGCACTACGAATCCATTTGCAATAAATGAATGAGTTGAAGTTTCGCAGTCGTAAACCGGAAACTTGCCGAGATAGGACTTAGCAGTTAATTTAACTTCTATATGTGTGTCATCCACCCATCTATACTTAGAACTAAATTGTGTATTACCCCTGCCTAACATACTTTTCATCCTTGCAATAAGCTTGTCTAACCTTTCTTTTTTATCTTTGGAAACAAAACCTATTTCCTTCTTGAATCTTTCAAGGCTTTTTAAATCAGTTATGTTAAGTACATGTATGTTTTTTCTCGGTGCTTTTCTATTGGTTGTTTTTACACTGGATATTATACCAAATTTTAGAAGAAGTTGCTGCAGTACAACGATAAACTTTTTAGAGACGCTATCTATTGTTACCCTGTCATATACACATGATCCATCTCCCTGGAAAGCTCTCTTTATAAAAGATGCAACTACTGATTTTGGGGAAGATAAAATTTGAGGCGGAACTTCTATTTCATCATGGTACCTATCCAGTCCGAAGTATTTTATAAATCCATCAAGATTCTGTCCAAAAACCTTCCAGTCCTTTACCTTATGCGTTTTTCTGAGTTTACCTCCTTTTGGAGAGACTCCAAAAACCTTTTCTACTAAATTTTTTATATCACACTCTTCATCCTTGTTTATTGATATTATTTCTATTGTTTTTTCTGAGTCTAATAGTCTTGACTTTTTATTTCTATAAGGTATAGATGTGCCATCTGTAACTATCCATCCAAGTAAACCTCCTACATCTTCATTTATTAAATTTGAAAAATTGAAAATATTTCTCTTATGCCCATTCACCGCTTCAATCTGCTCAAATTTAGGCATATATAAATAATTTACAGGAAAAACTCCTTCCTTTATACTCATTAACAATTTATCATTTTGATTAAGTTTACCTATCTCATTCCAATAAAATTTATTTATTTCGGTGGCAGAAGGTAATAATTTTATAAAGTATTTTCCGTTTATGTTCTTATAAATCTGAATAAATGACTTTTTTGAAAGTAAACCAAGATATCTTGACAAAGTTGATTTTGATAGTCCAGTTAAATTAACTAATTCAGATACAGTTGTATAATGATCCAAAGATAAATTATCTATTATCAAGCTTTCAGTGGGATTTGTATCCTCTCCTTTTCTACTCATAACATTGTGATTTGTTGTAGCATTAAGGAAATACCCCATAGAAGTTTCGAATCTATATACTCTCTTTGTGCCAGTTATCCATACTTTCTTTACACTCGTTTTTCCTTTTGTATCCGCTGCTTCGAAATCCTGTTTGCTTTCAAGCTTAGCTATAGATGTAAGTCCATATTCAGTTTGAAGGAAGGTATCACCCAGTAAGCAAGGATTTGTTCCCTTTATTGCCATCCTATCATCGTACTCTGTAGGTGATTCGCTTCTCATTCTATCCCAAAACATTATTCCAGGATCACCAGTATTAACAGCAGTATCTATTATTTTCTTCCAAAGATCTCTCGCTTTTATCTCTTTTTTAAATTCTACTTTATCATTCTTGAAGTATAAAGTAAACGGCTTATCCTCCTCAACAGCCTTCATAAAGTCATCATATACCTTTACACTTATGTTTGCATATCTAACGCTTTTTTTATCTTTTTTAATGGTTACAAAATCTTCTATATCTGGATGTGTAACATCTAGAGTTATCATCAATGCTCCTCTCCTTCCAGTCTGACCTATTATACCAGTAGTAACAGAATAAAGTTCCATGAAAGATGTAGATCCTGTTGAGAATCTTGCAGCATTGTTTACTGTTGCACCTTTAGGTCTTAAAATAGAAATATCTATTCCAACTCCTCCACCATATGAATATGTTCTAGCCATTTCCTTAGCAGTATCATAAATACCTTCTAATGAATCATTTTTTATTGGAAGATAATAACAGTTAAGCAATGTAGCTTTATGATTTGAACCAGCTCCAAATAGAATCCTTCCTCCAGGAACGAACTTAAAGTCCTTTAACAACCAGTAAAAATTTTTTTCTATCTCTTCTCTTTTGTCTTCTTTTTCTACACTTGCTAATTCTCTTGAAATTCTTTTCCACATCTCTATAGGAGTTTTCTCAATCCTATTGCCTTTAAGATCAGAGAGTGAATACTTCTCATAAAAAATCCTAGATCTTAATTCATCATTATTAAAAAATCTTAATGTTTCCTCAGGTAAATCTATCATAAAAACCCCCTAAATATTAAATCCTGTAATCAAAAGTATGCAGATGATGTTAATGCACATAAATATGACCTCGCTCTGATTTTTAATTAAAGGAGGTGATCCAGCCGCATGTTCCCATACGGCTACCTTGTGGCGACTTAACCCTACTCACTGAACCTAGATTCGGTTACTGCATAACAGCAATCT
>JAJZWM010000004.1:54235-57464 GCA_021846665.1 Nanobdellota archaeon | reverse complement strand
AGTTCTTAGTATTTTTACATAGAATGTAAACTTTTATTTAATAGTTTTTGAATGCGACTATCTCATATTTACAGGAGCATACTTATATTTTAAAACTTCATAAAAATGATATGAAAGGACAGCAATCCCTTGAAATGATCATAATCTATAGCTTAGCAATAATAGTGATAGGATCAATATTTTATATAATATTTACTTTTTTCCCGAGTTTAACTGGTGTTACAACACAGCCTAGTTATTCTGGATTTTCTGGTTTTAGAGTAGTACAGCAAGGTTATATCCCATCAAAATCCATATTCTACATAGAATTCCAAAATCTATTAAATGAAAATGTAAATATAGACGGTATCTCAATGGTAATATCTGGTACTAATTATACAAATTTTGTGTGTTCAAAAACATACCTTCCTGCTTTAGAGTATACTGAATGCAATTTAACATCTGTATCCTTAGGTCGTTCATTTACAGGAAATGGGTTCATATATTATACTCCTAAGAATATTTCCTATTCTCCTGTGATAGCCTCTCGCGGAAACATAATCAATTAAGGATAGAGTTAGATATTTATACTTACAGATTTTAATTTATTCTTTATGGGATCATATAAATATATACATGAAAATGAAATGGCCTTGTATAAGAATGATGAAAGAAAGAAAGAGATTTTACAAGAAGTAAGAAATCAGCCTATACTGCAAAGAGTAGAAAGACCAACAAAACTTGCAAAGGCTAAGATAGTAGGATACAAGGCAAAACAGGGATACATAATTGTAAGAGTCAGAGTAAGTAAGGGAGATTTTAGGAGACCAAGAGCAAATCATGCAAGAAGACCAAGTAAGAGTGGATTATATTATAAACTAGCGATGAGCAAAGAGGATATTGCAAGAAATAGAGCCTTAAAGGTATACAAAAACATGAAAGTCATCGGTTCATATTTCCTTATAGAAGACGGAAAAAATAAATGGTTTGAAGTAATAATGATAGACAGTAAAAACTATAAATGAATATTAGTTAAAAATTCATTAATATTTTTGTATAAGCTTGCTTAAGTTTTCAAATATTAATTATAAAAATGATTTAAATTAATACAGGCTAAAAATCAAATGGATGTAGAACAGTTTCTTTTCTTCGAAGTGCTTATAGGGATAGTCATAGCGCTTACAATGTTCTTCCTTTTCTATAATAATTATTCATCAATTTTTCCAATAGGCTGTGATTCTTCAACTGCTCTTCTGCAAAATCAGTTTACAAGTGCAGAATACGGATATTCAAATAGGATGGAAGGCACCCCATTATTCAGATGTTATGATGAAAACGCATGTTATAATGCGGCTACTGCAGAGCAGACATGCATAAGACATTGGTGTTACTATGATCTTTGGACAAATGGCCAAGGAAGTGAATCTGCAGTACAGAGCTGCATATCAAGCCCCCCAGCAAATATAACCAATACTTGTAGTGTTGTTTCCCCCACGAATACTGCTGACTTATTCAGTTGTTCTGAAAGCAATATAGTTGCAAATAATGCTACAGATATACAAAATTGTGCAATAAATATTACGGCATGCATATCAGGAGATGGGCCTTATTGCCCAGCATGCGTAGGTCAATGATATGAATAAAAAAGGAAGTGTAGAATGGCGGATTATCTGGATAATACTTGTTATAATAACAGCACTCGCAGCAATAGGATTAATAGTAGTTCTCTTTTATGCCAGTGCTCACAGCAGCTCTCCATTTTCTTATTTTGGAAATCTTCTTGGAGGAGGATCATAAATGGAGGAGGGGATACTGCTTACTATAGTATTTGTTATATTTGTAATAGTAGCCGGAATAATACTTGCAGTTGTTTCTTTCTCTTTAATAACTTCTTTTGGCACCCTGAGCTTTGGACTAAGCTGCTTTACTGCATTTACTCAGTATAAGATAGTCAACAGCTTTTTGGCCCCATTTACAGGCGTAGCATCTTTCTTCGGCTTTTCAAACATAGTTGTAAACCCCACACAATCGGCACAGGTACAAAAAGAATGCCTACAGACAGCAAACATTAATCAAAAGGCTACTGCTAATTTTGCTTCCTCATTTTATACTGAAGCGTCATCATGTTTCAGCTTGTTTTCTGGTGGTAACGCAGGTATAGGCTCGCAGATTATTTCAGCTAAAAATCTAAATCAGATATTTAATTGTTATGAGGGATCTTTGATAAATCAAAACAGTAATATAAATTATTCCGCAGTGATAAGCTATATTGATAATAATTATAATGGAAGTTATCCCCTACAGATTGTTTTCGTAACAAACGGTAGCAACGGCAATGCAGCATATATAAAGCCATCGGATAAACTTTCAAATTCCAGTTATGTTATAACTTATTTTGGATACCCATTAAATGGAATAAAAAACTGTGCTATAAGTTTTAAGGACCAATGTGAATATACAGCGCAGTATGATCAACCTATAATCAATAGTTTATCAATATGTACTTATTCAAATGAAACAATAAACCAGACTATGGAAACAGTAAGCTCTCTTAGCAACGGCAATCCCTCTTTAAATATAGGAGATGAAACTAGTGGCTGTGACTATTATGTACCTATCTGCGGAAAGTTAAGCAACTATATGGTTTATAGTCAAAGCAGAGTATTTGTGTGTATACCTAACCAATAAATCAATTGTATTAAAAAATGTGGATATTAATTTATTCAATGAAAACACTACTTAATTAATGGCAGAGACACCTGGAGAGAGCTTTATATTTATAGTTTTGGCAGTAATATTCATAGTAGTCATAGTTGCCATAGCAGGATATCTTCTATTGGTTGGAGTTAACCTTTCAAACAGTAGTATCTGTTACGTAAGCTCTGAATTTACCAATTTTTATTATAACGGCTTATGTGTATCAAATTTTTTCTGCTTGAGTAGCACTCTTAAAACACTTGGTATAACACCACCACTTTTCGGATGCACGACTTCAGCAGCAGGATATGGACCTGGTTCCCAACCTTCACAAGTATTTTCAACAGTAGCTACTGACCTGACTAGCTGCTGGAATCAGTATGGAGCAAATCAAGGACTAACCGTACTGACTACTTCACCTGCAACATGCTCTGCTGTTGATGTAAATATAAACCAAAATATAACTATAAATAATCTTACAGATTATCTTGAAAAAAATGCATATACAACAGAAGTAAGCTGTCTTAACCATACTGCTATTCAATCCTGCTCT
>JAJZWM010000004.1:0-53570 GCA_021846665.1 Nanobdellota archaeon | reverse complement strand
AGCAGTTGTATCAGCTATAGGCGCAAAACTACTTGCACCATCAAATCCGGGATTAGTAGCTGGTGTAGCACTTGCAGGATTTGGAAGTGCAGAATGTTTTAATAATTCTATATGTAAAGATGATGTTGCGCCTAACGCGCTTACATACACTGCAAAACTTGCAGAAGCATCTTTATATGCTACTGGGATAGAGCAATGTGCCCAGTCTTTATTCTACTTCTTTGATTCTCTGCCTCAGCAGATAGGAATATCAAAACCAAACTTTTTGGGGAGGAATTTAATTTATATATGCGCAGTAACAAAGTAAATGGTACTAGTGCTGTAGAGTACTTTATAGTTATTATCCTTCTTATTTCATTTTTGGTTATAGGGGTTGTGATTGCTAGTTCTGTCTTCCATTTTGCTATCCTACCGGCGGGAGTAATAACTAGCAATAGTGGTTCTCCCGTAACATGCTCTGCGAATGTTACAAACATAAGCACCTCATCAGAACATAACTTATTTAAGATAACGGTATCGGATGGCAGCCCAGGATTAATTTATAGGGTATTTGCAAGCAATATTAACAAAAATAATAAAATTAATCCCTCTGCTTTGTCATTTATAGGTAACTATACAGCTGGTATAAACTCATTTTCTACAGATATAACTATTGTAGACCCTGGAATAAACACTGTTATTATAGGCAACACATCTGGAAGTAATGTTTCCATAGACGGAGTAAAATACTCTGCAGGTGGAACATGTAAAACAGAGATATTTGGTAGTTAGATAAATGGATGCAGTGTGCCATCCTGCTTTATCGTATCTGGATTTTCCCTTATATTTTTTATAATTCTTTTCATGGTCTTTTCTCTTCTTTTAGAAAGCCAATAATACCCTTCATCGTTTGTTCCATTTGTAATTAATATAAATATCCTACCCGCAGAGAATCTTCCCACTCTACCTCTTCGCTGAATATTTCTTATTGCACTTGGTATTGTTTCATAAAAAACTGCGAGATCAACTCCTTTTATAGACATACCCTCTTCACTCACACTTGTTGAGACAAGTACATTGTAAATTCCTGATTCAAAATCTCTTACTATATTGACCTGTTCTTTCTGCGACAATCCTCCTTTTCCTTGACCTATAAATTTTATAGGCCTTACTCCCGGTATCTTAGATATGCTAGTATTTATTACATCTACTGTATCTCTATACTGCGCAAACACTATGGCCTTTTTTGATTCATTGAAATAATTTGTAAATATAATTTTAAGCTGTTTAAGTTTAGGATGTTCTACTCCGTTTTTAAGTAACTCCACAGTTCTTTCTTTGATTTCAATAAAACTTTTATTTGAAGACAAGTCCTTATCAGTCTTTGCCTTGCCATTTTGTATCTTTTCAAGAAAATTTAAAAATGCCTCAAGACTTTGTGTTGACAATAGATTGTAAGCATGATAAAGCTTTAAAAGCTTCGAAGTCAGTATTATGCCCCTAATAAGATAATACGTTCTTTTTCCACTGAACATCTGTCTTTGAAGGTTTTTCTGAAGTAGCAGTATAGTAACTTTATTTATCCTGCTTTTCTGCACATTTTTTAATAGGCCTATCTCTTGTAATTCGCTTATTGATTCGCTTATCAATAACTTTAGACTGTTAGCAAGCTCAAGTATCTCCTGAGGAAGGTCAACTTTTACCTCCTCTATATATTTTTTCTGTATGTAGGGTATAACATCAGGATCATCATCAGACCTTATCTCAACATTGCTTATTTGCAGATTACTGCATATCAATTTTATCTTTTCCCTGTCAGATGCGGGAGAAGCTGTAAGTCCAAGTATAAGTGGGTGAATAGACTGTTCAGAATATGCTTTTGCAATCTTGACATAAGAATAATTTCCTATCGTATGATGGGCCTCATCGACTATAAGCAAGCTAAAGTTAGAGAAATCTATTATCTTTTTTGCCATATCATTCTCTATAGTCTGTGGTGTTGCAAATATCAACTGTGACTCTTCGTAGATTTTGCTTCTTTTGCTACTTGAGACTGAACCACTTACTATACCGGCATTTACTGCCATCAATGAAGAAAACGTTTTGTAATGCTGATTGGCTAGTGGCTTTGTTGGCGCTAAAAAAAGAATCTTCGAAGAGGGATATTTAGTAACCCTATAATCTACAAGCATGGCACTTATTATGGTTTTTCCAAGTCCTGTTGGCAATACAACAAGAGTATTACCTGTTTTTACAGTCTCGAATATCCTATTCTGATATTCTCTGTCTTCTATCTTTTCCTTAAAGAAAGTCATTTACACACTCTCTGCTTTTCCGCTCTTTATAAGTATCTGTGCTACATCCTTGTCTATTTCTATTACATTTGGAAAATTGAAAGGGCCGTAGGATTTGTCATTTCTCCAAACAAACTTTGGTATATCAGAAAGTATCTTTATTACAATCTTCTCGCTTTCACTGTCATTACTTTCAACTTTCTGTAGTTTCTTTGGCTCTATAGCTTTAACCTCCGTTATTACTCCCGATTTATACTGCTTTGAAAGTGCTAGTAGATTATCAAAAAAGACTATCTCCTTGGAAAGCATGTTTATCTTTGCCTGCTCACTATCGACATCTAGTATTGCCATACTTGCAATCTTAATCATCCTTAAATCTATTATCTGCTCCAATGTTGATATTGCATTTTTTATCTGTGTAGATATCTCTTCTACTTTTTTTTCATCGTTCATTTTCTTTGCTTCTTCTAAGGAATTTTTGTTTATTGCTATGTACTCCTTCATCTCTTCAAGCATGTCATCATTGAATTTCGTCAGTGTTCTATTGTCTTCCTGCTCCTGCCTTCTTATCCTTAGAAATTCACTATAAGTAATCATAATCCCTAATAGCTGCCGAAAGTATAAAAATGTTAATATGCATTCTTAAATCCTGCCATTATTGACGAACTTATCCCAGAAAAAAAGCCAGATATGTCCTTAGAAAGCGTTGCCGGCCCTACTAAAAGCAAATAGACTAAAAGTAGCGTTATCCCCAATATAACAGCTATAACATAAAACCAGACTGATTCCATGTTATACGTTTGGAACTGTTGGTATAAGTTTGTGTATTGTGCTTGGTGAAAACAAAAATAAGTAGAATATTATTATCAATATAAGAACTATCAGTGTTATTATTATCAGAAGAATGTAACTTTCCACTCCTTTATTATTCATAACTGCTCACGTTTAAACTGTTTGACTTTGATATAAAAGCCTTAAAAAGATCTGTAAACTTATATGGTGTAAAAAGCTCCAAAAAGATAACAATTAGAAGTATACCTATGATTATTATAATTATATACAGAAAAATGCCACTTACAACACCTTTATTATTCATATACCCTTACCGTAAAGCCAACTAAATGAAAAAACACTTGTCATGTCTTTTGCTATTGTTGATCCCGCTCCTGTAAATATTAAACCTATTACTATACCTGCAAACAAAACTATTATCGCTAGTATTATAGCTATTATTTCTGTTATTGGCATCTGTCCCTTGCTGTTCATAATTAATTCACCGAAAAACGAGATTTCCAGTTTAGTAGGCCACCTCTTCTTTTTAATTCATCATATATATAGTTAGTCTCATTATTCGATACAAATAGGCCTAGCTCAACTGCATTTTTAATGCTTGCTGCCGAAAAACTTTTCGCATTAATAAGCATCTCATATATCTCTGCCTGTTCTTCTGAGAAGTTTGTCTTATGTTTTTCGATGGAGGAGATTGTTGAGAAGGACTTTGAAATCCCTGTAAAGTCATCCTTGAATGCTCTGTAAATATCCATGAAAGCATATTCCTTTTGAGGTTTTTTCTCTTTTTTCTTCTTTTCTTCCTCATCCGCTTCTTTAACATATTTGTCAAGATCCTCTTTTATTATGTTAAGAGAACTAAAAATTACCTGATCTACGGATGCAAAGACCGTTTTCTGTATCTTCGCTGTCTGTGCCTCTTTATAAAGATAAAACTCTTCTGGCGTAAAGCAATAAGGGTAACCGCGGAAATATAAAGTACCCTCATATGGCGGCTGAATCTGCTCTTTGCTCGGCTTTTCCTTAAAGTCCATTTGTACTTTAATTGCAGCAATGACAAGAGGCCCATATTTTTTAACTTTATTATAAATAAAGGATCTGTTCTGTTCTTCATAGCCTCTTGAAATCATATTTCCGGCTATGCTTTTTGGTTCCGCCTTTATAATTACTTCAGGCCCATTACTCTTGAATAATCGTGTGTATTCTGCATTGTACTCCCCCGAATATACGGGTTTATAGCCGACGATTGTTACTTTGAAGAGCTCATTCTCAAATATGTCTGGTTTACCCGTACCTTTAAGATATGCTTCTGCTTTTTTAGCTGTATCTAGCCCAATTTTTGAAAGCAGCGAAAGATCAGTAGAGCACCAGTCAACGTAAAGATTAAATGAGCCCATCTGGCTTTTAAGGTACTGAAGCAGTAGACTCTTTCTATTCTTAAGATCATTACCGTTTATTTCCTTCCACTTCTCATATTCTATATACCTGTTTTTTAGTATGTTTTTATATTGTTCATTTCTTTCTATATTCTGGACATCTTTTAGACTTTTAACCTGATAAAAAACAGACATTATATCTATGAAGCCAGGGCCACCTTGACTCTGTGTAGGAGATCTTGAAAGCGCTGAAAGGCTTGCCCCCCCTTTCCTTGAATCAACATTGTCTAAGAATACCCTTTTAAGTGCAAGCTCAGCTGCTTCAGCTTTCTCTTTGTCATTATCCTTTAATTCTACATATAAATAAAGATTCCTATCAAGCTCTTTAAGCTCATAGATTATTGCTATAATTGACTTTAAAACGGTGTTTATATTTCCAAGAAGTTGCATTACTCTATCCTGCAGGTTTTTCCTTTTTTCGAAAACCATATTCATCAAGCTTGAAACAGCAGAAGGATCTATTGTTTCTGAAGTTCTAAGGCTTTTATACCCAAGAGCAGCAAACATCTGTGTAACTGAATAGTATTCAGGCTGGAAATGATATCTTTTTAGTATATCTCTTGTAAACTGATAACCGGAGGGATTGCCTACAAACCCAGGATTAGGTATTTCCTCCCCAGATACATACCTAAAGTCTATCTCTCCTCTGTAATGAGATTCGGTTCCTGAAGCCCTAGCTTCAAGCTCGTTTATCCAGCTATTTACAGTATTAAGATCGGTTTGTGATCCTTTTAATTTCTTTGCGATTTCGCTTACCTCTTGTATCTTCATAAGCTTTATTATATCTACTAATTTAAATATTGTTATACAAATTATACATTTAAAAGGAAAAAATATTTATTGTGGAATAGATTCAAAAGACAGATATTATAAAATCTAGCAAAGACTTATAAATAAGTAGATTCATAAAGACATAAATGGAGGTACTATGCATCAAACAGAAAACATAAATCCGATAGAAGCGACTTTGAATAAGCTTTTTTCGACAATAGACGCACTATCATCAAAAATAGATGAACTCAATGAGAGAGTAGATTATATGGGATCCTTTATAGGCTTAGAAGTAGGAGAGGGCGAAAATGCCGAGTCAGTAGAGCCTCCTGGACAGCTTGCGGGATTATCCTTTAATGTTTTAGATAAAGTTCTACCCTCAAAAGATGCAAATTCCATAAGAGCATACTTTTTAAGAGTGTTAAGCCTTTTTAGAAAATATATAAAATCGATCGTCATATTTGGAAGTTCGAAGACAAAAACAGGTATTACAAGTACCTCTGATATAGATGTTGCATTCATAGTAGATGACACTGATATACAGAAATTTACACTTGAACAATTAAAAGATAGACTATTCGCAAAGATGGCTGAAATAGCAAGAGATTTTTCGGATAAAATACACGCACAAGCGTATCCATTATCAGAATTTTGGGCTTCGATAATTAAACCAAACCCTGTTATCCTTACTCTTTTAAGGGATGGAGTAGCAGTTTATGATACTGGTTTCTTTGTTCCGATACAGATGCTTTACAAAACTGGAAATATAATACCCACAGTAGAATCGATAAATGCAAATGTGGAAAACGCAGAAGGATTGTTAATGCTTGCTGAAAACGTATTAACAACAAAGCTAAGTTTAGACATTTATAATTCAGTAGTAGCAGCTGGTCAGGCTCTACTTATGGAATACGGCTACTTACCTCCTGTGCCAAAGCAGGTTGCAAAGGAACTTGAAGATATAGCAGTTGCAAAGGAAAAAGTGCTTTCACATGAGGATATAGAAAAAGTAGATGAAATAGTAAAATGGTTCAAAAGAATAGACCATGGAGAAGTGAAAGAAATTACTGGAGAAGATTTCGATAAAAAACTTAAAGATAGCAAATACCTTGTAGAGAAAATAACTTCTATAATAGAAAAGCTTAGAGAAAAGAAAGGAGAAACAAAACCGATAATAGACAAAGATTTATTAAAGCAAACGGACAAAGAAATAAAGGATAAATACATGCAGAAGGAGGAGTAATATGGCAAAATTGTTATCTTATAGAAGAGGAAGAAAAACACAGAAAGTAAATCAAGCAATCGCTAGTATAGAAAAGGTAAACAGCAGAGAAGAAGCTAAGAAGTTTATCGGCAAAAAAGTTGAGATTGCATTCTCTAAATCATCAATAAAAGGAGTAATAGTAAAGGCGCATGGCGGTAACGGAAAGGTAATAATAAGATTCAGAAGAGGTTTACCTGGCCAAGCAATGAATCAGGATATAAAGCTCTATTAATCATTTTAGATTATTATTCAAAAAATCAGAGAAACTGACTGCTATTCTAAAGCCTTTTGGAGATAGAATTGTTTTATCCTTAAATCTTGATATGCTCAATTCTGGCTGTTTTAAAAAGGAGGATATCTGACTAGTAGTATAGTAAGAAAAAACATCTAATTCATTTGAAAGTTTAGTAAGATAATTCGATACTTTTAGAACGGAATCAGCAGGAAAAGATAGATCCTTTCCATTTAACACAGAAAGCATTTTTACTATATATTTTTTGCTATATATCGGCCCAAGCCATAACTTCCCTATTCTGTAAAATCTAGAACCGCAATAACTGCATTTTATTTCCTTTTTTATCTGTCTCGAGGGGCACTTGCTACATTGGTATGCGTACCCAATCTTTTCTTTTGTGTTATAAGCAATTGACTTAAAATATACTCTCAAAAAATTACCTTCAAAGTTAAACAGTAATGGAAGAAGCTTAATTGAATGAATTTCCGCTTCTTCTATCACTTTCTTTATAAGTATCCTTATTCCTAATTCATTACTATATGCAGTCTTAAGAGAAACTGACCCATATTTACGTATACATGCTTTCTGTGCACTGCCCATAAGTGCAGCGGTATCTGTTGCGCTTACAGCAAGTACACCTCCTTTCTTTAACAATTTAAATGCTGAATTAAGATAAAAAACGGGAGAACCAAATGGATCTATATCTATATAATCATATTTTTTGCCGGATTCAAATGAAACTGCATCAAAGTTGGTTACTTTTTTATCCACTTTTGAAAGTTTTCTCTTGTTTATCTCTATATTTTTCTCAACAATTTCGCTGGATTTTATATCATTAAAGACAAATGATGAAAACTTTCCTGTTTCAATACACAGCCTTAAACCACGTACCCCGCTACCAGAAAATAACTCTAAACCTGATAAATTCTTATTCATTAAGGAGCTAACAAGAAGAACATTCAGGTCTCTATCAAATTTTCTTTTTGGATTAAAAAATACCTCTGCTTTTTTTAGCTGCTTATCCTCTGCAAAAAACTTAACTTTGCCTTCTTCAAATAAATCCATACTTATAAGAAAGGCACATGTATACTTAATAATGTTTTATTTTATTGTCTTAATCGTCTATCTTAAATCTTTCTTTTAGATTTAAAACTCTGTAAAGCTCTTTGTATCTGTTTCTTATCGTTACCTCTGTTATACCTGCGGCCTTTGCGGCATCCCTTTGCGTCTTCTTTTCTTTGTTTATTAAAGTCGCAACGTAAAGTACTGCAGCTGCTATACCCATTGGGCCCTTACCACTGGTAAGTCCTTTATCTTCTGCCTCTTTAAGCAGTTTAACCGCATCAGAAACAGTTTTATTTGAAACACCTAATTCTGAAGCAAATTTATAGATATAATCACTTGGTGATGTTGGAAGTATTTTTATTCCTAACTCTCTGCAAAGTAATCTGTACGCTTTTCCTACTTCTTTTCTTTCTACCTCAAAAGTATCTGATATCTCATCTAAAGTTATAGGTCTATTATGCTTTCTTGCGGCAGCGTAAAGAGCTCCAGCAATAACACTTTCCATTGATCTGCCCCTAACTAATCTTCTTGTTATTGCTTCCCTATACATTTTAGCTGCTTCTTCCTGTATTATATTTGAAACGTGTAAACGGTTACTAGCATGTCTTAGCTCTGTGAGTGCAAACTTTAAATTTCTTTCATATGCAGTGGATATCCTTGGCTGCCATTTCCTTAATTTATAAAAAGTTCTTCTATTAGCATTTGATAGCTTTATTGATTCACTAGCCTTTCCTATTACAGTACTTGTACCTTTATCATATTTTGCGTAACTTAATGGAGAACCCATTCTTCCTTTTCCTTCGTCTCTCTCATCTTCAAAAGAACGCCATTCCCTCCCATAATCTATTGTATCACTCTCTATTACATACCCGCATTTCTGACAGACTAACTCCCCAGTCGTCTTATCATAGATAACTGCATCGCTGCCACAGGAAGGACATTTAACATTATACTTACTTGTTACTACTTTCATAAGATTTATATAGTATGGTAGTAACTAGTATTTAAAGCTTTCGTTTTAGTCTTTTTCAGGATTTAATTAATAAGCACTTTTCGGAGCCTTCTTTTTGAATATATATGCTATTGCACTCGTTACCCATGCAATTAACAAACCAATACCTATGCCTTTAAAGTATATGTTTTCTACTATATATGAAAATGAGATAAATATTATACTTAAAACAAATTCAAATAGAATAAGAGTTAAATCCAGTCGTTTTAAAAGTTTAATCCTCCATTTTGGCCAGATAATACTGTTTTTTTGTACCATATCTAATAGTATAAATTAACAAAAGCTGTGACTATTAATACTTATATAAATAGAAAGTAAATCCTGATTACTTATTAACAAAGTAGTTTCTATTCTTTAATGTTATTAATCATGGAACACTTATACAAGTAGAATAATAATCTCCAGCCCCAGATGGATACACTTCAACAATATACAGATTTGGAGAAGGCAAAGATAATGTGCCTGTAGCTTTACCAGATGTTGTAGAACCTGTAATGCTCTGTAAATATGCCCCACCTGCGGAAAAGAGGCTTAAATTAAATTTAGCTGGTGTTAAGTCATTAGAGTAATTATAAAAAGACAGTGAATAAGACAGAGTATTTGAAGAAGTAGAATAAGTAAATTGGATTAAAGCTATTGAAAAATCAAGGCCTATTACTGCACTACCGTTTTCATCTCTGGCAAATGCGTCAAATGTACCCCCTGATAAAGGGAGCATTCCAGATACATTTTCAATTGACTTAGACACGCCTAACTCAGTTGTAGTCTGCAATTTTATTATATTTCCACAGAAAAAAGAATACTTTGGCTCAATTAGAGGTATAGTTATGGGGAATGCTTGCACAGATCCTGGGCCCTGCGAAGTAACGTAGCTGATTTCATTAGAAAGACTATCCGATACTGTAGTTATCTGACTTGCTGCTGAACCAACAGCAAATGAACCATAAAAAAGTGCGACATAAAGTAAAAATGCAGCGATAATACTTATGCCTATTCCCATTATTATTGCATATTCTACTGAATACTGTCCTTTTTTTCTATATGACATAAATATTAATATTGGTCTTTTAAGTATTAAATATTGAATGGTACATAACGACAAAATTAAAATGGCAATATTTGTGCCATGGATAAAAAGTAAGGGGGGAGTAGAAAGAGCAATCCTTAAGGTTCTGGAAGACAAAGACTATGAAAGTGATATTTTCACGTTTTTCTATGACAAAAAAAATACTTTTAATGACTTTGAAAAGTACAATGTAAAATTACTTGGAAATGCTGAGCCTAAGGGATTTATAGGAAGAGGAGCCAGTCTGTTTAAATCACTTCTGCTTACGAAAATACCTAACTTAGAGTATTATGACATATTCATGATTTCAACTGCAGGAATAGCGGAATTAATAACATTCAGGAATAGACATAAAAACACTGTTGCCATGTGCCATACTCCTTTGAGAGTTGCCCATACTATGTATGAATATTACAAAAAACAGAGCTTAAAAAACAGGATATTCCTACCTTTAATAGTTTCATTCTATAAGTTACTGGAAAAATCTGCATGGAAAAGAGTAGATTACGCAATAGTTTTCAGCAATGAAGTCAAGAATAGGCTTATAAATTATGGGCTAATTGGCAGCGATAAGATATTCAATCTTGGCCCTTATGTAAATTATCCAAAAACAAAGAAAACTGATAAAACAGAAAAAATAATCTTTTATCCAAGTAGGTTCATAAGATATAAAAGACAGGAACTTGCAATAAAAGCATTCAATCTTTCCAACTTACCTAAAAATGGTTTTAAATTGATTTTAGGTGGCTTTGTAGAAGACAGAGAATACTTTGAAAGCCTAAAAAAACTCGAAACAAAAAATGTAATAGTAAAGGAAAACCTTTCTGAGAAAGAGCTTACTGACCTTTATAAGAAATGCTACGCTACATTATTCCTTGCAATAAATGAGGATACAGGTTTTACCCCATTAGAATCACTTGCTTACGAAAAGCCGGTTATATCAGTAAATGAGGGAGGGCCAAAAGAGTTTATAAAAGATAAAGAGAATGGCCTACTTGTAAACGCCGATGAGAATAGCATAGCAAATGCCCTAAACAGAATACTTGAAAAAAAGCTTTATATAAAATTGAAGAAAGGCGCAGAAAAATCAACAAGATATGATGAAAAAAGATTTATGAGAAACTTGAAAAACACTATGTCCTTGATTTTAGAGAAGACTTATAAATAATATAAAGTAATACTTTATATGAAGAAAAGAATAACAATAACTATAAACGAAAAAACACTTGAGAAAATAGACAAAACTATAGACGGAGTAAACGTACCAAATAGGTCAATAGCAATAGAACGATTAATAAAAGAGCATTTCGAGCCAAATAGAAATAAGATGGCCTTGATACTGGCAGGTGGTTCAGGTACTAGATTAAGACCACTTACATATGAGATACCAAAGCCAATGATGCCAGTTAATGGAAGGCCGATACTCGAACATATAATTGAACAACTTAAAAAATCCGAATTCATAGACATAATAATATCAATAGGATACCTTGGAAGCAAAATTAAAGAATATTTTGGAGATGGTAGCAAATTTGGAGTAAGAATAAGATATTCGGAAGAGACTACTCCTATGGGTACGGGTGGAGCAATAAAAAAGAACCAAAATATTTTCCATGATGACTTCATCGTTCTAAACGGCGATAATTTGTTTGATTTTGATCTAAATAAAATGTATGAATTCCATAAGAAAGATAAAGCGATGGCAACAATTGCATTAGTATCTCAGGATTATGTTTCTCAATTCGGAGTAGTTGAAATGGAAGGTAATAAGATAGTAAAATTTATAGAAAAACCAAAAACTGAACAAGTATCACACCTTGTTAATGCGGGGATCTATGTAATCAATCCAGCATTTCTTAGCTTTATACCTCAGGGAGAATCAAACATATCAAATACATTCGAAAAAGTTGCAGACAAAAGAGTAATTGACGGTTTTATTTATGCAGGGAAATGGCTACCATGCGATAATATGGACTTATATGAAAAAGCAATTAAAAATTGGCCTTAGATCCCTTTTATCTTTCTTATCTCTGATAATACTTCCCTGTAATCATCTGTAAGTTCTGCGGATATATCATCAAACTTCATCACATCAGCCATACTTATGTCAGTATAAAGAATATCTCCTTCCATTATATTTCTCCCATAAACTGCATCATCTATACTGATTGCAACTTTTTCCCCTTTTACTGCTTTACTGCGCTTTATTTTATCAGATTCTATCTCAATAATCCTGCCAATCCTTTCTCCTTTTAAATTTATAATTGGGTAACTAGGTCGTATCTCTCCTGCCAGCACTTCAACCCCGAATACACAAGGACTTGAACGACGAAAGATATTTCCCTTTATGAACACAAACTTTGAAGGAAGTTTAAGTCTTTCCAGTTTCTTCTCTAAGTTCATATTCTTTAGCTCTCTTTCAAATTCATTGTAACTATCAAATAATGTATATATTGAATTGGCACTGATTATTTTTACACTATATTCTTCTGCTATGCTTTCAGTCTGCTTTGAAATTGGAACATTAAAACAGATTAGCGCGCCGCCATTTACTTCTGCTGTCATTATATCTGCCTTTGAAGGCTCACCTATTTTTGTTTTACCAATTTCTATCCCAAAAGAACTTGCTATGTTTTTTATAGCGTCAATACTGCCTATTGAATCAGCACAAACGACTAAACCCCTGCTTTCATCATTGTTCTGCCCAACATTTTCTGCGTTTAGTTCTTCTATTATTTTCTTCTTCTCTTCCTCAGAAGAAAAAACGATTATAGAAGTACCTATCATTGCATTTGGTTCTCTTAGTGTTAGCCTTATAGGAGCAGTTGCTTCGATTGATGATAGGCTTTCGTACTTGCCAAAATTCTCCCTGCTTTCTTCTAAAGGTATAAGACGCATTATGCTCTTTATCTTATTTTCAGAAATTCCGTCTTGAGTTTGCACTATTACTGAATCCCCCACTGATATCTTTCCAGAATAAACTATTGCATCATATACTTTTCCTAGTCCTTTTACATTCTTTTCCTCTAATATTGCTGCGCTGTTTAATTCCTGTTTTTCAAGTTCAAGATATCTTTGACTTAATCCAATTATCATAACGATCAAATCTTTTATTCCAATCCCATTCACAGATGATAAAGGGATTACCGCTATCTGCTTTGTAAAATCTTTTATTCTATCATATCTCTCTGCTTCGAAACCATAATTTAAAAAATCAGAGATAATATTATATGTCTTTTCATCCAGCCTCTGAGTATAATCCTGATTTTGCTTTCCTATAAAATCCAAAAATGAGCTATTTTCTATTTTATAAAAACCCCTTATTGTATCTATCTTAGTAAGAGCTATCAAAAAAGGCGTTTTGTAAGATTTCAGGATTTCGATAGATTCTATCGTTTGATTTTGTATACCCTCTGTTATATCTACTGTTAATATTGCTATATCTGCTATTGATGCTCCTCTTTTTCTCAATGTAACAAATGCTTCGTGTCCTGGAGAATCAATAAAGATTATACTAGGGACTTTTATGTTTATATTAAACTTAGAAAGCAAATCACTAGCTATCTCTTTTATTCTATCCGTCGGGACTTCTGTTGAACCTATATTCTGGGTAAGACCGCCAGTTTCTTTATATGCATTCATTGTATCTCTTATGGCATCCATTATACTAGTTTTGCCTGCATCTACATGTCCTAAAAAAGCGCATATTGGTGATCTCATATTTCAAACCTCTAGACAATTGTATTAAATAGATTATTATCACTAATAAAGTTAACTAATTTTTAAAATACAAGAAACTCTCACAATACCAAAATATATAAAATATTTATATTATAGAAAGCTAATAAAAAAATGGAAGAGATGTTGATATTGCTTAAACCTGATGGAATGATACGAAGATATTCAGGTGCCAGAGCATTAAAAAGTATACTTGAACTTGGAGTAGATATAAACTTTTTTCAGGTATTAAAGCCAAAAAAGGAATTTCTTGCAGACAGACATTATGTAGAACATAAAGGAAAATTCTTTTATGATAATTTAGTAAATTTCATGTCTGCAACTGAACTTGCAGTAGTAATTGCAAGTGGCGATAATGTAGTTGAAAAAGTAAGAACTCTGCTTGGAAAGACGATGTGCGAGAAGGCTGATCCTTTATCTATAAGAGGTAGGTATGGCACTACAAAAGGAATCAATTTAGTGCACGCTTCGGACAGCGATGAAACCGCTGAAAAAGAGGTTAAACTATGGAAAGAGATTATAAACATTGAAAAAGAAAAGGATTACAAAAAAGAAATGACAGCTTATATAAAAACGTATGAAAACTTCCCTATGATAGACTCAGTAAGATACAGAGAAATTAGTAAAGATTTAAGTGAAGAAAAAATCTCAAAGGAAGAAGCTGAAAAGATAATAAATGAACTTCTTAGTAAAGAAACTGATTTTGAAGGAGAAATTGTAAATAAATTGCCTGCTTTGATAATCGAAAACATACTTCTTGGTTAATTAGCCATAAAATATAAAAAGAAAGTATTAATATGAGTTTATTTCATCTAGCTATTATATTATGGCGGATAAAAAAATCGGCAAAGCCGTAATTCTAGCTGCTGGAAACGGCAGTCATCTTCTTCCGATTACCAACTTCATACCTAAAACGATGATGCTTTATAAAGACAAACCGTTAATGTACTATCATATAAACAATCTCTTGTACGCAGGAATAAAAGACATAATTGTAGTCACTAGAAAAGATGAAGACAATAATTATGCATTTAAAATACAAAATGATTACATAAAAACGCTTGAGAAGGAACTTAATAACTATGATAAGGACATAAAAATAAATTTAATATACCAAGAAAATGATGAAAAAATCAAAAAACCAAAAGGACCAGCAGCCGCTGTCGCTGCAGCAGCTGATATGCTTACAAACAGCAATTACATTGTAGTAATGGGGGATAACTTAGTCGTAGACAAAAAGAGCGGAGAAAGCTTTATACCCTACCTATTAAGCAAATTTGATGGAAATGTAGTTGTTTCAACAGAGTTAGTGGACGAGAAAAAAGCACAAAGTTGTGGTATTATAAAAACAAGAAAACTAGAAGATATCCTTGAGATATATGAAGCAAAAGAAAAACCATCAAAAGAATGCCTTATTGATAAATTCGGAGAAAAAGAAAGATATGATGCTATGGGAGGGGGTTTATACATATTAAACTCAAGAAGCACGGGATATATGAAAAACGTTTTAGATGGCACAAATCAAGAAAAACACATTACAGATGCAATAAATGACCAGATAATAAAAGAAGGTAAAACTGCCCACGGAATAGAGATAGACAAGACTAAATATGAATCCTTAGACTTTGGAAGAATTAACAATTGGCTTGAAATAAATCTAAGGCCTGAAAACATAAGTGCATTTACACTTGGAATCAAAAACTATGATACAAATTTAAGAGATATAGTAAATCAAGAAATACTTAAATTTAAAGGGTCCAAACGGGTATAGATATTATTTATTCTAAACTACTTTTCTCTAAAAAAGTTTTTACATAACTCTCCGGAAATATCTGATTAGTATTAAAACCAGCGAACTCTATAGAAGCAAATGTTATTACCCTTGGATATATCTCAACATGAAAATGAAACATGTCATCTGATTTAAGTTCATGAAACAGCAGATTATATGAAAGCTTGCCAAAGATTGAATCATTAATTTTTATAATTTTAGAAAGAATTCCAATAAAATCTGATTTTTCCTCTTTAGATAAAAGCCCTACATAACTGATATGCCTTTTCGGCATAATAACAGATTCTGCACTTATCCTTGAACCAAAAGGTGCAAAAGCTATAAATGTCTCGTTTTCAGCTAGAATTCTTTCTTTTTCTTGTTTAACGGCATACTCATACAGACATTCTTTTTCTTTATCAAAGAATTCCTTTATCTTTGCTTGTTCTTCTTTTATAGTTCTTGAAATCTCATCAAAGGCCATCATCTGAGTATGAGCGTGTGATAGGCTGGCTCCGCTTCTTGGTCCTTCATTCTTAAATGTATAAACGTATTTTATTCTTTCTCTAGAATACAACGCATTTTCTCTTTCTATTATTGCATCAAGCCAGCGCAGATAATCCTCTTTTTCTAATTGAGAAAATCTTACGTTATGCAATGGCGTTTCAAATATAACCTCACAGTAACCAAAAGCAGGTTCCTCCTTTAAAAATTTATCTTTAGGTAAAAAATCAAATTGAGGAGCAAGTAATGGGAACTTGTTCTCTATCACCTTCAATTTCCAAGAATGCTCATCTCCTCCAACAAGTTTTATTGTCTTGTTTAAACTTTCCTTTCCATATTCAAATGGACACTTCGAAACATCAGATTCCCACTTGTCAGACAACTCAGAAAAATCGGTAGGTTTGTTATTTCTTACATTAGAGAAGATAATTTTTACTCCAGTTCTATAATCTATCCTTATCTCTTCCCCTTTAAAGGTATCTGACATAGAATAGATATTTATTTTATATTATAAAAATTTAAATTATAGAAGTTTTCCCGACTACTCTTAAAAATCTTATAGGCAGATCCTTATTTATTAGCACCATTTTATCATTTTCGTCAAAGCAGAAATTCTTATCTGCAACAAAATGTGCTGTTACTTTATTATTTTCACTTTTTACATTACTTAAAGTAACAACTAAATTCTGCCAGTTCAATATTAAGTTTAGTTTTATGTCATCCTTAATTTCCTGCTTATATAATGGGCTTACATCAACAGTTAATTCGCCTTCATTTATATCCTTAAAACTACCACTTTTTCTTATCTCAACTCCTTTTGGTAAATCCCAAGGCCAAACACCTTTTATTGCAACGCCTACCCTATCTCCAGCCTCTGCAGACTGTACATCTTCCTGATTGATTTGAATTGAGTTTATCGAAATTTCCTTTGTAAAAGGAGTAGGCGCAATTACTCCCTCAGAATGTATACCTATCTTTCCAGTAGGCATTGTTCCTACTGCAATTGACATGCCTTTTGATTCAAAAGCATGGTCTATTAATATTTTAAACGGTTTTTGTATATTTTCTGATTCATAAGAAAAACCTGAAACTTTCGCACGTATATCCGCCATACTCTGATCATTGTTTATGTCAACAACCATTACCTCGAAATTTTCCATCGAAGTACCTTTTATTATCGCAGACAATTGATTTTGTAACTTTTCTATATCTGCTGTAGTTGATATGTCCGCCTTTGTTATACATATTAAGCCCTGTTTTATACCAATTGAGCTGGCCATTATTATCTGTTCACCGACTTGAGGATTAATACCATTCTCTGGGGAAACACAAAATATTATGGCATCTGAAAGAGTAAGAACTGAAGCTAAAGTTGTTGGATTGTCCATATCTCCAGGTGTATCTATCAAAGTAACATTTTTTCCACCGTATTTGAAGAAAAAGAAAGAAACATCTTCTTCTGCACCTTTTCTTTGCTGCAGCTTGTTTACAAGAGTCGACTTCCCAGATCTATATGGTCCTATAACGCTTACTGTTAACGAATTCATATCCTTTTTATAAAGAGGAGTAAATTTAAATAAGTTTCTATTATATTTATGCGAAACAGAGATTACAATGAAAATTTATCAAAGTCATCTGGAAAAGAGTATTTGAAGGTGCACTTCATTTTAGAGTAAAGAGCTGCAGCACTTTTAACCAGCGAGTCATCATTTTCATACCTCTGACTTGTATGAACAAAGAAAACTTCCTTTGCGCCTGAACTCTTTGCAAGCGATATTGCCTCTTTTATATTGAGATGAAAAAATTCATATGATTTCTGGAATTCTTCCCCAAAGGTACTTTCTATTATCAATGTGTCTACACTCTTTATAAAAGGTATTACGTTACGATTGTATCTTAAATCTGTAACATACGCAAGAGACTTTCCTTTCTTTAAGTAAGTAAAATCTTTATATTTTAGTTTTATGCCATTATAAATGACATCCTTTCCTTCCTTAAGTTTACTTAAAAATTTACCTGATTTTATTCCCTTTTCAGCTAGTTTTTCAACTGAAATATTACGTACATCTTTCTCTTTTATTTTATAAGCAAGACATTTAACCGAATGTTCTATGTTTATTGCTGAAACGGTGTATTTATCTCTTTCAAATATTTTCTTTTCTTTTGGTGCATTTATTGACTTTGATTTTATATCCAACTGATTATAGAACCTATATGTCATCAATATATTTTTTATGCCCTGCTCAGTGCCACTTGGTCCAAATATATTTAGTCTTTTATTGCTTTTCATCATGTTAAGGCTCTGTATTATTCCTCCCAAGCCAAGGGAGTGATCCCCATGCCAATGTGTTATAAAGATACTGTCTATAGAAGGACTTAATCCTGCTTTTCGTATCTGTCTCTGCGTTCCTTCTCCACAGTCAAACAGCATTCTTTCCCCGTTTATCATTATATAAACTGCAGGATGATTCCTTTTCACTGTAGGAAACGCTGAACTTGTGCCAATAAATGTACCTTCAATCATAAAACAACCTGCGAAAGTTTTTGTAAACTATGGATTTTATTTGCTCTGCCTCCATCTTTTTTATACTAGATATGTAATTTAATAGTTTAGGTATATTCAAAGGAGTATTTATATTACTATCAGGGCTTAATGCCGGTGAATCTGTTTCAGTAAACAGTTTATCTACATTAACATTCTTTATTATATTTTCCTTCTTGAATTTCATAAAACCTGTTGAAATACTTATGTTTATTCCAAGTTCCTGCGCCCTGTTAAGGTTTCTGAGATTACCCTCAAAATTATGGAGTATTACCTTTATATTAAAGCTTGAAACTACATCAAAAACATCCTCTATGGCTTTTCTACTGTGAATTATACAAACTTTATTGTTTTTCTCTGCTTGTTCTAATATTCTATAGAGGAATTCCTTTTCCTGCTCTATCTGATATATATCCTTGCTTTTATAATCTAAGCCTATTTCTGAGACAGCAAAAAATTGACCTATGTTCCTTGAAAAGAAATCAAACTCCTCTTGTATAATTTTATATGATTTATAGGCTATTTCATTGGGATGCAGACCTATACATGGAAGTAAAAAAGGATACATTTTACTGTCTTTAAGGATTCTTTCGCTATCATCTTTATTTTCTCCAGAATTCAATATCAAATAAGAATTAGAAATGCTTTCTAGGAAATTATTCCTTATCTTTTCCAATGACCTGTCACTTATATGAGCATGCACATCTATGAATTTATCTTCCATACAAAAGTTATGAAGCTATGGAATTAATTCTTTAGCCTACTGGAATAAAAGCAAATGTTACTGTTTAGTTTCCCGTATTTCCTTCAATGCCTTTTCGTCCTTTGAATAGAAATAAGGTGCAAGATCCAAATCTGATGGAGTTTTTTCCGCTTTTGACATGTAAACTTCGTGTAGGTTTTTATTGACTTCTTTGCAATAGTCATCCCAATTTACACCTAAGGATTCTATGTACTCTCTCTCGATTTTAGTTGCAATTTCATGCGCATACGCATATTCATACGCATCGTCTATTAGCCATTTCTCAGTAACTTCATGATGCCTGTCAATGCTTTCTACAGTATCAATAATTTTCCCATCAACAGTTATATTCTTTGGGAAATGCTCATCTAGGTATACTTTTTTGCCATCTACTGAATACCCCCCAGTGTACTTTATATCATACCTTGTGTCTATCTTTATTTCGCTTGCTCTTCTTATTTCCTTTATGTGACCTACATTTTTCTCATTAAAAAAAATATCATTATTTTCTACGTTTACTTTATCTCCTACTTTAAAGTCAACATCGCTTTCAAATTTTATGTATGTAGGTTCTTTGTAATTTATTGCAACTATTAAAAATTTATTTGCTGTAATATCCGATCCTGATTTAAGGTGCTCTATAATCTCATATTCTTCCATTATTAACATAGTTTAAACGTTAAACATAAAATATATAAGTTTACTTTAATGTAATAGAATATCAATACCGTATTGAGCCTCCGTAGCTCAGCGGTAGAGCGTCTGCCTTGTAAGCAGAAGGTCGCGGGGCCAGCACCCGTCGGAGGCTTGTTGTATAATATGAAAATAAAGGGGATAATATTTGATTTTGACAATACTTTAATTAACTCTTCAAAAACAATAGACGATGCTAATAAACTAGTTTTAAACAAGATTCAGGAGGATTTTAAAACAATTGATTTGAAAAAATTTGACAGTATACTAAAAAAAGTTCAAAAAAGGTTTGATAACCTAGACCCTCTTAAAAGATACAAAAGACTTTTCTACGAGCTATTTGCGGAGGAAAGTGGCCTAAACATTGATACAAAAAAAATAGATACTTATTCAGAAATTTTTGAGAGCCACCTTATTAACAGAATGGAATTTACAGAGGAGGTAGAAGAAACATTAGACAGGCTTAAAAAGATGAACTTAAAGCTAGGGATATTAACAGGAGAAGGCTTATATCCTGGCCTTAAAAAAAGAACTTTGGATAAATTTGATTACAATGAAAAGTTTGATGCAAAGGTAATTGCAAAGAACAACATACCCGAAAACAAACATGACCCAAATGCATTTAAAAAAACGGCTGCAATGCTGAAACTTAAAACATATGAAGTACTGTTCATAGGAGATACTCCTGAAGTAGATATAGACAATGCAAAAGCAGCGGGCATGAAAACTGTACTTTTTGATAGATACAACGAAGAGAAGAAGAAAACTTCTAAATATAAACCTGATTTTATAATAGAAAACTTACATGATGTTTACAATATATTAGACGGCTTAAATCAAGGGTTAGTCTGAGATATTTTCTCCTTTATCTTATTTATAACGTTCTGGATATTTTCCTGCCCACCAAGAGAAGCAAGTGCGGTTGTAGAAAGTCCTGCCATCCCACCAAGCATGCTTCCAGCGTTTTGCATAAACTGCATCGGTAAAACTATCTTTGAAGAGCTTGATTCTCCTATCTGTTTAAGAGCCTGAAGATACAGATACATGATTGAACGATCATCAAGCGATTTGCTACCTTCTCCTATTGCCTCCATAACTATCTTCTGTGCCTCTGCTTTAAACCTTTGCGCCTGAAGCAGATTTGCTGCTATTTCTGGCTGCTGCATAGCCTGTATAACTTCATTTGACGGTGAAACTGATCTCAATTGAACTGAAGGAACATCTATGCCCCATTTCCACGTCATATGTCTTATTGCATCTGCAAGTATATCATTTAATCTATCAAGACTTCCAAAAACTTGTCTCATAGTTAAAGATGCTATTGCGTTCCTTATTGCAGACTGTACTAAATTAGATAAACCCTGGCCATAATTATCTATCTGTAACGTTGCCTTTTCCGGGTCTATTATCTGATAATATATAGTACCTTCTAACGATATTTTAAGATCATCTGCTGTAAATATATCAGAGGACGTTATGTCTACCATTTTCACTCTAACATCAACTTTCTTGTATTCTTCCTCAAAGAAAGGCACAACTATAGCCCAACCAGGGCCAGCTATACGATTAAACTTACCAAGCCTAAATATAATCCCTCTTTCGAACTGGCTGTATTTCTTTACAAAAGTTATAAAGAATATAACTGCAGCCACTACGATTGCTATTATAGCAAAAGCATAAAACATACTTGGTATAAATATACTTAGAAGAAAGAGAGCTAATAATGCAAATATACCTATTACAAAAAACCAAAATTCTTCTGGACTCATAGTATTTATAAGAATATTTTAAATTTATAACCCTTCTTTTTTAGAAAACTACCAAATCTAGAGTCATCTTACCATCTATTTCGGCATATCTCATTATCCCTCTACTGCTTATTTCAGTAGAGCTTCCTATGTAAGGATTAAATTTCGGTATTATTATAGCTCTTTTCAATTTTGAGCCAGGATATTTTTCCTTTGGAAGTTTTATTTTAAGCATGAAAAAACAGTCCTCTTTATATGAAACTCCATTCGAATCCCTAAAAGTAAATGAGGGATGAATATGACTTATACATAGAGTTTCTGCTTCTCTTGCCATTTCTAAAGAAGGAAGACTATGGCCATGCATAAATCCTATATTATTATACATAAATTCATTTTTGACTAAGATATTGTTAAATCTGCTAGTTATCTTCTCTATTCCCCCATCATGATTCCCTTTTGTTAGTACTATCTCATCAAAATTGTCTGCCAGTCTTGAGAAAAACTTTATAAGTGCACCTCCTTCCTTAGGTTTTATCTCTTCATATTCCTTTCTTATATCACCAAGCAAAATAAGTTTTCTGGCTCCTAAGTTTATTATTTGAGATGTAATCTCATCAGTTTTTTCCCAAATATTATAACCATTACTATTTATGTCCTCTTCAAAGCCTAGATGTATATCACCAACAACAGCGTAGTCCCCAACGAAAACAGCTCTATAACCTTTTTTAAATCTTAAATTAAAATCTTCTATATCCATTACAGCCTTAAATTAACAATATAATATCATTCCGACATTCAATATAAAAATAAATCTTATGTATTTAATATATAACTAAGGTTATAACGCTATTCATTTAAGTTATGATATCTATGCAAAGATTACTCCAATAAATAAAAATAATGTAAGTATTATCAGTATTACTTCTTTTATCCTCTGCTCTTTTTTAATAGGTACTTGTTTTTTACTCTTAATTATTTTATCAATGATATGCATTTCAGACAGTATATTAAAGTAATAGAATGTAGAAACCAAAAGTGCAAAAAACGTAAGTATAACCAGTGCAAAGTATCCGCTGCTGAATAAAGCGTAAAAGATAAGTAGTTTTCCAAAGAAACCTATTGTAGGCGGAAAGCCTGCAAGAGATAGTATACCTATAAAGAATGCCGCAGCCCCTATCCTTGAAACCTGTGTCATCGAATCGCTTTCCTTCTTATAGATTATCTTTTTATTTTCAAACATATCATATGCAAGAAACACTATTGCATCTGCTACTGCAAATGCAAATATATAGAACACAGCTGCGTTTATACCTCTAGTAGTAAGAACTGCTATACTTATGAATGCAAAACCAGCTTGTGAGATACTTGAGTAAGCTAGTATTCTCTTTATTCTGTCCTGCACAGACGCAAGAAATGAACTTAAAAATATAGTTATAAGAGCTATTGAAAGAAAAAGCGCAGTAACGAAAAGCGAAGAGACAGGCAGTGCAAAGAAGAATATCCTTATCATTGCAATCAGGCCAGCTGCCTTGGATACTGAAGAGATAAATGCTGTTACCGAGCTTTTCGAGGCTTCATATGTATCTGGAGCCCACATATGAAACGGAACGAGGGTTGATTTAAAGCCTAGCCCAGCTATTACTATTGCAACACCTGCAATGAATGGAAGGTAGGAAATAACATGCAAAGAAGAAAATGAGAGAGTACCTGCACCTGCATAAATAAGAGATATTCCAAAGATTAAAATTACCATTGATATCACTCCTGTCGAAAGATATTTTACGGCGCCTTCAAGTGCATTTCCTGATTTATACATGTAAACAAGAGCATAAGTGGATATGGATAGTATTTCTATGGAGATAAACATGGAAATAAGATTACTTGATAAAACTACAAGAGTCGAACCAAGAACTGCAGAAAGATATGAAATGTCTATTGCAACGCTGTGTTCATTTTTATCTGATATTATGAAAAGGTATATGAAAAAGGAAAGAAACAGCATGAAACCTGTTACAAACTGGGAATACTGTACCTCAGAAAATAGGTTTATATTCATATTTCCATAGATAACATCAAAAACAAGCGCTAAACCAAGAAAAACGGCTGTTAAATAGTGCAAAATAGCCTTTTTATTACTCTTCAAACTGTGCCTTAGGAAATCTACAAGTATGAGAAGTAGTATACCAGCAAACAAAATATACTGTGGATTTAGGTATTCCATTTTATAGTCCTCCGAGAGTGTTTAAAATTAATGAAGGGAAAAGCCCCAATAAAAGAATAAAGAAAGACAGAAAAACCATAAAAAGCAACTCGTTTTTTGAAATGTCCGTTAAACCTGCAAAAGTCTTTTTTAACTGACCGAATAAAGACTGTTTAATTACCCTTAAATAATAATTCGTAGAAAGCATTATACCAAAGATTGCAATAAGGGATATGCCTGCAACTCCATAGGAACCTATGAAAATCAGTAATTCCCCTGGAAAATTTGATAATCCTGGAACTCCAAGACTTGCAAATATTCCAAATATAAAGAAGAAAGAAAGAAGCGGCATTCTTGACATGAGCCCCCCCATCTTTTCAGTTTCATTTGTACCAGTCTTTTGCATTAGTATGTAGGATACTCCAAACAACATTGTGATTATGAATCCATGACTTATCATTAAAAGAACAGATCCTGCTACTGCTAAACTAATGCCTGATGAGATACCAATAAACACCAATGACATGTAAAACATGCTTGAATAAGACAGAAGCTTTTTCAGATCCTTTTGACCAGAAGCAGTAAACGCGATGTAAATTGCAGTAAACACTCCTAAAGCTATCAAAGGCAACCTGAAATCAAAAAGAAGATTTCTGAAAAGTCCAAAACCAAATAATATAAATGCAAATCCACCAAGCTTTGAAAGTGCGCTAGATAAAAGCATAGTCCCTGAAGAAGGTGAGTAATAGTATGAGTCAAGAAGCCAGCCATGGAATGGAAATATTGGCATCTTTATCATGACTGTTATTAAAAGCAGGAAAAAGGAGATGTATTCTATATATGAAGGCAAAAGCGACATCTTAGAAGCGATAACGGAAAAGTTGAAGCTACCGGTATAAAGGAAAAGCAGTATAAAAACTGCAAGAAGGGTAAGACTTCCGAATTGAGTGAATACAAGAAATTTCATAGCTGCCCTTTTACCTTTTTCATGATCGCCCCACAGCCCTGTGATGAAAAATAGAGAAAGAACCGCAACTTCCCAGAATATAAAGAATACTATAAGATTTGATGAAACAAAAACCGATATAACAGAAACGTATACTAAAAGATAAAATAAATAAAAGATGACTTTGCTTTGTTTTATCTCTTTAGTTGCAAAAAGAAATATTCCAATAGGAACTGTTACTGCTAGAAGAAGAAATGGGATAGTTATGAAATTTTCCTGCAATGAAAAAGAAAAGCTTATACTGGGATTTATATTTACATTAAAGCCTGAAAAGCCAAAAATGAGGCCGAGAACAAATAAAATAGCATTTACTACCATTGCTGAAAGTACTATTATCTCTGAAGAAGGCAACTTATCATAAAATTTTTTTAGAATTAAAAAAAGTATGCCAATTGCAGGTACTACAAGAAGAAGTATTAAGTTTATCATATGAAAATCACCGCGATAAGGATTACTGCAACCAGTCCTATTATAACTGCAGTTATGTATCTAAATGCATCTCCGTTTTCAATCTCCCTTGTCTTTGAAGAAAGTATAAAAGTAGATTCTGCCATTCTAGACATTGCATTTGAAAACATGAAGTCAAAACTTCCAACGTAAAATCCAAAGGTTGAAATAGCATTACCAATTGCTATTATAAATTTCTCATATCCATAGCCTGCTATTTTTTCAGCGATATTCTTAATTTTATCACTTAATTGCTGTTTTTTCCTAAGGTAAAAAAATTCGTAGGAAATAAATACCCCCAGCAATGAAGCTACCAGTGCTATAAATGAGAAGATATCAAACGAATATGCAATACTTATTATGCCTTTGAAGAAATAAAGGAAAACTCCTCCAACTGTAGAAATTATTGCAAGAATTACTATTGGGAAGAAGAGGTTAAATTCCTTTTTAAGAGGTTTTTTTGTCTTGCTCCTAAATATAATAAAGAAAGCTCTAAAAGAGAAAAGAGCAGTTAAAAAGGCAACAAAAACAAAGGCTATATTTTCAGATACATTGAAATTATGCGTAAGTGCTGAATGAGCAAAAAAGCTCATAAAAGGAGGTATCGCTGAAATTGAAGCAAAGCCTATTAACGCAGGGATAGTAAACCATGTGCCGTTTAGCTTCTTTTTGCTTAATTCATACACATCATAAGTACCAAATGCAATCGCAAGTCCACCGCTTATGAAGAAAAGCATGGATTTAAAAACAGCATGTGTAAACAGGTAAAAAATTGCTCCACCAGCGTTTAAAGTTCCCACGGCTAGGAACATAAAAGCAAGGCTTTCTATTGTTGAATATGCAAGTATCTTTTTGAAATGTCTCTCCTTTAAAGCAAGCAATGCTGCTGCAAAAGCAGTAATGAATCCTATTACAACTATCAAATTAAGAAGGCCTGCTGCAGAAATAAGAGGAAGAAGCCTAACTAAAAGGTATGCACCTGCCGCAACCATTGTAGCAGAGTGAAGAAGAGAACTTACTGGTGTTGGGCCTTCCATTGCATCTATCAACCAAGTATAAAATGGGAACTGTGCCGCCTTTGAAAGTCCTGCAATTGTAAAAAGAGACCCTAAAATTATCAATACTGTCATGGGTATAGAGGATATAGAATTCAAGATAGAAGATATCGAAAATGTCTTAAGTGTAGAGAAGACTATTACTAAAGCCGCAAGAAAAGCAAGATCCCCAATTCTTGTTATTATAAGAGCCTTCTTGCTTGAAACTGCTGGCCCATCTCTATCGTACCAAAAACCTATCAAAAGATATGATGTTATGCCTACAAATTCCCAGAATATAAAAAACAGAAGCAGACTGTTTGACATCACCAAACCAAGCATAGAGAAGATGAAGAAAGACATCTCAGCATAAAATCTTGCATGCTTTTCTTCTTTCATATAAAAACCTGCGAACATTAAAACCATGATTGATATAAATGAAACAAGCAATGCCATGAAAAGTGTAAGGTTATTTCCTATAAAGGAAAGAGAAAATGAGAAATTACTAAAAGAAAACCAAGTATAACTTTCTAGTATATTCTTATTGAAATATAAGATAAAAAAGAGAATAGAAAGAAGAAACGAGATTACTGCAGCTGATAATGAAATCAACCAGCTTAATTTTTTCCTTTCTCCCAATAATGGGATTAAAACTGCAGAGATTAAAAGTGGAAGAAGGATTAGATACAGCATATTAACCTTTATATCTCCCTAGCTTTGATATTGAAAGTGAGCCTGTCTTTCTTGAAAAAATCACCATTAAAGCAATAAAAACAACAGTTTCAAATACTATCATTATAAGTGTTATAAGTGCATAGCTTATGCCATTCAAAGCTGAATAAAAATTAGCAGCAGATACAAAATTTATTATGGCTGCGTTAACTATTATTTCAGAAGATATAATTATTGATATTCCCTCTCTCCTTGAGATTATCCCATATATGCCTATTATAAATAATATAGTCGTAAGCAGCAGAAAATAATCTTCTGGTATCATATATTTTCACTCCTACTTACTATATATATTGTTGAAAATATACTTGCTATTGCAGTAAATGCCAAAACAAGAAGAAGGCCTGCATAATTTTGGAAAAAGTACGTTCCAAAATTGGCATAATTCAAAGCAGTAGAATATCTAGTAGAAGGCATTTTAAGCAGTAGAAATGAAGTAACTGCTAATATTATTATTGGCAGAGAAATAGAAAGCTTTGAGTTTATTCTTTTAACTGCACCTTCTGGCATTGAACTTATCCCTATTGCAAGCAAAAGTACTATCCCACCATTGTATATTATAAGCTCTACAATTCCCAAAAAAACGGCATTCAAGTAGAGTATCATTGCGGTTACGGATATAACAAACATGAACATATAAAGAAGAGAATGGATAAGATTTTTAGTGATTATCATCAAAATAGCAGTAGATATAAGTAATGCTGAAATTATCAAAAACCCAATGATCCCTAAATCCATATATTAGATAAGAGTGTTATAAATAAATAAATGGCTTTCCACTATTAACAATAAAATTCATTATAAATTATAAATAATACCTATTTATTTAAAAGAAATCATATAATTTTATGATAGGATTTAGTATAAAGAACTATGAGAAAGAGTTTGATACTCAAGAATTAGAAAAAAAGCATGTATTTTATGATCTGTATATAAAAAGCGATGATCCACAGATATTAAGGAGTCAAGTATCAGAGTATATGACTGATATGGATTACAAAATTCTACTTAATGAACTTGCAAAATTTGAGGATAATGAACTAGAGGAAACTTTTAGGGGCGGAAATGTAAAGCCAATAAGAGCTCTAATAAAAAGCGCTAAGGACAATAAAAAAGGATCAAAGTATCCTATAGCATGGAAGACATGTCTTATATTAGGAATAGTTCTATTAGCATTCCTTCTTGTCTCATATAGAGCAAATATATACACAAATATAACCCATTTTAGTTATTCTGCATCAGCACTTATACTTTATGGGACAATAGCCTTTTTTGTACTTTCTTTGATATTCTTTGAAATAAAGAAAATAGTACCAATATTTCTATGGGCGAAGATAATAGGAGTTTATGATCCTACAGAGGAATCTGCAAATGTAAGAGTTGTTTTGGCAGGGGATTGTAAATTCAAGGACAAAGAGTCATATTCCAAACTTGAAGGAGACATGACTGAAATGTACAGTGAGCTTTCAAGAAAATATGGAAACAAATTAGACAAGAGACAGCTAGCTAATAGTGTTTCAAGCAGTCTTTCAATGGGGCCTCAAGGCTCAATGAAGCTTAACAACAAATTAAGAGAAATAGAGAAAGAATCTGCTGATTTAGAAAGGAATTTTGTTGCAGGTAAAATAAGTCAAGAAGAATATAATAAGATGAAAGCACAGATTGAAGCAAAAAGAGCACAATTAGACACTTTATTTGATTTGATAAACGGGTAGTTATTTTTTAGTATAAAAAATAGGAGTTTGTTACATAATTTTATTACAGGCTTTCTGAAATAATTGTAAATTAAGTAAATACCTTTTATTTATTATTAAAAACAAAAAGTAAAAGTTTATGTCATAAAAATATCTAAATTATAAGAATAGCTAGAACTAATCTTCTTTATTTTGCCAAGATATCCTATTATCTTGATGCTGATTAATCTAGCTCACTATTTCCGTCTTCATCTTCCATAATTAAATATATCACCTATTCGATATAAACTTTTTAACACTGATGATACCACAATGTTATAATGTAAATACCTCGCTTTTACAGAAATGTATAAAAACTATTTATTTGACTTAGAACTTAAAAGCTCTTTCTGTCTAAGCTCATTCTTCAACTGAGCTACTTTCTTCTTCAAATGCCTGTACTTACCAGCATCAGCTGGCTGGAGCCCCTGCGTCTTCTTTATGTTCATTTTCAGAAGTTCCATTTCCAAGTCCTTCAGATTCTCTTCCATCGTTTATTTTCACTCCTCCTATGTTTTCAGTCGGCACGACTATAGTTACTTTTATGCCTATTGATCCTCTTTTGAGCACTAACTGTTTTTTTGCACTTCTTACCCCAAAAAATTCTACTTGACCTGTTTTTGGCATAACACTGCCGGTTGGCCTAAATTTAAAGTGTGCAGCTCTTTCCTTTATAACTCCACCTATCTCTATTTCTACGCCTTTTGCACCCGCGGCCATTATACTATCCATTGCCTTGTGAGCAACTACTTTGTACTTCATTGGTCCGTATTTAGCTATCTTAAAAGCTATTGAGTCTGCAACTATAGCTGGATCCAAATTAGGATTCTGTGAACCTTCAACCTCTATCCTAGGAGATTCTTGATTAAAATACTCCCCAAGTTCCTTTGAACTTTCTCTTAGTATTTGATTAGCTCTTGTAATTATTGCACCCGGTTTTGGAGTCTTTATAACAATTTTCATACCTAAAGGAGTCTTTTCTATTCTTATATCACTTATTCCAAACCTACTAAATTTTTTGAATAAGTACTCTCTAGCTGTTTCATCATTCACTTTGTTCGCAATTAATTTTTTGGGTAACATACTATTTCTCCGCTTTTAACTCATTACTTTCCATGCTTTTATTACTTTCTTGTTCAACTTTTTCTTCATCTGGTTTTTTATCTTCTACCTTTGTCTCTTCTTTTACATCCTCTTTAACAGCAGGTTTTTCAGCCGCCGCTTTATCCGTATTATCTGACTTCTTTTCAGGCATTTTTCTTTCCTGATCAACTAATGAATAAATCGTCAAATTTGTACGCTTTCCATGTCTATAAACAGTCCCGCTTGAAAACCTTTGATAACCTCCTCTACCAAGGGCATAACTACTTACAACTATTTTAGATTCATCAAAACCCATATTTTTTGCATTTGCCCTTAACTCTTCAAGCATTGAAATTACCTGCTTAGTTGCTTTCTGTGGATAACCTGCAGGTACACCATGTTTATGGCCTTTACTTGGGTATTTTCTAAAGGGGATATAAACCTGTTTTGTAAGAACTCTCTTAAGGAGAGCATTTGCCTTTGAGATCTGCTTGCCTTTAACCGCTTCCATTATTTCATGAGTATGCTTCAGCGATATCGGCATCCCTTCTCTCTTAACCCGTATTGTAGTTACCATATTTACTTAATAGGAACAAACCCACTTGAACGTGTAGCTTTCATACCTGGAGAACCATGCTTTACCTGTTTCGTTGTAAGTGCAAATTCGCCAAGACGATGAAAAAGCATAGAAGGTTTTATTTCTATAGGTATAAACTCCTTTCCATTGTGTACATGTATTGTAAGACCCACGAAATCGGGCATTATAAACATCTCTCTCATATGCGTTTTAATGTTTTTTGACTTTGCTGCTTTTTTCTTCATGTTGACAAGAAACGCCTTTTCTTCCGGAGAAAAGCCTCTTTTTATGGCCCTTCTGAAATCAGCGTTAGCTATCTTTGCAAGATCCTCATTTGACATCTTTTTAAGCTCATCTATGCTTTTCCCTCTAAATTTATACTCTTCCATTATCTAACACCTGTCCTCTTAGGAGCTATTGACCCTACTTTTGCACCTGGAGGAGAGTTCCTAGCAGAGCTTTTAGACTTGTGCTGTGTACTTCTTCTTTTTCCTCCAAATTTATGCTCGTAAGCATTCATTGCAACGGCAGCATTCATAGGCCAGTATCTGCTTCTGGCTTTTATAAGATGATATTTATTACCTGCCTTATAAAATGGTTTTTCTTTTCTTCCGGCATTGGCTATTTTACCTACAATTGCCCTACAATCTTGTTTTAATCTAAGGATCTTGCCGCTTGAAAGTGAAATTGCAACTTCTTTTCCTGTGTTTTCCATTATCCTTGCACTGTTTCCGCCAGCTCTTATAAGTTTTCCACCATCTCCTGCCTTTAACTCAACATTGTAAACGTTTGTTCCTGTTGGCATATCACCAAGTCTTAAAACTGAACCCTCCTTTATGCCATCTGTTTTCATATAAGGTATTATAAGACCTTCATATGCCCCTACAAATGCAGGTAAAAAGGACTTTGAACCATTTTCAAATTTTACCTCCATTAAAGGTGCAGTTCTATAAGGATCATGGATAAGTTTTATTATTCTTGCATTCATGGGTTCTAATGAATTTGGAAGTTTTACCTTTCCGATTGCGTTGAAATCGTTGAATCTGAAAACCCTGCTCTTTCCCCTTCTTCTTGATCTTGGTACTTTCATAATTATCGAAATTATACACTACTTATGTTTTTTACCTTTATATATATTTTTACCTTCAATAAAAACAAAATATAATAAAGGTAAAGGTATTTTATTCTTTAATAATGAAAAATAATGCATTAAAGCTTTTCGGAAGTGAAATAATCAAGGAATCTGCAGGATTTGCTCAACTATGTAGAACTGGAAGAAGATGGGAAGGAAAAGCAATCCTTATTGTTCTTGACGCTTGCCTTGACAGTACTGGCTTAAATTACTTTACTGTAGTTGTTCCAAAAGTTAATTATTTTAGGGAGAGATACATAAAAACTGGAATAATATCAAAATGCAGTGATTTTAAAAAACTAAAAGAAAAGGAATTAATTTCTATATTTAAGAACAAAAGAGTGTGGAATGCAATGAAAAACGTATGTGAATTTATAACAGAAAAAAACAACGGTGAAAATGAAATAAAAACAATTAAGAAATGGGCAGAAAATGCAGATCCATTTAACTTCAAAAAAGATGAATTAGGAAAGATAAAAGGCATAGGAATAAACACTTTTCAATATTTAAGGATACAAAGTGGTATAGACACAGTAATGCCAGATAAAATAATAATGAAATGGATAAGCAATAACTTTAAACCTGTTAAAACGCCTTACGAATGTATAACAGGGGGAGATAAAATAAGTAAGATCTTAGGTATTAGCAAAACAGAACTATGTTGGGCTATATGGATAAAAGAAAGTGGTGAACTAAATCGTATAAAAATAGAATAAAAACGTATATAAAATAGCAAAAACTTTTTCTCTTATGGATATAAATAAAATAAATTTTATAAAAAAATCTTTTATAAACTTTGAAGACAAAACTGAAAAACTTTTGATATACAGAGAAATTGGTGAGAATAATTTTCATTTTGTATTTAAATGTCCAAAATGTGGGAAAGAAAATGATTTTGAATCAGAATTAAAAACTGAAAAAGTAAAAGAGAATGGAAAGGCAAAGGAAAAATATGTCTTTAACTGTAGTAAATGTGGGCAAGTTTATTCGGTAGAAAGATTAAAGCCGCCACGCGCGAGATCAAAGTAATATGGCCCAATTAAAGGACACAATAATTAAACTAGTTGATGATTATAAAATAAAAAGCGGCAATGAGAATGGACAGAATTTTCTTATAGATGAGGAAGTTTTAAGAGAAGAAATAGAAAAATGTGAATTAAAATCCTCCGATATAGTTTTAGATATAGGTGCTGGATTCGGAAGTATAGAAAACTTAGTAAGCAAAAAATGCAAAATAATAGCAATAGAAAAGGAGATAAAATGTTATTCTTATTTAATTGATAAATATGAAATAGACCAGAATGTACAGATAATAAACTCAGATGCATTGGATATGATATATCCCAAGTTTAACAAGATACTATCAAATCCTCCGTATAACATTTCAGATCGAATAATTGAAAAACTTTCATTCTATGATTTTGAATTAGGTGTAATGATACTCCCAAATACTATATCTCAACAACTTTTATCAAAAGAAAGCAAGACTAGGTTCTCTGAGATACAGAAGATATTTTTTAAATTTGAAGAAATTGGTGAGGTAAAAAAAGAAGCGTTCTATCCAGTTCCAAGAATTACTAGCAAAATGATAAAAATAATAAAAAAACAAAATGATATTTTACAGGAGATATTTAGAAGAAAAGAGATGCTATTGAAAAACGCTTTTATAACTGGGAGTATCGCACTTGAACATAAAACAAAAAGAGAGAGTAAGCAAGAATTTCAGGGATTACCAAATAATATAAAATCGATTGGTAACAAGCAAGTAAACGAATTAACTTTAGATGAAATAAATGAAGTAATAAAACAGTTTAATCATTGAGCTTTCTGTTCAGGCATCTTTACACTAACAACCCTACTTATACCTTCATCGCTCATAGTAACTCCATATATTACATCTGCATTTATAAGAGTTGTTTCATTGTGGGATATTATTATGAATTGAGAGGATACTGAATAAGCTTTAACGAGCGCTGAAAAGTTACCTGCATTTATTGCATCCAAAGCTGCATCTACTTCATCTAAAACATAGAAAACGGCATCAGTATATTTCGATAGAGCCATTATCAATGAAATAGCTAGAACTGAAAGCTCGCCCCCACTTAATCCTCTTATATTTCTAACTCTTTTATTTGGAAGCTCTACAGCGATATCTAATCCTGACGAAAAAACGTCATTTGGATCCTCTGGGACTAGCTCTGCCTTTCCTTTTGTTATTGAGTTGAAAACCTTTGTAAAAATAGAATTTATATCTGATAACGTTTTCATAAAAGATTCAAGTTTCTTCTGTTCTATCTCTGATATTACAGACAATATCCTACTTTTTTCATCGTTCAATTTTTCAAGTTTAACATTGAATTCCTCGTATTGTTTTTGTGTTTCCATAAAAGTCTTAAGTGCAAGTTCGTTTATAGGACCAAATGAATTTATCTTAGAATTAAGAGAATTAATTTCCTTAGTTAGTTTATCCAGAGTCTCTCCTTCTTCTACATTTACACCTTCTATTCTGTATTTTTTATACTCTTCATCAGCTGTTTCGAATTTTACTCTAAGTCCTGCTTCCTTAACCTTTAATACGTTTATTTCTTCTGCTACTTTCTTAGAGTTACTGTAGATATCTTCCCTCTGTTTCTGTAGTTTACTAAGCTCATTCAAAAGCTCGTTTCTTCTTTTTCTCAGCATGTTTAAATTATTTGACTTATTTGAAAGCTCTTTTCTGGCTTTGTCGTAATTCTCCTGCGTGTCCTTTATAGCGTTCTCCACGTCTTCTATTTCTTTTTCAAATCTTTCCCTTTCTTTATTGAGCTGTGAAAACCTCCTTTCTAGATTATTTATCTCTGACATTAGAACCGCCGAAAGTTTATTTCCAGATGTAGCAACTTTAACTTGCAGATCACTAACTTCCCTTTCGATAGCTTCTATCTCTTTTTTATGATCTACTATATCAGGTTTATTCTTCTCCAAATCCTCTAATTTTGATTTTAAATTCAAATTTTCATTTTCAAGCAACCTTATACTTTCTGATATATCCGATTCAGTTCCAGTGAATTTTGATTTTTCCTGTAGAAGCTTTGATATTTTGCCATTTGTTTCAGTGAGAGTCTTCTGCCTAACTTTTATATCAGTCATAAGAGAGTTCAAAGTAGATTCCTTCTCTATTATTTCTTCATCATACTTTTCCTTAAGTTTAGAATGTTCAGTCATTTCAACATTTATTTCAGCGATCTTCTTATTAACATTAAGTATATTTGGTATATCAAAATGGCCACCGGAAACTGTTCCTGTTTTTTCAAATACAGTACCATCTGGCAGTACCATTCTATATTGATGTATAAGTCCCTTTGCAGAGTCAAAGTCATTTACCAAAACTGTATCACCAAAAACAAATTTCATTGCTGGTGCAAGATTTTCAGTGAAATTAACAAGATTTATTATATAATCGATTATACGCGGATCATTCAACTTGTCAAAGCTATAGTTGCTTTTAACAGTCGTTAGAGGTATGAATGTGTAAAAGCCGAGTTTTTCATTTTTAAGCTTGTCTATGCACTGTCTTGCTGTCTCTTCATTTTCAACGATTATAAAACCCCCTCTTCTTCCTATTGACCTTAGAACAGGAATAGAATACTCCTCATTTTTCAGGGAGAAAAGTTCAGATACTAAACCATATATCCCTTTTATATCCTTTTTTAGCCTATTTACTACGTCTATTTCCCTATTCTGTGAGGATAAAGAATTCCTCTGATTAAGCAAGTTCTCCCTTAATAAATATATTGAATCGGCTTCTCTTTTAGTCTGAATTTTCAACTTATCAATTTCCGGCTTTAATGAGGAAAAAGATAGAGTCATATCTTTTATCATTTTTTCAAGTTCATTCTTAGTTGAATCTAATTCTGTAAGCTCTTCCTGGATCTCTGCAACTTTAGGATAGTTTGCAAGAGTAACCTTCTGCTCGTATATTTTTTTGTCTATGTCATATATCTTTTTCTCGAGTGATTCCTTTGTTTTAAGGTAATTCTGTGTCTTAGATTCGCTTTCAATCAAAGAAAGTTTTTTAGAATTCAAAACAGTAATTCTTTCCTCAAGTTTCTTTTTCTCCTCTTCTTCTTCCTTTATCTGCTTTTTTATTTCGTCCTGTGACTTTGAAAGTTCTTCTATTGATGATATAATATTGTTAAGCTGTTCATTGTCATTCTTAAGCACGGCACTAAGCCTTGCAAGCTCAGAATCAAATTCTTTTGCTTTATTTTCTGCGTCTGATATCTCCTTTTCGCCTTCGGCTTCTGCTTTTGTGTTTATAGATTCTACTTCTTCATTTATCTCTTTTAATTTTTCATTCAATTTTGATAACTCTGCAGAAAGTTCCTCGTTTCCCTTCTCTGTTTCCTTAAGTTTTTCTAATATTGCTTTTAGCTCCGAATCTGCTGCATCTCTTTTAATTGTCGATTGTTTTGAAAGTAGAGAAGCGTATCTATTCTTAAGTTCCTGAAATTCCATTGCTCTTGTCTTTTCTTTTTCAAGTTGAGACATCAATTTCTGTTTTTCTCTAAGAACAGTCTCTATTTTTGATATATTATCTTCTACTTTTTTCATCTCATTCATTGCTTTACTTTTTTTATCTTCAAATACGCTTATCCCAGAGATGTCGTTTATTAGACTAAGCCTATCTTCATTGGATGCGCCTACAACTTCAAGTATCCTTCCCTGAGGAATTATATTAAATCCATCTTGTCTAAATTTTACAAGCGCAAGAACATTTAAAACCTCTTCTCTAGTAGATGCTTTTCCATTTATTCTGTAAATGCTCTTTCCGTTCTTATCTACTTTTCTGCTGATTGAAACTTCATTCTCTTCTATCCCATGAAACTCTTTCTTTGAATTGTCAAGGATGACATTGACTTTTGCATGCTCTGCCTGCCTTCCGTTCTTACCTCCATTAAATATTAGATCAGTAAGCAAATCAGAACGCATCTCTTTCTTTGACGAACCACCAAAAACAAAAAGAAGCGCATCAATTATGTTGCTTTTTCCAGAACCATTAGCACCGGCTATAGCATTAAAACCATTTACAAAATCAAACTTGACATGTCCTGCAAAGGATTTGAAATTATCAAGTTCTACCTGCTTTATATAAGTCATATTTAATTATCTAAAAAAATTTTTAATATTAAATGCTAACTATTTCTTTGCGCTTATAGAATCAGGCCACAACATGCGATGATACTAGTTTTTTGATCTTCTCAGGCAGATATTTTCCCTTTATATGAAGCACTACTTCGTTGCTAGGATGAGTCTCATTCTCATTCTCAGTGAATATAAATATCTCATTTTCATCTACTATAACAAATCTACCTATGTCTATATCTGTCTTATTAAGCTTTCCGAACTGCTTTATTTCATTCATCAGTGCTTCATTAACGTCTTTCACTGGTGCATAAATATGAACAGTTACATTATTGGCTTTAGCTTTTTTAAGCGCTCTTCCAAGTGCACTTATCTTCTTTTCCAGTGACTGCTCAGTAGTAATCAGCACTATTTCGCCCTTGGCCGAACCTATACTTTTCTTTATTCTAAAATATATGTTGTCCAATCCTTGATAGGAATTAGCAACCTTTCCTTCATCTATGTACTTTATCCCTTTATTATAAAGATTTTGAAGGTCGTTCAGCATTGTACTGTCTTTTAATTTACTTAGTTTTTCTAACTTCTGATCCAATGCTTCTTTCGCTTTTTCTTCTAATTTTTCTATCAACTCCTGTGGAGGAATCGCTCTATAACTTATCGGTTTACTCAGATCTCTTACTATAAAACCGCCATTTTCCAGTGAAACTAGGATATCATAAGCTCTAGATTTCGGTATGTTAGCTATTTCACTTAGTTTACCCGATGTTGATTTACCTTGAGAAAGCAAAGCAAGCCATATCTTTGCCTCATATAAATTTAGCCCGAACATCCTTCTTATCTTAGCTATATAATCTTCACTGAACGACAATGCCATAATTAATCACCTACACAATACTTAGTAATAATAAAGTATATAAATCTTTCTTTTTCACCAAAAATAAAAGTAAAAAATAAAAAAAGTTAAGTAATCTTTATATTTTCGCCCTAAATACCCACATTGAAAATGAGAATACTATTATTCCAAGTATAACCTCAAATAATGGGTATATGTAAGCTGATGGAGGAGTTGTAACGGTCTTATAGAAATATCCGCTAAGAACCGCTGATGAGATGATAGATGTTAAGCCAAAAACTATAAGAACCAATCCCAATCCAAATAAGATCAGTCCTATAGCTGCATCCACCGCTCTTTTCTCCTCGTCGACAAACTTTAAACTGCTTTTTGCTTTCATAAAACGTTTAAGTTTTTGTCATTTAAAAGCTTTTTTTATCAAAGAAACAATAAATATCACTTAATAATAAATACTTAAAAAGCTTAGTAAAGAAGTGGAAGAAGAAAAATGCATATTCTGTATGATTGCAAGCAAAAAGATACCTGCTAAAGAGGTTTATGAGGATGAAATGCTAATCGGAGTTTTAGATATTAATCCTGCTTCAAAGGGCCATGTAATAATGATTCCAAAAAAACACTATAATAATATATACGAAATACCACAAGAGGAGTTTTTGCAGTATATGAGTGTAGCAAGAGCTGTTGGTTATGCAATATTATTATCACTTGCTCCCAACAACGTAGAAATGCTTTATACGAAGGAACTAACGAAAGGCAGCGTAACACCACATGCGCTTATACACCTGATACCAAGATATAATGATGATACTATAAATCACGTCTGGCAGCCACAGAAAATGGATGAAAGCGACTTTACTGCTGTAGAAAACGCTATAAAATCCGCAATAGAAAAAGTTAAGTCCACAGATATTCAAAAACCTGCTGCTAAGCCAGTAAATGAAGAACAGAAAAAACCTGAAAATGAAGTAAAAGAGAACAAACCACAGATAAATATACCCAGAAAAGTGGTTGTATTTTAATTTCCCTTGTATTCTACGGTTTTATTATCTTCCTTATTTATTTCTTCTTTTATTGTTTCCTTTATTTCCTTGAATTCTTTTTTATCAACGTCAAAGTAATCATAGAAGGATGGAGTGATTTTTATTACTTTTTTCCCGTCTTCCACTGCGGTTGATACCAATCCTCTGGACTGCAGTTCCTTAACATGCTGGTATGAGATACTGCCACGCTTTTTAACTAGATCTGTCTGTTTTATTTTTCCATTTAAGACTATCAAGCTCAATGTCATTAAAACCCCTCTACTCATATCTGTCCTAAGGTTATCTTGCGCTAGATAAAGAAGATCGCTTCTTAGTCTCATTCTGTATAAATTGCCCTCTGTCAATATGTAAAAGGCACTCTTTCTTTCAGAATATATTTTATTAAGATCATTGACTGCTTTTTTTACCACTATTGGATCTAATTTGGTTCTTTTTACTATCTCTTCCAGACTTATACCATCCCCAAAAGAGAATATTAACGCTTCAACATATTCGTTTATCTTTACCATATCACTAAGATATAAAGCATATAATCGCATTTATTGATTTTAAAAGTTCATTTCACTTTACTCTACTTTTTATGTATATTTCCTCGAAAGGTTCACTCTGCGAAATCTCTACTTTATTCATATTTGATATGAACAAAAGTGGCAGCAATGTATAAATTATTTCTTTCCTGTCATCCTTTTTTTGCACCAATTCGGAGAAAAGAACCGTTTCTTTTATGCCAAAGAGTTTACCTAATTTTTCAAGCAGCGATCTTATCCTATCTTCTATTTTAACTTCCTTTAACTTTAATTCAAAGTTTATTTTCTGCTTTGTATTATATCGCATAGCTTCTCTTATCGTGTTTATAAGTTCAGTAAGAGTTATCTTTCTACTCCTGAAAATTGGAAGTTTTGAAGTAACTGTTATATCAAAAGGGATTGCCTTTATATACCTCTGTTGGCTTTCTCTCTCCTTTTTTATGTTAAGCTCAAGCATTTCATCTACAACTGTGTCAGATTTCATCTTAAGAAGTATAGCGGCGGTATAAACAAATTTACCTCCGAACCTAAAATCTATCTGATTTATTTTAGAAATTAACGCAGCAAATCTATCAGCTATTTTAATAAGGTCTATGTCCATGGGGTCCATGCCTTCATCCCTTATTATTGTAGTTATAAGGTGCTCCCAACCAAGCTCATCATTCAATATAAGCTTGTATATTTCTTCATGATCCATTTCAACCGAAGTAATTGAGCTCCTTCGCCTTTTCTTTTTTACTGTAAAGTTTCTTCGCCATCTCTTCGTACTTCTTTGCATCTTCCGGAGTCAAGCTAGGTCTTACCAAATCAAGGGCCTTCTCAAAGTCTTCTTTTGTTACATTGCTTGCAGAGATATTACTCCTAAGCGCATTCATTCCTGCTTCCTTTGCAAGTCTTTCTATATCAGAACCGACATAACCTTCTGTTTTTTTAACAAGAAAATTAATTAGTTCTTCCTTATCGCCTTCTATCGGCATTTTGTTCATATACACTTTAAGTATCTCTCTTCTACCATCCTCATCGGGAGGCGGAACAAACACTATATTGTCAAATCTTCCTGTTCTTAGTATTGCTGAATCAACCTTATCAACTCTATTTGTAGCACCAATAACAATTACGTTCTTAAGTGGCTCTATACCATCTAATTCCGTAAGCAATTGATTAACAACTTGTTCTGTTGCATTGTTTCCTTCATAGTTTGACCTTGAAGAAGCTATACTATCAAGTTCATCTATAAAAATTATAGATGGTGAAACTTGCCTTGCTTTGTCAAATATCTCTCTTATTCTTTTCTCACTTTCCCCTACATACTTATTGTATATCTCTGGTCCTTTAATCGCAATGAAATTTGATTCGGTTTCGTGCGCTACTGCCCTTGCAAGCAGTGTTTTTCCTGTGCCTGGTGGACCGTAAAGCAGTATTCCTTTTGGAGGAGTTATACCTATCTTTCTAAATGAATCTGGGTGTTTTAAAGGCCACTCTATTGCTTCTTTAAGTTGAGCTTTTACCTGGTCCAAACCTCCAACATCATCCCAACCAACGCTAGGCCTTTCAACTAAAACTTCGCGCATTGCACTAGGCCTTACAAATCTTAATGCCTCCCTAAAATCATCCATTGTAACTATCAGTTTTTCTAGAGCGGTTTTCGGAATGTTTTCTCCTTCTTTAACATTCAATTCGTTTATATTCCTTCTTATAACATTCATAGCAGCTTCCTTTATCAGTGATTCTATATCTGCACCAACAAAACCGTGAGTTATTTTTGAGATATAGCCAAGATCAACAGATTTATCCAGAGGCATATTTCTTGTGTGTATATTCAAAATTTCCAGCCTTCCTTTTTCATTTGGCACACCAAACATTATTTCTCTATCAAATCTTCCAGGTCTACGTAATGCCGGATCTATTGCATTTGGCCGGTTAGTAGCAGCTATGACTATAACTTTGCCTCTGCTTTTCAAACCGTCCATTAAGGTAAGGAGCTGGGAAACAACTCTATGTTCCACTTCTCCTATGCTTTCTTCTCTTTTTGTAGCTATTGCATCTATTTCGTCTATGAATATTATCGAGGGTGCATTCTTTTCAGCTTCATCAAATATCTCTCTTAATTTCTTTTCAGCATCTCCTACCCATTTACTCATAACCTCTGGTCCATTTATTGTTATGAAATGAGCATCACTTTCATCTGCTACAGCCCTTGCAAGCAGTGTTTTTCCTGTGCCTGGTGGACCGTAAAGCAAAACGCCTCTTGGAGGAGTTATACCTAACCTCATAAATATTTCGGGATGCTTTAATGGCATCTCTACCATTTCTCTTATCTTTGAAACTTCATCTGATAACCCACCTACATCTTCATAGCTTACATGCTTTACCCTAGATTCTTCAGAAAGCTTGACAGGTTCGGGGGATATATTTACATCCGTGTTTTCTGTTATTACCACAAATCCTTTAGGAGAAGTTGAAGTAACTAGAAAACGAAGTTCTGAGAAACCAAACTGAAAAGATGGAAAAGCGGTGTTTTCAAATATACGCATTATGTCATTATCATCTCCAAAAAACGAAGCGAATGAGCTTCTACCTCCGCTACCAAGCGTTATTATATCTCCTTTTGATATCGCCCTATCTAAAAGTAACCTACCTATCACGTTTTCTGCCCCGCGTATAGATATTGAAGACAGAGGAGAAAGATTAACTACATCAGCTTCATAAACCTCTGCTTTTCTAACTATTACATTTTCCCCTATTGCTGCTTTTGCATTCTTTCTTGTAGTGCCATCCATTCTTATTATATTTAAACCCAAATCACCAGGATGTGCTCTGTCGACCTTTGCAACAGTTTTTCTGTTACCTTCTATTTCAACGAAATCTCCGGGCCTTACACCTATCTGTTTCATCCAAGGAGTTCCTATCCTTACAGAGTTCTGTCCTATATCATCCTGTTGTGCTTCTGCAACCTTTAGACTTATCTCCATTTTGCTATTATCTTCCATTTTATCAACCTCCTAAAATGAATACTTTCTTTTTGAAGTATTCAACTTTCCATTTATTTATAAAATCCTCTGCATCCTTCTCATGTACAGAAGGCACGAAAATAGCACTTTTAGTTAGTCTTCCCCCTCCTAATGTCTGTAACAGCCCTTCTTTGCCTCTTCTTCCAAGAAGTGCATAATTAAATAGCATCTTTTTGCTCTGATCAAGTTTTGTAAGATCATAAAATATTTCTGTCATCTCATTGAACCCTAGTTTATTAAAAAATGGCTCGTTGTCAAAAATACTTACTGCATCCATAAACTGTGAAAACATCTTTTTTTGCATCATATCCACCATATCTAAAAATTCTATATCCTTTCCAAATACTTTTTCTATTCTTTCCTCATTGTCCTTGCTATCATCTTTTAAGATAATATAAAGTTTGTTATCCTTTTTTATTGCATCAAACAGGCATTCGATTACATCATCAGGAACGGAGTCTATTTCCATATGTTTACGATAAACCATATGAATGAACTAGTATAAATAGTTTTCGCTTTTACTATGCTTTAAAAAGCTTTCTATTTTCATATTTTAATGAAATATAAAAATTATAAAATTATTTTTAATTAAAAACAGTAAAGCTTAAAAATAGAAAAAAACGTAAAATGCTATGGTAATTGCAACAGACGCGGGTGCTCTATATGCGATAGCCGCAGCAATAGCAATAGCAGGTGGTTTAATAGGTACTGGGATGGCACAGCAAGGAATAGGTGCAGCCGGTATGGGAATAATCGCTGAAAAACCTGAGAAATTTGGACAGGTACTTTTCTTCTTTGTAATCCCTGAAACACTGTGGATAATAGGTTTTGTACTAGGACTAATACTGCTTTTACAAATACTGTGAGGCATAGCGTTATTATATGAGCTTGGAGAAAATAGCAGAACACATAGAGAAAGAGACGGATACTAAAGTCAAAAAAATGATTATAGAAGCACAGATAAAGGCAAATCAATCTGCTAATGAAGCAGACAAAAAAGCTGAAGAAATATTAAAAGAAGCAAAAGATAAAACAAAAGCATTCATATCAGAAAAAGAAGAAATTGAAAAAGCCAAAATAAACGTTGAAAAGAACCAGATAATGAAAAAAGCAATAAGCAGCGCTTTTAAGGAAAGCATGAATAACCTTTATTCTTCAGAATCTAAATTCAGTGAAACTGCAGAATATGAAAAATTGATGAACACGCTTATAAAGGAGGCTAAAAAGAGAATTGGAGAAGATGCGATCATTTTTATGAATAAAAAGGACTTAGAAACTTTCGGCAAAAATGAAAAGAATGCTAAACTAATGAAAAAAAAGATGTTTGGAGTTTACGCAGAAAGTCAGGATGGTAAATTTTCAATTGATTTATCTATAGATAAAGTTATACAGTCTCTAGAAGAAAAGATCGCAAAAAGTGTAATTGAAAAATTGGAGAAATAAGATGGATTCTACATATGCAGGTGCGTACGGACACGTTAAGGCACTTTACCTTAATCTTTTAAGAAAGGATGAAATAGAGAGAATAAAGGAAACTAAAAAAGAAGAATTCATGAATGTACTTTCTTCTACCTCTTACAAAAATGAAATTGATCAGTTCTATAATCGTTTCAAGGAGCCGGATATAATAGATGTTGTAGTAAACACTCATTTTTTAAATAACTGTAATTCTGCCATGGGAGTACTCCCAAGTATTGGAAAGCCTTTAATAAGAAGCTATCTTTCGAAGATAGATATACAAAACATAAAACTTATCCTGGCCGCAAAACTAATAGGAAAGAACGTAGAAATAACTGAAAACCTTTTAACTATAGGAAGAAGCTTTCCTTTAGGGTTATCAAGTCCCTTGATAAGCAAAGAAGATTATAGAAACATAATAGAGCAAAAAGATATTGTTGAAGTAATAAATTATCTTACGAGATATCCATATGGGAGAGTATTGCTTCCTTTTTCAGTTTCTGCTGAATTAAGCAGAGATGTTTCTGGTATGTCTTTGGCACTGGATATTGAATATTATAATGATCTTTTAAGAAATTTCAAGTTCTATAATGGAAATGAGGGTCCTGTATTGAGATTCATACAGGGATTAATAGATTTAAGGAACATAATAACAGTAATCAAAGAGATAGAACTAAAAAAACCCGCAAAAGAGCTTTTGATAAAAGGAGGTTCTATCAGCATAGACAAACTAAATGATATGACAAAGATGAATATTGTAGATTTTATAAAGGAATTACCATATAATTTAGATGAAGCCCTTGAACTTTACAAGGAAGATGGACTTATAGCAAATTTTGAAGTAGAGTTAAAGAGAATTGTGCATGATAAATACCTGCCCATATTCAGAGCAAACTCTTTATCGGTAGCTTCCACCCTTTCATTTATAATAAGCGCGGAAATAGAGAGAGACACCATAAGACTTAACTGGTTTAAAAAATATTATAACATAGAAAAAAAGATAGTTGATATAGGATATGGAATTTAAAAAAATAGTTTTTGTAGGTGACAGGAGAGATGGACTAGGATTAAAACTTGCAGGGATAGATAATTCAATCGATTTAACTGGAAAAGAAGCACTAAATGAAGTCATTAAATTAATAAAAAGCAAAGAATATAACCTTATAATAGCCGAAGAAAGTATAAAGGAATATGCGGACCAGAATGAACTTAGCATAATAAATTTAAGCGTTGATCCGTTAGTATTACTTATACCTTCACAGGAAGTAGAAGAAAGCAAAGAATCGCTAGAAAGTCTAGCAAAAAGAGTACTGGGGGTGGACATAACTAAATTAAAATAAAATGGAAGGAAAAGTAATAGGAATTTCCGGTTCAGTAGTAACCGTTTCTGATCTTGAAGATCCGAAAATGAATAATATTGTTTTTATAGGAGAAAATGAACTGGTTGGTGAGATAGTAAAAATAGAAGGAAAAAATGCGATAGTACAGGTATATGAAGATACAAGCGGACTCAGGATAGGAGAAAAGGCAATTGATAGCAGAGAACCCTTGTCGGTTGAACTTGGCCCAGGATTAATAGGCTCTATATTTGACGGTATACAAAGGCCATTGGATAAAATTCTAAACAAAGAGGGTACATTCATAGGTAGTGGAATAAAAGTTAATTCATTAGATAGAGAAAAAAAATGGCACTTCAAGCCAAAAGTAGAGGAAGGAAAAGCTGTAGAGCCAGGTGAAGAAATAGGAGAAGTAAAAGAAACTTCCTTAATAAAACACAGAGTCCTTGTTCCGGTAAATCAGAAAGGAATAATAAAAAAGATTGCAGAGGAAGGAGATTACACTATAGATGAAACTATTGCAGTATTGGAAAACGATAAAAAAACAGAGGAAATAAAGCTAATGACAAAATGGCCAGTAAGAACGGCAAGACCTGTAAAAGAAAAACTTTCTCCTACGGTTCCTCTCTTAACTGGACAAAGAGTTGTAGATACAATGTTTCCTGTTGCAATGGGAGGTACTGCAGCGGTACCAGGGCCATTTGGATCCGGAAAATGCGTACTAGGAGAAACTCCAGTTTTGTTAGCAAATGGCGAGATAAAAAGCATTGAAGAAATCTACAAAGAAAATGAAAAGGATAGTGATATAGAATACCAAGATGAAAATGAAACATTGTTAAGGCTTAAAAACCCACTAAAACTATTTTCGATGTATGGTGGAAAAGTTAAAGAAAGCAAATCAAAATTCCTGTATAAAGGCAAAAGTGATTCAGTTATAAGAATAAAGACAAAGACTGGAAGGGAAGCAAAAATAACACCTGTACACAAGCTATTCAAATTAGATGGAGCAGGTATAAAGGAAGAATCTGCAGAAAACCTTCGTAAAGGTGATTACATAATCGCGATAAGAAAATTTGAGGTAAATAAAGAAATACAGAAAATAGACCTATACGAATACTTATTTGATGCAAGAACAATAGACAAAAATATTTTACTAAAAATGAAGGATTTACTTAAAAACGTTAAAATACAAGACGGAGCTGGAAAACTAATGAAGATACCAAGATATGTAGATGAGAACTTCGCAGAGTTTATTGGACTATTTGTAGCTAAAGGATATATAAGAGGAAGAAATACGATAGTATTTACTAATTCTGACAACAAACTCATAAAGCGATTCAATTTCTTAGTTAAAGATCTTTTTGGATTAAAATCTACTTTAGAAATACAAAAAGATAAGGTACCCAATGCTTTAGTTAATAGTGCAATTTTAGTAAAACTTATTAGAAGGTTAATAAACGCCAAAAATGCATCTGAGAAATATATACCAAATGTTATAATGAAAGCTAATAATAAGATATTAGCTGCGTTTATTAGAGGTTATTTCCTTGGAGATGGAAGTTTTTACGGCGGGAGCATAGGGTTTTCAACCGCAAGCAAAAAATTGCAGATTCAACTTTCTTATACGTTAACTAGATTAGGGATAATTAACTCTATGCATTCTGAAAAAGTTAAAGGATACAACGATAAGAATAGGGTCTATATAAGGAATTTGAAGGAATTGAAAAAATTCTACCAAAACATAAATGATAGCCATCAAAAATATGAAAAAATTAATAGAATAATTAATTACATAAAATCTAAAGACAGCTCCTACACTTCTATAGACTTAATGCCTCTAAACAGCAATTACGTAGAAAACCTATATAAAAAATATCCAAATTACTCCGAATTGAAGGAAAAAGGCATAGAAATAACAAACTACATGAGTGGAAATGAGAATTTTACTGTGGATAGCTTTAACAAATTCTTAAGCGCTATTTCAAATCCAAATAGTGAGGGTACTTTGGAACTACAGAATCTCGTAGAAATTCAAAAAATGTTAGATTATGTATACTTCGACAAAATAACAGAGATAGAGGAAACAAAAGGGCCATTTGATGTATATGATGTTGTAACTCCTGAATTTGGCAGCAACTTCATTGGAGGTAACGGTGCGATACTTCTGCATAATACTGTAATTCAGCACCAGCTTGCGAAATGGTCCGATGCTGATGTAATAGTTTATGTTGGCTGTGGTGAAAGAGGAAACGAAATGACAGAGATACTTACGACCTTTCCAGAGCTAAAAGATCCTAAAAGCGGAAAGCCTTTAATGGATAGGACCATACTTATAGCAAATACTTCAAACATGCCTGTAGCAGCAAGAGAAGCAAGCATTTACACAGGCATAACACTTGCAGAATATTACAGAGATATGGGCTACAGTGTAGCTGTAATGGCCGACAGTACTTCCAGATGGGCCGAAGCACTAAGGGAACTTTCCGGAAGACTGGAAGAAATGCCTGGAGAGGAAGGTTATCCTGCATATCTTGGAAGAAGGATAGGTGAATTCTATGAAAGAGCAGGTAGAGCAAGGATATTAAGCGGAAAAATAGGTGCAGCAACACTAATAGGGGCAGTTTCTCCGCCTGGCGGAGATATATCAGAACCTGTTTCACAGAATACTCTTAGGGTTACGAGAGTCTTTTGGGCTTTAGATGCATCACTTGCTAATGCAAGACATTTTCCATCAATTAACTGGCTTAACAGTTACTCACTTTATACAGATGAGCTAGATCAATGGTACAGAAAAAACATTGCACAGGATTGGCCAGAACTCAGAGATAAATCAATGGCTACATTACAAAAGGAAGCTGAAATAAATGAGATTGTACAGCTTGTCGGTTACGATGCACTACCAGAATCAGACAAACTTACATTAGACATTGCAAAAATGCTGAGAGAGGATTACCTTCAACAAAATGCTTTCGATGAAACCGATACTTATGCATCAGTAAGTAAACAGTATAAGATGCTAAAAGTTATAAATGAAGTATTTGATGCTGAGAAAGCTGCTCTTAATAGAAATGTACCAATTGAAAAACTGCAATCAATACAAATAAAACCAAAAATAGCAAGATTAAGATATACTAAAGAAGAAGAAATTGATGATAAATTAAAGGAAATAGAGAAAGACATAGAAGAAATAAAAAAGATGAGCATGGAGAGATAATATGGAAGAGATAGAATACAAAACAATTGAAAAAGTAACTAACGTTTTACTCTTTGTTAAAAGCGTAAAGAATGCAGGTTACAACGAGCAGGTTGAAATAGAGCTTGAAAACGGGAAAAAAGTAAGTGGCCAAGTTCTTGCAACAAATGAAGATGTAACTATAATACAGGTATTCGGTGAAACAACAGGAATGAACACACAAACTACAAAAGTCAGATTCAAAGGAACAACTTTCAAAATGCCAGTCAGTATGGATATGGTTGGTAGAGTATTCGATGGATTAGGAAGACCAAGAGATGGCGGCATACCTATATTTAGCGATGAAAAGATGGACATAAATGGAAGTCCAATAAATCCATATGCAAGAGAAGAACCTTCAGAGTTTGTACAAACAGGTATATCTTCAATAGACTGTATGAACACACTAGTAAGAGGTCAAAAACTTCCAATATTTTCGGGTTCTGGTCTTGCGCATAATAAGCTTGCTGCACAAATAGTAAAGCAGGCAAAGATACTTACAGAAAAACAGAATTTCTACGTAGTTTTTGGGGGTATAGGAATAAACAGTGAGGATGCAAACTTTTTCATAAATGAATTCCAGAATAGTGGCGCACTTGAAAGATCAGTGATATTTCTTAATCTTGCTGCAGAACCTTCAATGGAAAGAGTTATTCTTCCAAGACTTGCATTAACAGCCGCGGAATATCTAGCATATGAAAAGAATGCACATGTAATTGTTATACTTACAGATATAACAAATTATGCAGAAGCCCTGCGTGAAATCTCTGCAGCAAGAGATGAGGTACCTGGAAGAAGAGGTTATCCGGGATATATGTATACAGACCTTGCAAGCCTTTTTGAAAGAGCTGGAAAAGTTAAGGGAAAGGAAGGATCAATAACACAATTACCAATACTTACAATGCCAAGCGATGATATAACACATCCAATACCTGATTTAACAGGCTACATTACAGAAGGACAGATAGTACTAAGCAGAGCATTAGACAAAAGTGGAATTTATCCTGGTGTTGATGTTCTTCTTTCATTGTCAAGGCTTATGAACCAAGGAATTGGAAAAGATTCAACGAGAGAAGATCACAGAAACGTTTCTGATCAGTTGTATGCAGCATACGCAAAAGGAAAAGAACTTAGAAGTCTAACAGAAATAGTAGGTGAAGATGCATTGAGCAAGATAGACAAGCAATATCTGCATTTTGCCGAAGAATTTGAGAATAAGTTCATAAAACAAGGATTCAATGAAGATAGGAGCATAAATGAGACTTTAGACCTTGGCTGGGAGCTTTTAAGTAGTATAGATAAAAATGAAATGAAAAGAATAAAACCAGAATTTATAGAAAAATACGGCAAATGGAAACAATAAGAGTAACAAGAAGAGAATTAATCGAAACAAAGAGAAAGATAAAAACCGCAGAAAGAGGTTTACAGCTTCTAAAAATGAAAAGGTCCTCTTTAATACTAGAATTTTTTGAGCTGGCAAAGCAAGTACAAAGCATGAAAACAGACCTTAAGAAATTTATGGACAAAAGCAGAGAAAGCATAGAAATAGCAGAAGCCTTAAGCGGCAGAATAACCATAGAAAGAGTAGCACAAGAACAGAGTGAAAAGCTTGCAAGTCTAAAAGCAAGAAATGTCATGGGTTTGCTAATACCAAATATAAATATGAATGAAACCATCGATGTACTTAGCAAAAGTGATAGCTTAACTATACCTACGCCTGTTTACGATGCAAAAAACATGTATTCCTCATTTCTTTCAATGCTTATAGAAATTGCTGAGAAAGAAACTGCAATGAGAAATCTACTAAATGAGATATACAAATTAAACAGAAGAACAAATTCAATAGAGAACGTAATAATGCCGAGATGGAACGCAAAAATAAAATATATAAAACAAAGTTTAGATGATATGGAAAGGGACAGACTAGTATCAATTAAATTCATAAAAAGGTTACACAGCTAATGGAATCGCTAGAAACTCTACAAAAAATAAGAGAGATAGAAGATCTGTCTGCAAAGAAAATAGAACAGGCAGAAGAAAAAGCAAGAAAATTAATAGAAGAAACAGAAAAGGAAAATGGGGAAAAGATAAAAAAAGCTCAGAAAGAAGCAAATGAAACGATTAACAGCTCAATAGAAAAAGTAGAAAAAGAAACAGAAAAACTTAGAGAAGAATCATTAAAGGAAGCAAACCAAAAAGCAGCTAGTATAAAACCACTTGATGAGAAAGAAATGCTTAGTATATTTGAAGATGTTTTGAAGGAGGAATTTAAACTATAATGTTTCTGCCAAGTAAAATAGAAAAAATAAGATTGATACTGCCTAAAATCTATTATGACAAGGCCATTACATTACTCGGAGAACTTGGATTCCTACAAATAGAAGTACTAGAAAGCGAAAGCAAGAAAATCCTAAAAGACTTTAAAGAAATTGAATTCGACAAAATAAACAGATATGGCCAAAAAATAAGAAGTCTAGAAAATAATTTAATAAAACAGAAAATTACGAACGTAGATATAAAAAATCTTCAACAGGTTTTTCACGAAGCAGATAAAATAAAGATATACGAAGAAGTAAACGAAATAAAAAAAGAGGAAGAAAAAATAGATGCAAGCATTAAAGAAAGCGATTCTATAATTGACATTGTAAATCTGATGAAAGGTTTTAAATATGATTTTAAGATATTAAGTGGCACAAGAATAGATTCTTTTCTTATGCAAAAAAGTAAGGATAACAATGACTTTGTAGCATTAATAAGAAAAGAAATAGAATGCGAATGTATAGAACTTGAAAATGCTTACATATTTACAATAGAAAAACACAACAAGGAAAAGCTTGTTAACTTAGCAAATAAAGAAGAGATAAATTTGATAAAGATACCTGAAATGAAGGGTAAAATCGAGGAAATAACAGAATTGGAGCAAATCAATATAAAAAAGAATAAAGAAAGATTTTCAGAATTAAACAAAAAACTAGAAAGGCTGTCAAAGAAATATTATAGTACTGTAGCCAATCTTAAGGAATATCTTGATATAGAGACAAAAAAGACTTCTATAATTCCAAAAATAGGTTCAACAGATTATATGACAGTAATTGAAGGATGGATAGAAAGCAAGAAAATACCTGTATTAGATGAGAATCTAAATAAATTAACGGGAGAACAGTTCATTCTAGAAAGAATAAATACCAAAGATGAACCCCCAACAAAGATGGAAAACCCTGTTTCTTTTAAGCTATATGAATTTTTTATACGATTTTATTCCATACCAAAAAGCAATGAGATTGATCCTACAATATTCTTTGGTATAGCTTTTCCAATATTCTTTGGACTAATGGTTGGAGACGCAGGTTATGGTGCAACTTTTCTGTTACTTAGCTTCTGGCTCATCCATAGAATAAAACATCCTCCAAAAAAAAGCCACATACCTAGAAAACTTGCAAAATTTGTAAAGACAATAATAAGTAAAAATAGCCTGATGATGATAATGAAAGCAATAATACCCGGGTCTATAATAGCTGTTGCTTTAGGAGTTATATTTAATGAATACTTCGGATTTTCTTTACCTTACACCCCGCTATTTAATGTTACTAAAAGTGTTTCTACCTTGCTCTTGATTTCTGGATGGATAGGAGTGGCAATGGTATCATTTGGATTTATATTAGGAGCTCTTAACGCTTTATACAATAAAAAAATAAAGAAAGCTATTGGTAGAGTAGGTTGGCTTTTAGTTGCATGGGGGATTGTAATAGTAGGTTTAGCAGTCCTTCACAGGGAGAACATAGGCTTCTCTAACTTAGAAGCTGTTGGCAGTTATGCTGCAATAATAGTAGGGATTATTTTAGTGCTTAGGTCGGAAGGAACGCAGTCTTTGATGGAAATTCCATCAGTAATAAGCCATATACTGTCATACACTAGGCTTGTAGGTATACTTCTTGCTTCCGTTATTCTTGCACAGGTTATAAATTTGATATTCGTTTCCAGTTTAAAAGATTCCATACCTTTTATTATAGGAGGAATTATAATTTTAGTATTTGGCCAGCTATTCAATATAGTAATCGCATTGTTCGAAGGCGGAATACAGGGAGCAAGGCTTATCTATGTAGAATTCTTTTCTAAGTTCTTTGAAGGAAACGGAAACATTTTCAAGCCATTCAAAATAGATAGACAGCATACTGCGAATGTTTATGTTAAAGACATAAAGAAAGATTAATTATTTTAGAATTTTATACTACCTCTATAATAATATTTGATATGAATACTTTTAGACTTGTATATAGTATTATACTATCTTTCTAATGGAATACTGAAAATATTAAATGATAGCTTAGTACTCTACAAACCTAGCCCTGACCGGATTTGAACCGGTGTCTAGGGCTCCAAAGGCCCTCGTGCTTGGCCGCTACACTACAGGGCTATAACATAAGATTATAAAAGCCTTCAAATATAAAACTTAAATATACTAAAAAACAGAGATTTAAATGCTATTAGAGATATTGCTTTCTGCGATAGTTGCAGCAATTGCCACATTTATAAGTGGTAAGTTTATAATTCCTTTACTTATAAGAGCAGGATTAGTAGCACAGGATATAAACAAGCAAAAAAGACCAATTCTTCCTTCAAGTGGTGGTTTCCTTTTAATTATAGGATTATTCGCAGGAATAATGTCACTAATAGCTGCTTATAATTATGTAATAAAAGCAGATTTGAACCCTGAAGCTCTTCTTCTTGGCTTATCATCAATAATAATAATCTCATTGATAGGATTTGTAGATGACCTATCTGGTGGAAAGATAAGAACTTCAATGACTGACATAAAAAGGATGGCAAAGAATTATTCAGTTTTCAATGGAGGCATTAAACAGTGGCAGAAACCTATTCTTACCTTAATAGGAGCAGTACCATTGATGGTTTTGTTTTTTGGTAGCAAAGTGTATTTTCCAGGAATAGGAGATATTATCATTAATCCTATAATATATATAGTAATTTTAATTCCTCTTGGAGTTGTATTTGCATCAAATGCTTATAATATGTTAGAAGGCCTTAATGGTATTGCAATACAGATGGGCTTAGTATTATTTGCAGCTTTTTCTATATTCTCTTTCCATCTGCAAAATTATGATGGTTTTGCACTTTCTGCTATTATGTTTTCAGTTTTACTTGGTTACCTTTATTATGGGAAATACCCTGCTAAGATAATACCAGGAGATAGCCTTACATACCTAATAGGTGGGGCAGTTGCAGTGGTTGCGATAATAGGAGATATGCAACTATTTGCGATATTTATAATGATACCTTGGATAATAGAATTTATTTTAAAATCCAAAAAAAGGTTCCATGCAAGTTCCTGGGGGATAATCCACAAGGACGGAACATTATCATCACCTTATGGAAACAA
>JAJZWM010000039.1 GCA_021846665.1 Nanobdellota archaeon | reverse complement strand
ATAAGGAATCTGGGGTTGCCAGGATTTGAACCTGGGTCAAGCGGTTTCTTCTTAATCATCCTTAACGTCATTTTTCCAGACAAGCTGGAGCCGCCTATTCTGCCTGGTTAGACTACAACCCCTCAAGTGAATATTTTATATTTATCCTTATTTTCGAGCTCGTCTTTAATTCTTTCTTCTATGCTTTTTGCTATACCCGAAGTAAAGCCCACTCTCTCATCAAAATCATTGTAAGATTTAAATTCTCCTTTATTTCTTTCTTCTATAATCTTTTGAACCATCTTTTTACCTGCTCCAGGTATAAGAGCTAAGGAATGTAACCTTACATTTATAGGCCCTAATCTGTTTATTATATTTATATAATTTGCCTCATTTTGACTTACTATCTCCTGTATCTTATCGTTAAGCATTTCAAGGCCGTTTCCATTTAACTTATCGGGGGTTATTCTCTGTATTATGTGGTGTACTTCCTCCCTCTTATTTTCTCCTATATAAACCTTCATACCTGGCTCTACTTTCATATCTTTTTTGAGGGCCACAAGCAAAAGACCAAGCGAGTCAGTGAGAACTATTGCGGTAGCTTTCCTATCTTTCGAATCTTGCAAACCGAAAGGAAGATACTCTAAAACATAAGCGTATTCGTCTTTTCCCATAGTATTAAGGGTTATTTCAAAGTTATAAATGCTTTTTTAGCACTGTTAGAATGGCTTTTAGATCCTCTTCTTTAACATTCAACTTTAAAGGTGAGATAATTGCTCTTATTTGATCAATAGAGGATGGAGAAATATCAATTATCATCCTTAAGTAATCATCTCTTATATTAAGGTTTAAGGCAGAAAGTTCTTCAAATGTGCTGTCAAAATTATCTACTTTTATATTTTTCTGCATGTGATCCAGTAGTTTTTTGCCCATTTCTGAGCCTTTGTCTACAAAATCTAAGTATTTTTCTTTTACCTCAGTTTCGCTTAAAAACTTTTCATCAATTATTTGGTATTCCATATTCAAAGTCTTTTCATGTGAATCGGTAGAAGGTCTATCCTTTTAAGATTTTTACCTCCCTGCTGATTTACTTCTATAGTGTATGCTTTTCCTTTCTTATCAACTATCCTACCAACCGAACCAAAAAAACTTCTTTGTGGTAGATTTCTTTGTACTCTTGAATCAGGATCCACTATTATTTTATCCCCTATCTCAAAAGACTGTAAGGCCTTCTTTATATCTACCTTGCCTCTTTCTTTTATATCGAGTTTAAGTCTTTTTCTCGAACGCTTGTGCAAACCATTTCCTGTTATTGACATAATTCTATTTTATAAAGCTCCTTAGTATTTATACTTTTGTAAGCACTAATGCAGAGGGAGGGATTTGAACCCTCGAAGGCCTAAGCCATAAGGTCCTTAGCCTTACACGTTTGACCGCTTCGCTACCTCTGCATGATAGTTTAAAATAAGCATAAGCTATAATAAAACGCTTACTGTCTGATAATTATTTATATTATAAAAATAGTTTTATACATTTAAAACGATTTAAAATCATGGTATTAAACATAATAATAGATATTTTAATAGTACTATCAGTATCAATAATCATTGGAGAGCTGTTTGAACAACTTAAATTTCCATCGGTTGTGGGCTACCTTCTAGCAGGTTTAATTATAGGCCCGTTTGTATTTAATTTAATACAAAATAATTTAGAATTACAAGCATTGTCTTCACTTTCGCTTTTCTTTATAATATTTTTATTAGGTATAGAAATGAAAACAGAATCGGTTATAAAGTACCTTAAACCTTCACTCAAAATGTCTATTACTAGTTTCATTTTGCCTTTAGTTCTTTCCGTTTTACTTTCGGTTTTTCTATTTCACTTTGGATTAAAACAAGACTTTATAATTTCACTAGCAATAGCAGTGCCTTCTATATCAATAGTATCTGTTCTTATTTTGAGATACAGACTAGCAAGAGATCCTAGAGGGATAACTATTATAGGCTCAGTAGTAATAACAGACGTAATTGCATTTTTATTGTTAGGGATAGCTTACAAAAATGCATTAAATGCAATATTATTAGTTGTCTATTTTATAATCTTCCTTATAATATTCTTAAACGTAGATAAAATACTAAATAGGGGAAGTGAAAAACTAAGGACACAATTAACGAAATCTAGAAAGATATTGAAAAGTGAGCATTTCGGCTATGCTATGATAATTGTTATAGGACTACTAATAGGGGGCATATCACAGTTGATGGGCGTAAATTATATAATAGGCGTTTTCTTCGCAGGTTTAATCATACATGAAGGTTTAATAGGTAAAACTTTGTTTAGGAAAGTCAGTAGAACAATAAAAAGGATGAATGATGGATTTTTCATACCTATTTTCTTCGGAATAGCTGGAATTGACGTTTCTTCATTCTATTCTCTTGAAAATTACCTACCGGCAATAATAGTTATATCTGTTTCAGTTATAGCCTTTTCAATAATATTAAATTATTTCTCTTCTGGAAAAATCATGAAAATGAAAAGGAAGCAATGGAAGATAAAAACCAGTGCAATAATAAATGGAAGAGGAGCAGTTGGAATAGCAATCGCTACGGT
>JAJZWM010000013.1 GCA_021846665.1 Nanobdellota archaeon | reverse complement strand
TGTAAAAGTTAAGCTTTTAAATGAAAACCTTCTAAATAGAGTTGATAGCGCCCATAGGCCAGCGGCAAATCCCGTTCCCTTTTCGAACACGGAAGATAATCGCTGGTGCGTCTTATGAGTACTTCGTAAAAGAGGGAAAGTAAGTTGGCGCTACACTTTATATATAAAAGCTTAAATACTTTATTAGGCATCTTATTCGTTTATGCAAGCAAACAAACATAGTAATAAACCCGTAAAGGAACCGCAGAAAAAAGCGGTAGATATGCAGGAAAGAAAGATAGTAAGAATTGCAGATACAGATTTAGATGGCAGTAAGAAAGTAAGGGATCTTTTGAGGTCAATCACAGGAATAAGCTTTTCATATTCAAATGCTTTGATGAAAGTATTAAAAATACCAGAAGAAAAGAAATTGCAAGATTTGGATGAAAAGCAGTTAAATGAATTAAAAGGGGCATTATCTGATCCTTTCAAATACAAGATACCGCACTGGCTTTTCAACTGGAGAAGGGATGAGGAAACAGGTTTAGATTATCATATACTAAGTAACGAACTAAGGTCAAAGACGACATTGCAGATACAGAAGATAAAGACAAGCAGGTCATACCGTGGTTACAGACATTCATTTAATTACAAGATGAGAGGCCAGAAAGTCAGGTCTAGGGGAGCCAACTTCTATGGAAGGGTTGGTAGTTCACTTGGAGTTATAAAGAAGAAAGAGCAGTCTCAGGGTGGAGCTAAGAAGTAATTATGGGAACAGCAAAAAAACCTTCAAAGAAATATAGATCTCCGTTAAGGATATGGGATAAACCAAGAATAGAAAGAGATAAAATATTAAGGAAAAAATATGGCTTTAAGAACAAGAAGGAGCTTTGGAAAGTCGAATCACAGCTTAGAAACCTTAGACTTAAGGCAAGAGAGCTTGTAGGTTTGAAGGCTTTGAATCTTGGCCAGGAAGAAGAAAAAGAGTTCATAGCAACGTTAAGCAAGCGTGGATTGGTAAGCAGTACAGCAACAGTAGATGATGTTCTTGAATTAAATTTGGAAGGTTTGATGGACAGAAGATTACAGACTTTTGTTTTGAAAAAAGAGATGGCAAGAAGTATAAGAGAAGCAAGGCAGATAATAACACATAGGCATATACTTGTGGATGGAAAGACAATAGACAGTCCTTCTTACATGGTGAAGAAAGATGAAGAAGATAAAATAGAATTTGCAGAATCATCACCTTTGTCATCGCCAACACATCCAGTAAGAGCTAAAAAGGAGGAAAAACAATAATAATTTATGGAAAGAGAAAAAGTAGGGATAGCGCACATCTATGCTACGATGAATAATACTATTATACATGTTACGGACTTAAGCAATGCATATACTTTTTCAATAAAGAGTGGTGGATCTCAGGTAAAAGCTGATAGATTAGGTTCATCTCCAAGAGCAGCAATGGATGCCGCAAAGAGAGTAGCAGAAGAAATAACAGCAAAAGGAATAAGAGATGTTTATGTTAAAGTAAGAGCAGTCGGAGGAATCGGATCAAAGACGACAGGGCCAGGAGCAAGATCAGCTATAAAGGCACTGGAAAGGAGTGGAGTTAATATTTTAAATATAGAGAATGTGACACCAGTACCGCATGATGGCTGTAAAAGAAAGGGCGGGAGAAAAGGAAGAAGGATGTAAATATGAAAACAGAAATACTTGAGAATAAGGAAAACACAGCAAGGATTTTAATGGAGGATACAAAAGTATCGCTTGTAAATGCGCTTCGTCGTTCAGTAATAAATGGTGTAAATACCCTTGCAATAGAAGACGTTACAATATATAAAAATACAAGTTTTATGTACGATGAAATATTAGCTTCTAGACTTGGCTTAATACCGATAAAGACACCTATAGAATTGAAGGGCAAGGGAAAATTCAGCTTTAAGTTAAAAGAGATGGGGCCGAAGGCCGTTCATGCTTCTGATTTGATACCCTCTGACAAAGATATAGTTCCTGCTATCCCTGAAATGCTTATAATAAACCTTAAAGAGGGAGAAGCAATAGAGTTAGAGGCCGAAACTGCATGGGGTAATGGAGAGGAACATGCAAAGTTTACACCCGCCCATGTCTTCTACCACTTTTATCCAAAGATAACAATACCAAATAGCAAGGTAAAAGGAGCCGCAAAGATAGCTTCTCTATGCCCAGTAGACATACTTGATGGCGAAAAGGATACTTTATCAGTAAAGAAAGGAAAATTAAGTGAATGCATATTATGTAAGGCATGCGAAGACTATGCAGGATCAGATGTAATAAGTGTAGATTCAGAAACAGACAAGATAATATTCGAAATTGAAAGCTGGGGCCAACTTAGCATAAAAGAAATATTAAATGAAGCAGTTTCAACTCTAGAAGATGAAGTGAAGGAAATAGCCCAAAAATTATAATCTTTCAGTGTTGTTACGTTTTTATTTATTAAGGATATCTTATTTTAATGAAAGCTGTAGCAAGAAAAAACGCATATATTCTTTCCTTTTTTATTCTTTTTCTTATATTCGTAGGTTTTATTCTTTTCGTAGTTTTATTTGAAAGCGGCATACTCCCTTTTAATAACCAGCCGATATACGTTTCAAGTTTTTCATGTACTTCATCTGGAACTGTTATAAACATTTACAAAGGGGTGGAGCAGCCGGTTAATCTTACAGGTATTATTCTAACTTTAAGTAACGTTCAACACAGTCTTTTGAATAATAGTATGGAAATAAAAGGAAAAGCAGGTTACTATTCATTTGATTTTCCTTATAGGTGTATACTAAATAATGAGGAATTACAGGTAAGTGTTTATTATGAAAGTTATTCTTCTCTTGAATCCTTTAGTCCTAGGAAAAATTTCTTTAATTCCTTAATCTCAAATACAAAGGTTTAATTTCCGTTTAGAAGATTGTCTTTTAGAAATCCCTTTGCTTTCAATGAACCCCAATCATTTTTATTATATTTGTAAAGTATATCTGCTTTTTTATCATGTTCTATTTCCCAGGGTTTGATAAGAACTATATCCCCCTCATTTATCCATAGATACCTGCTTATGCTGCCTTTGACCTGACAAAGTCGTATCTTATCATCTGCGCATTTGACGTACATTCTTCCGAATCCAAGCATCTGCGTAACGTAGCCCAGCATTTCATCGTTTTTAGGGAACCTAAACCTTGGAATCTCTGTCATATTTATATCATTATGTAAGTAAAGGTTATAAAGCTTGCTTATAAGGAATATATCTGCGCGTGCTTTACCCCGTTTATTTCTATTACGCTTTTAGGATCGATTAAGCCATTTTTTATTGCAAGTTCAACTATATTATTGCCTACAATATTTACATTTCTGCCATTGCTTATTGAATCAACAATTTCTTCCCATTCAAAGCTTTCGCTACCATAAAATTCCTCTGATACTTTAAATTCTATTTCTCTTTCTTTATCAATAAGTATCTTACCAAGTATTTCGCTATCGCATGCCGCTATTATTTCTCTTGAACTGTCTTTTCCGTGTATCTTAACTGTAAATGACATTACTTTATCCTCCCTACAGGGTACTCCGCTCCGCAGCCAAGACATTTTACGAAGTAGTTCTTTTCCACTTTCTCCATGTGAGTATCGGGAGAGCCACACTGCTTGCATATAACAAATTCCTTTATGTACTGGCTTATCTTTTCATTTACAAGCTTTCTTGAGAATCTACCACCAAGGATTACCTTCCCACTTTCGTCTATCTGACCAGGAGCTGTAAGTTCGTGCATTAAAAACTTGGAGATGTGGCCTACTGGTCTGTTTATGTACTTTGAAAGCTTATCAAGAAACACAACTGTTTTCTGGCCTATCTGTTGTACATCTACTTCCGGAGGATTGAATCTATCCGCCTTATTTTCCTTTTTCTCTTTCAATATATTATTTACAAGTTCATCATATTCCATGTCTACTTAATGAGTTGCATGTTTTTTATGCTTTCTATTTTGTTAAATGAATATCTACTTAAGTCTATTAATTTAATATTGCTAAGTGAAATTGTTACCGTGTCATTATATGTGTCTATATCCCCAAGAATTTCAACAAGGTCACCTTTCTTGAATTTGTCTATATCTCTAAACATATTGCTTTGAAAATGTACCAATATGCTGGAAAATGTATCATCAAGTATAAGATAACCACCTTTTGTTTCTTGGTTTATTTCAATTGCAGCTATTGATCCTACTAAATGCATTCTGTATATCTTAACTGATTTAAAGGCAATAAAACTACCACTGCTATCGTTTCCTTTCTCCCCTTCCTTAATAACAGTTAATGGCAGCATAAAATAAGTATAGTCCATATCAAAGTAGTTTTATGAACGACGGCTTAGGTTCAAATATTTCTCCCTCTCTTTTTAATACTGATATAGCAGAATCAACCTTATCTGCGTCTATTCCTACTTTTTCAGCGTCTTCATATATTTTTGAAAGCTGGACAGAACTACCCATTGGCATAGCATCTACCTCGCTTTTTATCATTGATTTTATTGTTAAAACAGTATTTCTCTGTGAGGAGGATATCCCTGTCGTTATTCTGTCTATGTCAAACTGCCCTGTACTGCTGTCTATCCCGACATCTCCAAGATACGCCATCATTAAATCTATTGCGCGCTTTGCATCCTCTACAGTTGCATAATCTGAAAGACGTACCTTTGCGCTTGCTTCTGTAAGTCTTACCACAGCTTCAAGCTGCCTTGCTGATATTGGTATAGGCTTAACTTCTTCACCTTCAGTTGAATACTGTGATCTTAATTTAAGGTAAAAGTCCTGTATAACTTTCATTGCATCAACAGATATTTTCGGTTTAATGTTTTGTTTTGCGTATGCAATATACTTCTTCATTATATTTGGAGGTATCTCAGGCTTGTTTTTATTTATGTCTCTGTTAGCCTCTAGTATTCTCTGCGCAATTAATGTATCCGTTTCTTTATCTGGCCTATCCTTTAATATAAATATCAGGTCAAAACGGTTTATCAAAGTTGGAGGTAATTCTATCTGTGATGATATAACATCAAATGGATTAAATCTTCCAAGTTTAGGATTTGCAGCCGCAAGAACACTTGTCTGTGCTGTAAGCGTTGCATGTATATTTGCCTTTGAGATACTAATACTTTGCTGCTCTAACGCCTCGTGCATTGCGACTCTATCATCTTTGTTCATCTTATCAAGTTCATCTATCATAAGCAACCCTTTATTGGTGAGGGGAAGCGCTCCTGCTTCAAGTATATAGCTTCTAGTGGCTTCATCTTTTATTATTGTTGCAGTTAAACCGGCAGCGCTTGATCCCATACCTACAACGTATCTTGCCTTAGGCGCTATTCCAGTTACATATTTTAAAATAGAACTTTTTGAGGTATTGTGTGAAACTATTCCGTTTGCTACGAATCTGTGGCTTTTAGGCACTTCTATGTCGTAAACATCCTCTCTTCCAAGAGTTCTTACCTCTACAACTCTTTCAAATACTTTCTCTTCGCTTCTTTCTTTTTTATTTAATAATTTTACCAGTTCTTTAAGTTTTTCAGTTTTATTTTTGGATACGAATCCTATCTTTTTATAGAATTTTAATATGTCTACGTCATTTCTTATCAATAAACTGTGGCTGCCTGACTTTTTACTAAATAAAATGCTGGATTGTATAGAAAACCTAAGAAGCATTATCTGTATATCTCTGAGCAGTTCAAGATTTGCAGATTTATAAATTATAAGTCCATTAGCCTTTTTGTCTTTTCTGTTTTTATACATGGAAATGTTGCCATTTGCTTCGAATATCCATTTGAGGAAAGAACTGAATACTTTGTTGCCTGATTGTAGTATACTGTCAGGTACTCTTTTTTCTTTGATAAATGAAAAGTTATCTGTGATTATTTTACTATCTATCTCAACATAGTAAGGCTTATTTTTGTTTTTTATTTGTCTATTTTTATTTGTTCCTTTATAGCTATTTGGTTCTACTTTTAATTCCGATTTTACAAGCGAATTTAGTTTATTTAAAATATCTTTATAATCAGAGTAAACAATAAATCCAGTTTTGTATTTTTCTAAGTTTAACCAGCCATTTCCAATCATATAACCAATTAAACCAGCGAGCCTTTCATTCATTAATCTAGGCATTTTATTTTTTCCATTGGACACAAAGCCTGTTTTTACTAGTTTGTTTATTGTGCAAGGTATTGATGTTATAATCTTTACATAATCACCTTTCTTTATTTCATCTAGTCTTCTCCATTCAGTATCTGTTTTTTTAGTAAGTATAACCTCTTCTCTAACCATATCATCTTTTGCCTTTGTAGAACTTTCTATTTCCTTTGTTTTTTTAGTTAGCAGAGGGTGATTGAAGGTACCAACTATGCTTTTTCCTGATTCAGTTATTATCTCCATAACTTGCTGGTTTTTGTATATATGAAATGTAGAAGCAGTATCTCTGTTGTATCCTTCTCCTGTTAATATGTCCTGTTTTATCGGTTCAAGGTGCGTTTTTCCTACGTTTCCTATTTTAACTATTGCACCATTTCCAAGTACTATCCTTTCATCCGCACGTAGACAGCCAGGATCCCCTACCAATAAAATATGTATATCCCCCCTTATAACACTGTTTCCAGAAAGAGCGGCCTTTCTAACTCCTCCAAAAAGCTGCATCACTATTGCTTCCTTTATGTCGTCATGCCCGAATATGTTTGGAGCTATTGAGTTTTTGAATTTTGTGTAAATCATTTTATCATTTGCAAGCTCCTTTATTGCCAGCTCTTCTTCCTTTGTAACTATAATATCTTCGTAGCCCTGTTCTATTGCTTCAATGTATGATGCAAGTATGAATGTATCAGAAGTGTTTGATCTTTTTCCGCTAGGATAATATATTGCACTTTCATTTATTGTCCCAGATACAACTACCTTGTTTCCGGGTATTATGTTCCTCTCAAATTTAGGATCAACAAGGTCTTTTTTTAATACAACATTTATGTGTTCAGGTTGTTCTCCTCCTTCTAAATCCTCTGGCGCTTCTTCAAGCATTATTCTTTGTGTATCTACAAGATATTTCTTGACTACTTTAAACCTTCCTTTTTTACCACAGTTTGTACATACTGATGGGGCCCTTTGTGTCATCTCTTTCTGTTCTACCTTTGTAATATGCCCGCAGCTTTGGCATTCAAAGTCAATTGCACTTGCAACAGGCTTTACGCTTGCTGCTGTTTTTATTAAACCTTGCACCTGTATAAAAAGTCCTATATGCTTGCTTCTTATCTCTCTTATAAGTAACTGCGCATTTTTAGGAAGGTTTCTTACTCTTACTTCAATATCTAGGTCCTTATGTGGTATAGAAGTCTCGTTTATGAAGTATTTTATCGTCTCTAATGCTTCTTCAGGATTTTTAAGTAGATAATCTCCAAGTTCAGGAGAAAATTGGTCAACATCATTAAAGTCAAGTAATATAGCATTTTTATTTGTGGTAAGAACTTCTTTTATTTTATCATTTAATCTCTTGTTTACAAAAGAACTTATAACCTCATCAATCTCATTTTTCATCTTTTCCCTACCCCTAGTATTTTAATATTATATAATATATAAAAAGCAATATTACAGCATATCTATGATATTCTTTTCTTTTATTAAACTTTTCCTGATTATATTTTTAAATTAGCTGTAAGCCAGAGGAATGCAATTCCCATAAATATACCTATAGCAGCTCCTGCTACTACATCTTTTTTGTAGTGCGATTTTATGTATAACCTGCTGTACATAACTATGATTCCGAATACAAGAAAGGGCCAGAAAAGAATTGTATTATAGAAAGCCGTGAAGAAAAAAGCAGCTATAGCAGAATGGCTTGAAGGGAAGCTTCTCCTATTTAATCTGAAAGTCCTCTTATAAAAATTTCTTCTAAGCGCTTCTTCGGGCCTTTTTTCCTTGAATAAAAATTTTAATCCCTCAGAAAGAACTGCTGTCACTATCATGCCTGAAAAAATAAGAATCGCTATCCTTATAGTGGGATTCAGTATTATAGCTATAAGCATTTCAAATGTAAATATCTCTATAGGATATCTTTCAACGAATATTGAAAATGCAGTAAAATAATTACTATTTTTCATGCTTTTCGGAAAGGTAAACCATTCTATCCGCGCCGACTATCTCTGGCAGCACTACCTCATCTGCCCCTAATTCCTTGAATTTATTTACATTTTTTAGTAGATTGCACCTTGTTATTACTTTCATGTTCTTGTTTGCTTCTTTGGCATTCAAAACTACAATAAAATTGTCAACATCCTGGCCAAGAGCTGCAAATATTCCAATTGCTTTGCCTGCGTTGGCCATCTTGAATGCTCTTTCATCCAATGCGTTTTCCTTTATGACGTTGAAACCAAGTTTTTTAAGCTCCATGGCTCTTACATCGTCATTTTCTATCACGAGCACTTTTTTACCTTTTTCCCTTAAAAGGCTGCCTACCCTTTCACCTATCCTTCCGCCACCACATATTATATAGTGGTTTCTGAATCTAAGACCTTTTGCCATATAAATCACACCTCCAAACTCACTTCTTATAAACGATATCAAAAATTCCAAAAGATAAACCGCAAAAACACCTAGGAAAAGCGAAAAGAAAAGCAGCAATATACCGAAATCGGATTCGAAATGAAAAGTTTCAAGTGCAATTGCGACAGTTGAAACCGCAGAAGTAAAGCCTATCTTTTCATTCTCAGATATAAGTATCGTTATAATGGTAAATATAACGATAAGAACCAAAGCAGCTATGAGTAATTTCTGCCCGTTTTCCCTAGTCTGATCCATTATAATAGTAAAGTATTGTAGGTTATAAGTTTAATTTTATAATGTTATTTTTATTATCTAAAATTAATTTATTTCTTTTTTGGCTTAAATTAAATGGTTTTTATTTTATTTACATTAAATGAATATAAAATAGAAAACGGATTGCCTTTCATAAATTTATATAATAGAATTTATAGTCAGAGAATGTTAAATTAATTTAATGTAATGAGAAGCGTTTACTCCTTTATTTCCATTTCTATGTTTACTTCTTTTGGAACGGTAGTTTTCATTATCAAATGCAATGCCTTTGGATCAGCTTGCATGTCTATTACTCTCTTATGTAAGCGCAATTCCCAAGTTTCATAGCTTTCTCTGCCTGCTCCGTTAGGTGCTCTTCTTGTGGTGACTTTTAATTTTTTAGTAGGAAAAGGTATAGGGCCTGTAATCGCAGTTCCGAGTTTCTTTGATATATCTATTATATCATTACATACAGCTTCAAGTTTTTCTGAATCTGTTGAAGTCAATTTTATTCTCGCCTTTTGCATATCTCTATTAAGAACTTTCACGAGTATTTAAGCTTTTTTTAACCTTATTATACAATAGAAGTTTTTCTAAAAAGTTAGGCATTGCTAACTTTAAAGCAAAATTAAAACGGTTAACTTTATAAATACTAATCTACATATAAAGCTATAATAATTGGAGGTAAGCTGATATATGGTAGATGAAGCTAATGGATTAGATAGTCAGGTTTTTTCCGTATTGGAAAAAATAAGAGCAAAAGGTGGAGTTACTAAAAAGGGAATAAATGAAGTGACGAAAGCACTTGAAAGAGGACAGGCAAGGCTTGTAGTATATGCTTCAGATGTTTCTCCTAAGGAAATAATAATGCACATTCCTCTTCTTTCAAAAGATAAGAATGTTCCATGCGTTGCAGTAAACAGCAAGCTTGAGCTTGGAAAAGCCTGTGGTATGAGTATAGGCACTTCAGCAGTCGCAATAGTAAATGCTGGAGAAGAAGCACACGCAATGGAAGATCTTGTTGGAAAAATTAAGAACTTATGAAAAAGCAGCAGAATAAAGTTTCAGAAAATAAAGGGAATAATTCGGAGCAGCGTTTTTTAGATGCATATCCATCCGAAGTCATAGAAATAGTAGGAAGACATGGAGTAGCAGGAGAAGTTACTCAGGTAAGATGTAAGGTACTAGCTGGAATGGATAAAGATAAGATAATACGTAGAAATGTACGCGGGCCTGTAATTGTAGGAGATATATTAATGCTTAAGGAAACTGAAATGGAGGCAATGCCGATAAGATAAGTATGAAATGCAGTTTTTGTGGGCAAGAGGTAAAAAGAGGAAAAGGAATAGTTTATGCTAAAGTAGATGGAACAGTTTACAATTTCTGCAGCAGAAGATGCAAAGAATACACATTGATGAAGAAAGACCCCAGGAAGTTCAAATGGGCGATGAAAAACGCAAACAAATAGGATTTATTTTATAAACGGTTACTATTTGAATGAAAAACAAGGGCATCTCGGAGTTTTTAGCTTTTATACTCTCGATAATAATCCTTATTCCGATAGCTGTAATAGCGTATTTCATAATAACCGCAGGGGCAAACAAGGTAGTATCCTCCTCCGAATCCATTACGCAGTACGTTTCGTCTACGCTTGTGGCAATGCAGACAGGTAATTCAGTTGTTTTACCACCAATTTCTCCAGACTTGCCAAAGTACACTTTTCTAAGTCAGTTTTATGGAAGCAGTTCCTGTATAAGCGATCTTGATCAATTATCAAGGGAAGCAATACTTATATCACCATCTAATCCTTCTTCTCTCTCAGGTTCTTATTTTGTATGCATAGGTACATTTTCTTCTTCAGCAATAATACCAAATCAGCGTTTTTGGAGTTATCTTCCTTCTAATGGAGAAGAGGCTAACAATGCATCTTTTCCAGGATGGTTCCCAGATTTAGCAGCTTATAACTCTAAATCAAGTATAATAGCATCGGGAGTAACTGGATCTACAGGTACTTTATCTTATTTCACACAACCACAGAATCCTGAAACAGCTCTTTCAAGTTCTTGTGTTTCATTTTTTAATGCTACTACCGTTAAATACGGTTACGGCCAGCCAGGGGCATATATAACTACAATGACCTGCGCTCCGTTGACATACAACAATAAGTCAGCTTTCATAAGTACTATACCCCCTTCATGTTCTGGTTCATGTGGTATTAATCCTATGGCTTTCCTTTACGGTAATCCAGGTTATATAAAGTTTCAGGAATGTAGTTATAGCGGAGGTAATAATCTGCAGTGCAGATTCAGCATAAATTAATATGGACTTACTTTTAGAAGGGATACTGATAGCGATAATGATGGCTATAATCCTATTTTTCGTTGTATATGAATATTCAGCATTCTTTGCTCCTAAATCATCGATAAGCTATTATAATTCATTGGTAAGTATGGCAGATTCAGCATGCACTTCTATACAGACCGCTTCGAATGTTCAATTCTCTTCTCCTTCAATATTTGTATTTCAGATGTATGATAGCCCAGCATGCAATTCAATACTGAGTTCAAACACATATATTTTCTCTCCGAATTCTGCTGCACTGTCAGCATTAGACGGTAATTATAACTTATGCTATGCAAATGTGAGTAATCCAGTTGCACTCGGTATCTCTTCTGGAAACCAATACTTCTTGGAAAGTTCTAGTAACGCAAATATAAACTTTTATCTTCCAAATAAGTATGCTATTCCCGGCTCTGGAAATATGAGCGATTTAGCTATAAATAATCAGATAAGCGCTCCCGGGATAATAGTTAATTCCTCTTCTTCATTTTCTCTTATACTTAATTCGTTCTCGCCAATTTATCCGCAAAATTATACCCTTAATGTTCAGCAGTATTCTAACACCAGTATAAATCTAAACATATACTTCAATGGCAAAAGTACATGTTCTCTTTCTTATTCTGATTTAAATGGGTTGCATTCCCTTTCGATTGTTTCACCTTGTCAGCAAAAAATCCATAATGTAACTTTAGCAGTAAGAATATTAGGAAATGTTAAGGTAGATTACCAAGTGAATATAACTGCAAAATCAGATTCAAATCCTACCTTTTCATATTTATCACAACAATGCACAAACCTAGTTTCGCTTGTAAATGAAGGAGTTATAAGCAATAGCAGCATAGTCTGTCAGCCGATAGTGTGTGGTGGAAACTCCTTTTATCTAGCAGATCAAAGCAATAGACCTTTCCTAGGTTTGTATGATAAAGTATTTACTTTCCTTGGTGTTCAATCAGGATTTAATGATTTGCAGCTTGTAAATTCATACTCTGAACAGCTTATAAACAGTTCATTGATGGATCAAACTATTTTTGAGGAAGCAGGATTGCCAGCAGGTACAGATTGGAGCGTTACTTATGATGGTGTGAAAAAAGGTTCGGTTATAAGTCTTACTGGCAGTGGCAATACAATAACTTTCTCAAATTCTCCGGGAGATTATACTTTTAGTATACCTAATGTTGAAGGTATAGTTGGTAAACGTGGAGTTACGTTTTATTCAAATCCTTCTTCTGGTAATGCAAAGCAGGGTTCTTATGTTGCTGTTAGTTTTAAAAGTACTTAATTAACATTTAAATTAGGTAAAATGTTATAATTATTAAAATGACGATGGCATTTCGTTGTCTGAAAAGACTTATAATGCCGCTGGTGGTTTATGGCAAAAGTTACTGTTACGATATGTGATGTATGCAAGCAAAAGATTGCTACTAGAACATGTCCTGTTTGTGGAAAAGATCTTTGTGAGGCAGATACAAAGTCATTCGCAGTTGACGTAGGTCTGCGTTTTGGACAGAGAATGCAGATATACAATGGTTATATGTGTGAGGATGACTATAGAAAACTTGAAGGAAATCTTGGCGGAACGCTTGCAAAAATAAGCGAATCGATAAAATCTCAGATAGATAATATAATAAAGGAAAGTGTAGGCGCTTAAATAATAAATAGCAATGTTTATTAATTTCTTGCGTTATAAAAATAAATAACCCTGCGTAGCCCAATGGTAGAGCGACCGGCTGTAGAATTACTAAGTGCTGTTTTTCAGTGCGATGAAGAGTTTCAGCTGCGGGAACCGGTAGGTTGCGGGTTCGAATCCGGCCGCAGGGATTTTTTATTTATATTGTCTTAAATACTTTGAAGTATATTATTTAGTTCTGAAACATTTCTTGCGGTGTAGTCTATCGTGTTTGAGCTTTCTCTAAATATCTCTTTTTCTCCAAATAGAACATTTACGGTTATACAAAAAGGGTATGCAGACTTTGCAATTTCCAGATATTTACTCCTGTCATCTACAATTACTAATTTGAATTTACTGTCTTTTATTTCGTTTTCTAGTATTCCATATTCGGTTGTCGACATTATAGTAAATTTATCCTTTTTTTCTACTGCCATTATCTTGTCAAAGTATCCATCTAGATTGTTTTCTTTTATTTTTTTATATTGTTTTTCTTCGTTTCCAAAGTACTCTGTCAACAATATATTATAATTTCTTTTTGAGGATTCTTCAAGAACTTTTTCTATTCCAGTAAATTTCTTTGGCGTTTTATCTAATTCTTCTAGATATTCTTTTCCTATTTTATCTGCTAATTTTATTCCTTTATTTGCAATCCACGCCGCAGCGTAATTATCGTTTACTTTTCCTCTTTTAAGGTATAGATAAATAAGTGAAAGTGGTAGTTGAGATGGAGAATCATAAGTTGGATGCCCCCTCATTTTTATTCCTTCGTAATCAACTGCTCTCAATTCATCCATTTCTTTTTCAGACTCCGGGTCTATATCTATTGAGAAATTATCTAGCTCCTTTGAAATCTTGCTTATGACATTTTTTTGTGCGTTTTCAAATACTGTATTTGTATCTATTAATGTAGAATCAAGATCCCAAATAACTATATTTCCGCTTTTCATTATCTTATAAAGATTAAAACTATCTTAAATACTTTACTTGCTTACAAATATAAATTCTTTATTATTTTTGTCATCAAGTCTGCAGAATCCAAATCTTTCAAACTGAATTATCTGTCCTTCTTCTATTTTATCCGTAGTTTTCTCTGCAAGGCCATCTATTTCAGTAAGACTTTTTTCATTGAAAGTTCCATCTGTATTTAATAGATTTCCAACTTTAATGACTTTTATTTGTTCATTCTGCTCTGTTACCCATTGTATTATTTTTTCTCCCTGTTCATGTTCTTTACTATGCATCCTGCATGTCACAATGTCATTTTCCTTATCAGTTATCTCAACACTGTAAAGTTCTTTTAGTCTGAAAGTGTCTCCTACATCAAGAGATACTAAATCTGTTTTGTCTACAAAGAATTTACCGTTTGTCTGTATTTCTCTGTAACCAAGGTCATTTGACGGATGGAAAGAGAGTTTTACCTTTTCTTCTATTGCGTCTTCAACTACCAATTTAATGGGGTTAGGAACAAAGAAAAGTCTTTTGGCGTAGCTATCTATTATTCTTCTGTTGAATGTTAAAAGCATTTCTAAACTGTATTCATGTTCCGAGGAGGAATAACCAACTTCTTTTACGAATTCTCTTATTGCTTCAGGCTGTATCCCTCTTCTTTTCATTGAGTAAATTGTAGCAAGTCGTATATCATGCCAATCTTTTATATATCCCTGTTTTATCAGCTCTCTAACCTTTCTTTTTGAAGTTAATGTGCCTTCGAAATTAAACCTGCTATATTGTATTACGTAAGGTTCATGGAAACCTAATTCTTTTCTCAGTAATGTTTGAAGATTTGCCTTAAATTCATTACTTCTTAGAATATGTGTTATTCCGCATAATTCATCTTCTATAACACTTGCAAAGTCATAAAGCGGCCATAAACTATAGGGTTTATAATCAGTTTTTATGACCCGCATTATGTTTGGATCTCTCAATGCAGCGTCTTTATCATTCATATTTCCCTTAAATCTAAAAGTAAGTTCTCCCGTTCCAAAGTTTCCTTGCTTTGCCTTTTCCCATAGAGACATATTTTCTTCTATTGAATTGTTTCTGTGCTGGCATTCTTTTCCAAGATTTCTATTTTTCTTTATCTCGTCGGCAGAGCAGGTGCACCCATATGCTTTTCCGCTTTTTATTAGTTTTTCTGCGAATTCGTAGATTTTTTCTATATCCTCGCTTACGAATTTTTTCTCATCATATTTTATACCAAGCCATTTTATGCTTTCTTCAAAGTTTTTTATGAATTCTTCTTTTACTAAATTAGGATTTGTGTCTTCAAATCTAAGCCACAACTTTCCATTGTACATCTCTTTATAAAGATAGTTTATAGTAAATGATAAGGCGTGGCCCCAATGCATGTATCCTGAAGGTTCTGGCGGAAGTCTAAGAACGATTTCTCTATCGGCTCCTGGCAACGGTTTAAGCCCTTTTTCCTCCTTCTCTTTTTTATTGCTGTTCAATAACTTCATATCTGCGGCAAGCTTCATTATCTCTTCTTTGCCAAGCGAATTTACGTCTTTGACAGCCTTTTCGGCCAGTACCTTTAGATCATTCATCTCCTTTACCAGTTGTTTATCCTTTCCTAAAATCTCAGATATCACCGATCCAAGTCTGGCTTCTCCATCGTGCATTGCTGCGTTCTTTATTGCTGCTTTCTTTATTTCTTCCTCCGATATCATACGATTTTATGGCATTTCTATAAATAAAGCTGTTTGTGTCAATAAACAGCTTTTTAAATGCATATTTGCTTAAATACAGTATAATAGGAGGTAATATGGCAGATTTCGTAAGAAAAAGTTCAGTAAAAGAAGAAGTCAAGAAAGTCGGTAAGGACATGCGTTGCCCTGATGACACAATTGAAGGTCTTGACAAGTTTGTCAAAGAGTCAATCGCCAAAGCAGTAGCAAGGGCTAAAGCTGACGGCAGAAAGACACTTAGGGCACACGACTTCTAAGTAATTTTTTGTTTTTTTTTATTTTTTTTAAAGTTTTTATTCTTTTAGCGTTATAATAATTCATGGTTGATATAGAGCTTATACTTGGAATAGCTATAATTGCCGTTGCAATAATAACCTTTATACGTATACTTAAACCTGCGTTGGAAGGCGTAATAATCATAATCCTTATATTTGCAGGCAGCGCGCTTATATTTCATTCTACGCCAATAATAGGTTTGCCGGGATACAGCCTTCCTGTAAACTTCGGTCCTAATATTGTTGGCGTTTCAGCAGGCATAGACAACACCAGCAACATAATAATATTCAATGCGGATTTAGTCAGCATAGATAATTTTGCAGCTTCTATAAACAATCAGTCTCTTACTATACTCAATAATGGCACAGCGATAGCTCCGGCAAAATTCGGCGTTATAACCGTTAAGGGCCTGCACAGCGGAGAAATACATTTAAAGGCTTATTCAAATCTATTTGGCATAAATGTATTAGCCTCGAATTCTACCTATAATTATACTGGGTAAATACCTATTAGTATAAAATCATTTTGTAGTACTTAGGGATTAAGTGTAATTTAAAC
>JAJZWM010000038.1 GCA_021846665.1 Nanobdellota archaeon | reverse complement strand
TACCTGATATAGTCCACCCGCTATCGCTTGCTCCCGAATAGTAATTTAAAAACACATTTGCACCGTCATCATATTCTGCATATGTTGATGATAACTGAGGAGCTTCACCGGTATTAACTGTGTTTAGAATATTTGATGATGTTGAAAAGAAGTCCATGTATACTGTGGTTGTTGTGAAACTACCTAGCTTTAGCCAGTATAATACTGTCTGGCTGTTGCTTGTCCCGTTTTCTCTCCAAGAGGGTATTATTGTGCCGTTTGGATATGTGAATTCTATGTTTGAAAGGTTGGAAGAAGCATATGAATTGTAATTATTCATGTTGACTATTACCATCTGTTGGAAAGGTGAGGGTGTTGCTGCTGATGAAGTTATTGTTAAAGGAACGTACTTTACTATTGGATTTGCTGATGAGGTTCCTGCTATTGTTCCTGTTGTATTTGTAATTACATTACCTGCCGGTGTCGAATAACTGTACTGTAATTTAGCTGACAAAGAATACTTTACATTTGCTGATGTGCATGCTACTGTTGGTATTACTATTGTAGCTGTTTTTCCTGGTGATATTGCTGTTTTTGTAAGATTATACGCTTTTGTTAAGGCTGTTGTGCCTGTATTTGAGGTTATGTATATCTTTGTTATTGTTGCCTGAGTTGCTGTATCTGGCAATCCTCCACCTATTATTGCCACTGATAAACCTGCCGGACTACATACTGTTGATGAGACTGTAAATGGGCTAAAGCCTATGCTTGTCGTTGTTATGCTTGAACTTGGGTTGAAGATACCCATACTGTATAGGATTACTGCTACTATTACTATGATTAAGATAGCCCAACCATAGGTCATCATGTACTCCAAGGCTGACTGTGATCTCTTGCCTTTTGTTAAAAGAGTTAAGTGATTAGTTGTTTTTTTGATATACATAATAACGCTCTGCTTTTTCCTCTTCTTTATTATTTAAGGCTTTAAATAGCATATTATTTACTATAAATCAAGAGATATAAATATTTCTTTGAAATAAGGTATAACAATAAAACTCTGAATTTTAAATATTAAAATTTGAAAGCAAAAGCTGTTAATTTAGATTTAGCAGCCATTTCCATAGTGGTATAAATTTAATTTTCTTTCCTTTTACTGTTTCAATGGCTTCATAGTCCCACGTTATGACTGAAAGGTCATTGCAACGTAATTCTGAAGATGCTGTTATTAGGTTATTTACCTCTCTGTCTTTGATATCGTTCCTATTCGAGGCGTACGTTACTTGTATCAGCTTTACTATCTTTTCTCTTTCTTTAATAAGAAAATCGATTTCGTGATCGGCTGTGTCCTTGTACGAATATATTTCTGATAAAGGTGATAGGCCTTGCCTTCGTTTTAATTCCAAAAAAACCGCATTTTCAACTAATCTACCGCGATCGTTTGCGATGCGCCATGCTAACCCTGTATCTGCTAAATAAACCTTCCTTGGCCATGTTGTTCTTAGTTTTACCTTTGTAGAGTACCTCTCCAAAAAGAAAAATATCATTGTATCCTGCAACTTTTCGATATACCCATACAGCGTATTTCTACCAAATGGTATTCCAACCCGTTTTAAGGCGTTTAGAACGTTTCTAGAACTTAGCTCGGAGGAAAAGGCCTGTGTTACAAATGAAAATATGAACCTGCCAACATCTATACTCTTTATTTTTTCTCTTTCTACGAAATCCTTCAGGAATATCATGTCTCTATACTCCGAAATCAGCTTCTCTCTTTCCTGTTTTCCTAAGACTACTTCAGGATAACCACCAAAATCCAGATATTCCGAAAGGTGCCTCTTTAAGAGACCGATGTCCGTAAAGGAAGAAACTAACGGTGGGTATTCATTCTTTGCGGATAAAAATTCCTTAAAAGAAAACGGTAGCAACAGAAATGATATGCTCCTTCCCCTAAGCTGCGTAGCAATCTCTCTTGACAATAATTTTGATGTAGAGCCCGTTACAAATACAGTATAACCTCTGTCCAAAAGTGTTCTAATTAGACTCTGCCAATTAACCAAATTCTGTATCTCATCCAAAAACACTGTATTGGCCTTTTTTCCGCTTATCTCGGTAAAAATCTCGGTGATTATTCTTAAAACATCGGTTGCGCTAACTCCAATTAAAGCGATATCTTCAAAATCTAGATAGATCGTTCGTGACCTATCATAAGTTGAGATAATTTCCCACATAAGAGAGGTTTTACCGGCACGTCTCGGACCTATTATCACAGTTGCTTTATTAGGCACCGTCTTTATCACCAAGTCTCTTTTAACCAATTTTAGCGGTTCGCGTTTTAAAAAAACTGTGATATAATCTCTTATAAGTTGTGTGTCCATGCTATATAATAACGGATACATTATAAATATTTTTTGTATCAGTTACTGATACAAAATAAAGGATATAAACTTACATATATATATTTCGCTTCGATATTATGAACCAAGTCATAAGACGAAACATATTAACACATTTATTGCTACCTAGATGATTTAGGCATGAATTATTGAAATACTATACTTTTTATATATCTAGGAAAGAAATGAAATTAAGAGGCGGGTATATTATATATTATAAGGAATCTGGGGTTGCCAGGATTTGAACCTGGGTCAAGCGGTTTCTTCTTAATCATCCTTAACGTCATTTTTCCAGACAAGCTGGAGCCGCCTATTCTGCCTGGTTAGACTACAACCCCTCAAG
>JAJZWM010000003.1 GCA_021846665.1 Nanobdellota archaeon | reverse complement strand
CAGATACCATGCGGTTCAACTCCAACTTCAAGCTGTTCAAATTATGCAGAATACGATAATGGTGTCAATGTGTTTAATTATTATCAGAATTTTAAAGGAACAGTTTATCCAGCAGGGTGGACTACAGGTGATTCAAGTACTACCCAATATGTTCAAGTGCATAATGGGTTTACTATAGATTTTTCTCCAGTTGGAGTGGAATTTTATTATAACAAAGAAAACTTTTCCTTGCCCGTAGCATTAGACTGGCAAGGTGATTATATCTCTAATCCTTCCCGTTACTGTGGTTGGACTATTCTAGGATGGTACAATTCTTCCGAACACGATTCTGCAGGATGGGCGCAGCTACAAAACCCCCCAACCTCTTGGATATATTATCAGTATGGAAATGTCAGTCAGGCAGCTATGAATTTTTATAATAGTACTGAATTAATAGGGAATCAAGAAGTGTTCTCTCTTATTAATAAGGGTACAAACATGGGCTACTTACTTAATTACACTTCTCAGTTAAATAACAATCCTGAAAATTATCCATTACGAACAGTACTCTTTAGAAATGGTGCTGGTTGTGGACCAGTTAGTGGAACTGAAGTAAATGTAACTTGGTTAGATGTTAGGAATTATCCTCCAAGCGGAGTAATGCCTTCCGTGAGCTTTGGAAGTGTAGTTTAAGAAATATCATAATTAGTCTATTAGAATATTATAATACATTCTTTTTTTTTGAAATAGAATAACAAAATAAATCTTTGTTATATCTTTAAAATTGGATAAAAGGATCTTGATTATACTTAATTTAACTTTATTTAAAGACTATAAAAAGATTAACTAATTAAAGCCTGCCCCGACCGGGATTTGAACCCGGGTTTCCGCCTCGAAAGGGCGATGTCCTTGGCCTCTAGACTATCGGGGCATAGTTTATCTAAAAACTATTTAAACATTTAAACATTGAGGCGTATAAATAGGTATGCCAAATGTAACATTTTATTTTGAAGTACATCAACCTTATAGACTTAAGAGAGTATATTCTTTTATAGAGAATAAAGATTTTATAGACTTAGATAAAAATAGAGAGATATTTAATAAGGTCGCAGATAAATGTTATATACCCATGACAAAGCTGTTAATAGGCCTTGTAAAAGAATATCCAGAATTTAAGGTAAATTTTTCTTTGACAGGCGTTTTTATGGAACAAGCAGAGATGTTCAGGCCAGAGGTTATCCAACTTTTCCAAGAGCTATTTGACACCGGAAATATGGAGCTGCTTGATGAAACGTATTATCATTCTCTTTCATATCTAATAGACAAGCAGGAGTTCATAGAGCAAGTAAAGCAGCATAAGTCATTGATGTATCATTATTTTAAATTTCATCCAAAAATATTTAGAAACACCGAAGCGTTGTACTCAAATGATATTGCAGAAACTGTAAGTAAAATGGGTTATAACGGTATAATAGCAGAGGGCTGGGAAAGGATATTGGGGTGGCGTTCTCCTAACTATATTTACAAGGATCCTGGAGAGAATATAAAAGTGCTTTTAAGAAATTATAAGTTAAGCGATGATATAGCTTTCAGGTTTTCAACTCCAACGTGGAACGAATTTCCATTGACAGCCGATAAGTATTCAAACTGGGTAGCAAACAACGAGGGTAGCACAGTAAATCTTTTTATGGACTATGAAACTTTTGGAGAGCACCAATGGAAAGAAACTGGAATATTTGATTTTATGAAGGATTTACCAGGCAAGCTTATAAGCAAAGGGGTTGGATTTAATAAGGTTTCAGAAGCAATAAAACAAAAAGAAGCTGGCATTGTAGATGTTCCATATTATCTTTCATGGGCAGACATGGACAGGGATCTGTCTGCATGGCTTGGAGATCAGATGCAGGATGCAGCATTCAATAAACTAAAAGAAATGGAAAGAGAAGTTCTTCTCTCAGGAAATGAAGAATTAATAAGAAGATGGAGAATACTCCAGACCTCTGATAATTTTTATTATATGTGCACAAAATGGTTTTCTGATGGAGATATACATAAATATTTCAATGCTTATTCCTCTCCATATATAGCCTATCTGAATTATATGAATATAATTTCACAGCTTGATTCTATGGTCAAAGTCTTTTTAAAGCAGCATCATAAGCCTCAAGATAAACAGGAAGGAACTTATCCCAACCAAATTGATTAGCAAGTTCATTTGCAGCTATCTTTAATTTCAAAAGATCGTCATCATCCATAAGTACTATCTTAAGCATATCTTTGGCTGTCTGTGTTATGCAATCATCTCTTTTTCTTCCAAGCATTCTTTCAACAAAAACTCCTTTATATCCATCCTTATAATCATTTAAAAGATACTGCCCAAAGCCGCTATAATCCGATGTGAATGAAATTGACATATATGCCGCAGCTTCTAAAGGAGTATAACCGAAAGGCTCATACTTTGAAAGGAAAAATCCTGCAGTCGAAAGTGCAAGCATCTCATAGTAAGTAAGATTAAGCAATTCATCTCCCACTGCGAGGTATTTTGGATAGAATACAACTTTAACATGGTTTTCTGCAGAATTATTAAGGTTGTTTTCTTTGAGTTTGTTTATTATCGCATCATTATTTTCAGGATATGAAAGTATGAAAGGAGTAAGCGGAGGATTTGTTGGTTTGGGTCTTCTAAGTTGCTTAATAAGTCTTTTTGAGTCATTTATTATTTTACTGTAAGCTTTGTCTACATTATCTCCTTCCATTTCTATTGAAGAAGCTATAACGGAATCAAAGTTCTTAAGGTCCTCATCCAAAGCCGATTTTATGCTCATGTAAGTAAGATAGTTTGCCACTACATCGTTTCTTACTCCCACAGTACCAGATGGAACTGCTATAAGCGCTATAACATAGCTGTCGTCTGTAAGCATTTTATCAAGTTTACCAAGGGCATCTATGAAAACATCATAGCCTTTATCATAAAATTCGTATCTACCACTTGTTATGAATACCCTTACATTACTTGGGTTAAGATCATAATATGGTAAGAAGTATCCATTCAAGAAATTATCGAGTTTCTTCTTTGCATTTACTCTCATAGTAGTGAGTTCATCTGTTAATGGGAGGTTATCAGTATCTATTCCATTTATTGTCACAAAATCAGGCTTTTTACCAAGGATTATATTTGCCTCTTTTGCCACTACACTGCTTACGGCTGTGAATATAGTTGCATTGAATGCACCAGCTTTCTCAGTAAAGTGCTTTGCAGCTACTCCATATTTATAAGGCATGTCCGGAGTTATTCCAGTGTTTGCAATAACGTATGCATTGGTATTTCCGCCGGAATATGATATGGCTCTACCAAGAACAGTAGCATGGACTGTAAATACTGTTGGTACTTTCACGTTTTTGTATTTTAAGTAAAGTATTGCTCCTGCAGAAAGCCATTCATGTACCTGCACAACAATTGACTGCTTAATTGTTTTGCTCAGTGCTTCTATTACGGCTCCTGCAGCATATGACCATGCAAGTGGTTCATTGTAATCTCCAGGAGAATTCAAAGAGTCTATCTTGAAGTTATCCCAAAAATCCTTTTTTACCTCATTTATGTGCTTGTTTTCAAATTCTTTGGCATCTATTAATATTAGATTTACATCATGAGCAGAAGACCATTTTCCGAAGTATACTTTTACTCCATCAAGCTTTATATCTCCCATTGCATCTTTTATGTATTGAGGGGGAGTGCTTTCTATAAATTCAACGGCTGCCTGATCCGGATTATAAAAGCCTATCGCTAAATAATTATCCCCAAATTGTTTTTTCATATATGCGGATTTAGACGTTAAGACTGTCCAAATACCACCTACTTTATTGCCAGCTTCAAATGAGACTTCTATGAGAAATTTATCCATTACTCTATTAAGTTTTTGTTGAATAAAAAGTTATCTTAGTAGAAAGCTTTATTTATATCGTATGACATATAAAAATAATGGTAGAAAAATTAATAATAATAGGTTCTGGTCCAGCAGGATATACTGCTGCAATATACGCTACAAGAGACGATTTAAATCCATTGTTAATAGGAGGCTTTGAAGTAGGAGGGCAGCTTATGCTTACCTCAGCAGTAGAAAACTTTCCAGGTTTCAAATCAATCTTAGGGCCAGATCTTATGGATAAAATGGCTGAGCAGGTTAAGGCATTGAACTGCAGGGTAATAAATGATAATGTTTCCAAGGTTGATTTAAACGTTTATCCCTACAAAGTTTTTGTTGGTGATAAAGAATATGAAACATATTCCATAATAATATCAACTGGTGCATCGGCGAGGTGGCTCGGATTAGATAACGAGAAAAGACTGATAGGAAAAGGAGTTTCCGGTTGTGCAGTCTGTGATGGGGCTTTCTTCAAAAACAAAAACGTTGTAGTAGTAGGAGGCGGGGATAGTGCAATGGAAGATGCAAGTTATCTTTCTACGCTTACAAATTCAGTAACTTTGATCCATAGAAGACATGAATTTAGAGCAAGCAAAATAATGCAAGATAGGGTTCTTTCGAATAAGAAAATAAAAATAATCTGGGACAGTGAAGTAACAGATGTGTTAGGAAAAGAACACGTAGAAGGCGTTAAGATAAAAAATCTGAAGACTAATGAAGAAAGCGAATTAAAGACTGACGGGCTTTTTCTGGCAATAGGCCATACTCCAAATACCGAGATTTTCAAGGGCTACCTTGATTTGGATGAAAGTGGGTATATAAAGACAAGAGAATTTACAAAGACTAGCAAGGAAGGTATTTTCGCAGCTGGCGATGTTCAAGATAAACACTACAAGCAGGCTGTTATTGCAGCAGGCTGGGGAAGTATGTGTGCAATAGATGCAAGAAAATTCTTAGAAGAAAAAGGCTTAGACTAATTTTATAACTTCTTTGAATTTTTTAGTATAATCTTCAGGTACCATAGTGTTAACAAATACGTTCTGACCAAGTTCTATACCTGCTAAGCTTGAAAGCCTCGGATAAACTTCTATATGCATGTGATAATCGTTTTCTTTCTTATTTTCATGTATTACAAAGTTGTATGCTTGTTCTCCAAAAAGTTTTTTATTTGTCTGTATTATTTTTTTCAATCCTTCAACAAGATCTTCTTTCTCTTCTTGGCTTAAATCCATTATATAATTAACATGTCTTTTTGGCAGTATCATTGATTCTCCCGAAAATCTTGATCCATATGGTGCAATAGCCGTTATATTTTCAGTTTCAAATAATACTCTTCCTTCCTCTTTCTTTATTGCGTCTTCATAGATGCAAGAATGGTTCTCTTTTAGATATTTCTTCGCTATCTCTATCTCTATCGCAGGCGTGCCAAGAATCTCTGGCCAAGCTATTATCTGTGTATGTGGGTGACCTATACTTGCCCCGCCGGAAGCCCCATAATTCTTGAATACCATTACATGTTTTATATAATTCCTTGAATACAGGTCTTCTTCTCTTTCTATAAGTGTATTTAGCCATTCAAGTGATTTTTTAAGATCCATATTTTCAAATTTATCGAAATGCTTTGGACTTTCTATTAAAACTTCATTGTATCCGTATCCTGCTATTGATGGAAAAAATCCATCTTCGTACTCTAAAGGGGTGTGACCATCTAATTCTGGAAATTTGTTTCTTATTACCATAGTTGTCCAAGGTTCATTTACATGCATTATTTCTAGATTGATTCTGTCTATTGTATCAGGTTCAAATGGGCAATCTTTAAGGTTCTTTGCGCCTTCATCTTCTGTTTCTAGTTCTTTTGGTCTTTGTTCTCTTCCAGGAACTATAACTGAATAATATCCTGTTCTATAATCTTTCCTTATCTCACTGTATTGGCTGTCCATTCTTTATTAAAGAAATTTTTTAATTTAAAGTTTTAATCGATCTATTTAAATCAAATTCTTTTAAGAGAAATCCTCAATTATTAAATAGTATAGTTTGTAAAAAAGCATCAAAACAGTGGAAAACTTTAAATATAACACTAAACTCTATTAGAGATATCAATGCAAGTATGCATTGAATAGATCTAAGTTATTAGAAGGAGGTAATATTATGGCAGAAGGAATTCAACCAATTTTCATCTTACCAGAAGGATATAATAGAACGAGTGGAAAAGATGCACAGAGAAATAACATTGCTGCAGCTAAAGCAGTAGCAAATGCAGTAAAATCTACTTTAGGACCAAGAGGAATGGACAAGATGCTAGTTGATAACATAGGAGATATAACAATAACGAATGATGGTGTAACTGTTTTAAAGAGTATGGAGATAGAAAATCCTGCAGCAAAGATGATAGTAGAAGTTGCAAAGACACAGGAAGAAGAGGTTGGGGATGGAACAACCACGGCAGTTATAATAGCAGGAGAACTTCTTAAGAACGCAGAAACGCTTTTAGACCAGAGCATACATCCCACATTAGTTGCTAGAGGTTACAGGCTTGCAGCAAATAAAGCACAGGAGATACTGGACAAGATAAAATTGCACCTCGATATAGCTAATAAAGAGGATCTTAGTAGAATAGTTAAAACGGCAATCGTAGGTAAAAGCACTGGGGCAGATGAACATATAGTTTCTTTAATAGTGGATGCAGTTCAGCATGTAAAGTCTATGTCTGGAAAGAATGATACCTTGGATTTAGATGACATAAAAGTTGAGAAGAAAGTAGGTGGCGGTTTACTAGATTCAAGACTAATAAAAGGAGTAATAATAGACAAGGAAAAAGTACATCCCGACATGCCGGATGAAATTAAAAATGCAAAAGTTGCATTATTAAATCTTGCACTTGAGATAGAAAAGACAAACATAGATGCACAGATAAGAATAGAGAAACCTGAACAATTGCAGGCATTCCTTGATGAAGAGGAAAACATGCTAAGAGAGATGGTTGATAAGATAAAGGCATCCGGAGCAAATGTAGTTATAGTACAGAAGGGAATAGATGATGCAGCGCAGCACTTCCTTTCAAAAGCAGGGATATTAGCATTTCGTAGGGTATCTGAAAGTGACATGAAAAAGATTGGAAAGGCAACTGGTGCAAAAGTTGTAGCAACTCTTGATGAATTAAGTAAAGATAGTCTTGGAGAAGCAGGAATTGTTCATGTTGAGAAACTTGCAGGAGAGACACTAGCATTGATAGAAGAATGCAAGAATCCAAAAGCAGTTACGATACTTGTAAGAGGCGGAACGGAACATGTTGTAGATGAAATTCAAAGAGCGATAGATGACAGTCTCGGAGATCTTAAATCAGTTATAGAAGATGGTGGTTCCATAGTAGCAGGAGGAGGAGCAGCAGAACTTGAGGTATCAAAGAACCTTAGAGACTTCGCGGCTGACCTTGAAGGTAGAGAACAGCTTGCAGTGAATTCCTTTGCAGATGCATTAGAAGTAGTCCCAAAGACACTTGCAGAAAATGCAGGTTTGGATCCAATAGACATACTTGTTGAATTAAGAGCAGAGCACCAAAAAGGAAAAACTTGGGCAGGTGTAAATCTTTTGGATGTATATAAACCTCAAGTGTCTGATATGTATAAGGAAGGAGTTGTCGAACCTTTAAGGACTAAAAAACAGGCGATAAAAAGCGCAAGCGAAGTTGCCGTTATGATCCTTAGAATAGACGATATAATAGCAGCAGGTAAGTCCGCAAATCAGCAGCCGCAGATGCCACCTGGTGGAATGGGAGGTTATGGAGATTAATTATGTCAGAAAATGTTTTGAGCAGACCATTAGATCTTTTGAATTCAGCAAAAGGAAAAATGGTATTAGTAGAACTTAAGAATGGTCATGCTATAACTGGTAAATTGGTAGCTTTTGACGTTCACATAAACGTTACTTTGGAAAACGCAGAAGAAAAGAAAGACGCAGATACTCTTAGAAAACTAGGAAATGTATTTGTAAGAGGTGATACGATAATTCTTATCTCTCCAACTATATGAGCACAGCATCAATGGGTTTGCATAATAGAAAACAGCCGCATGTAACGTGTAGAAGGTGCGGAAAGGAATCTTACTTAAAGAGAAAACATTACTGTTCGCATTGTGGTTATGGCAAAAGTTCAAAATTAAAAGCTTATGCCTGGAATAATAAAACCGTGAATGGTAAAAGAAAAGATTAATTAAATGTCAGAGAAGATTAAAGCTAAGGCATTGATATTTGATTTTGATAATACCTTAGTAGATACGCATTCTGCCATAAGTAATGCATACTCAAAAATTGTTGAATTGATTTCTTTAAATTCTGGAATAGATAGTAACTATCTAATGCAGCAGCTTTTAAAGGCACAGAAGGAAGTAATCGACGATATTCCATTAGTTTCACGGCAGTATGATAGGAAAGAAGTCATAAAGAAAGTTAATGAAAACCTGTCACTAAACCTGGATGAAAAGCAGATAGAGGAACTTTCTCAAAAATTCTATGATTTTATATCGGAAAAAATAGACTATCCAGAGGATACAGAAGAAATTCTGAAGACTTTGAAATCAAGGGGTAAAAAACTAGGTCTTTTGACAGATACAGATGCAAGGCCAGGTTTAAAGAAAAGAAGGCTTAATAATCTAAACTTTACAAAGCTGTTTGACGTAGTTTTAATCGCAGGAGAGGATATCCCTCAGAGAAAGAATAGTTCCATACCTTTTATTGAAATTGCTCGCCTGTTAAATGTAGAACCTAAAAACATACTTGTAGTAGGAGACAGGATGGACGCAGATATAGACAATGCAAAAGAAGCTGGTATGAAAGCAGTACTTATAGATAAGTACTTACCTCCAAATAAAGGAATCCATAAGCCTGATGCAGTAATACACGAACTTAAACAGATTTTAGAAATTGTGGATTAATGTTTATTAATATTTAAATAGCTTTAAGATTAAATGGAAAGTTTTAATGTAACACCCTGGGAAGTCAGTGGTGAGCTAAATGATAATACTTATTCTAAGTTAGTAGAAAGATTCGGCGTTGATACAATAAGTGATAACCTCCTAAATAGAATAAAAAAGATTGCAAATGGAAAGCTTCACCCATTACTTAGCAGAAACGTTTTCTTTGCGCATAGAGAGCTTAACCTTGTTTTAGATGACTATGAAAACGGCAAACCATTTTATCTTTATACGGGCAGAGGTCCTTCAGGGAAGATGCATATAGGCCACTTACTACCGTTTACATTTACTCTTTGGCTACAGAAAACTTTCAATGTAGATTTGCTTATACAATTAACGGATGACGAAAAGTTCTTAGTAGGCAGTAAGAATAAAAACGAGATAGAAAAATTTACAAATGACAATATACTTGATATAATAAGTCTAGGTTTTGATCCGAAAAAGACTCATATAATAGCAGATTACAGAAGCGCTAAAACTATGTATTATTATGCAACAGACGTTGCAAAGCACATTACTGTATCAACCATAAAGGCCGTTTTTGGGGTCAATGATAGCGATAACATAGGTAAGCTTTTCTTTCCGTCAATGCAGATAACTCCTGCATTTCTTCTTTCAGCTTTAAAAGGTAAGAAGATGAGGTGTCTTATACCATATGCAATAGATCAAGATCCTTATTTCAGAGTTGCAAGAGACGTGCTTCCGAAATTAGGGTATTATAAGCCTTCTGCAATAATCTCAAAGTTTCTACCGTCTCTTCAAGGTAATTCAGCAAAAATGTCTTCATCAAAGGAAGAGAGTGCAATATTCTTAGAGGATAGTAAAGAACAGGTTAGGAAAAAATTGATGAAATATGCATTTTCTGGGGGCAGAGATACACTCGAAGAGCAGAGAAAGTATGGTGCAAATCCGGATATAGACTTTGCCTTTCTTGAGTACAGCTTTTTAGAAGAAGATCAGGGAAAGGTAGATAAGGTATATCAGGAATATAAATCTGGTAAGATACTAAGTGGTGAGATGAAGGAGATAGCAGCCGAAAAAATCTCAGATTTCCTAGAGTCATTGAGGACTAAAAAGGAAAAGATGAAGGACAGAATTGAAGAGTATATGTTTAATCCAGATAAAATAAAACTTTATAATTAAGTGTATATTTTTATATTCTTTAAAAACTAGTTTATAATATGAAGTTTAATCAAACGAGGTTAAATCTAATTGTACTTATAACAATAAGTATAATAGCAGTTATAGCAGTAGGTGGAGATATCGCTGCTTCTTTTTCAGTGGTATTCAAACCAATAAGTATTGTAAGCTTTACAAATTTTGTTGAAATTGCGCTTATAACAGCAAGGATAGTAACGTTAATAGGGGCATTAATAACAGTTGTTTTTTTAGCATTGATACTGTTTGTCAATACCAAACATGTAAAGGATAAAGCCCCTTGGACTGGATTTTTTCTGAATAAAGAAAGGTCAAAAGTTTTTATTAAGAGAATAGAGATTCTGCTTTTATTTGGTTTTCTAGCTACAATGGTTTTCGCTATAAACGTAGTTACAAGATTATTTCTTGCCTATGGTTTAGTTGTAGCTTTTTGGCTTCTTGCTGTTTTATCGCTTCTAATAGCTTACTTTTCATATGGTCTTTACTTTAATTATTTTAGGAGGTTCTTATGAGTTTTAGTATTCCTTTACCTATTGCGCTTTTAATTGCAGCTGCATGGGTTATAGCATTTTTTATGTTTTATGTTAATATGCATAAGATGGAAAGGTTCTTAGTTCTTTTCTTTGCAAATCCAAGAAAGAAGGTAAGCGGTTTAATTATTATTCTAGCAAGCATGCTTGCTATATCTATAAGTTATATTATAACCTTGATTCAATACGTTTTAAACCCGACATTAGTTACTTCTTCATTTTTGCAGGGAACATATATATCAGGTTTTTATGGTGATGCAATTGCGTTGCCGTTAATTGTTTTAGGTTTTATTTTGTTTTCAATGTAATCTCTTCTTTTCTTTAAATTTTTAAAAAGGAAAAGTATTTATATTTGTAATTATATTTAATTATTAGTAATTATGGAAGAACAAAAATTTACAACCGTTTCAATACCAAAGCCATTAGCAGATAAAGCTAAGAAGCTAATAGAGAAAACAGGTTTTACATCGCTTTCAAGCTTTGTAGAATATCTGCTTAGAGAGATAGTCTCTGAAAGCAGTGAAGACAAAAAGAAAAACGAAGAAAAAGATGAGCGTGTGCTCGATCTTGAGGATAAACTTAGGAAACTAGGTTATATGTAGGAGGTTAATATGGAAAATGAACAGTATTCGGTAAAAAAACAAAGGGTAGAAGGAGGATTAAGCTTAGAAGCAAAGGAAGAAATTGCACTTATAGTAATAAAGGATGCATTAAAAAGATATAATAGACCAACAGTTGTTTGGAGTGCTGGGAAAGATAGTACTGTGGTTTTGGATCTAGTAAGGAGAGCATGTAAAGATTTGGGGATGCAATTGCCTCCTGCATTATTCATAGATCATGGTCAGCATTACGATGAAACCATGAAGATGCTTGATGACATAAGCAAGGAATGGGGATTTAAGATGGTATACGCGAAGAACGAGGATGTTATCAAAAACGTAGGGAAGGATAACAAAATAAAGATAAGTGCTCTTAATAAAATAAATCAAGATGAAGCTAGAAGGATAGGCTTCAATGGAGATGAGTTTGATTATAGTCTAGAAACAGAAGTTGGAAACCACTTATTGAAAACAGTTGCAATGAACATGGCAATAGAAAAATACAGGTTTGATGCGCTATTTACTGGCGTTAGGTGGGACGAAAATGAAGCAAGATCCATAGAGGTTTTTATAAGTCCAAGAACTCATCCAGATCATGTGAGAGTACAGCCAATATTGCCATTTGCTGAAAGAAACGTTTGGGAGTATATATTCAAGTACAACTTACCAATACATCCATTGTATAAACTTGGATACAGGTCAATAGATGGTAAACTTGATTCAAAGAAGACAAGCGATTTACCAGCGTGGGAGCAGGATCTTGAACATACTAAGGAAAGAGCAGGCAGGTCACAAGATAAGGAAGGAGTAATGGAAAAGCTTAGGCTTTTTGGTTACATGTGAAATGGAACAGCAGCTACGTGATATATTGATAAAGGGAAATAAATGCTCAGCAGAAGAGTTAGATAAGCTTCTTAACAAGAAGTCTATTTACGAGCTAACAGTAAATGCTTCTAGAAACAGTAATTCTTCAATAAGCATAAATAGGAAATATGCCAAACTTTATACCGCTAATTCTATAGAATACTGCTTGAATCCAAAGTACCTTGAAAACGAAAGTAAGCTTAAAAGAGCAGTTTATTTAATTGTGAAAAGCGCTTTCAAGGATTACAGTAGGACTAGAAATGAAAACATTGAGATATTATTAAACTACAATTATCAAGCAGACAAAGTTAAGAAAATAAAAAATGAACTTGAGGAAACCTATAGCTTAATCGGTACTGATGCTGGTTTTTATGAGGTTCCTATCCTTGAAAAAGCCCTAGAATTTTCTATTAAAAGTTTGTCAATAAAATCTATTAATGCTAGTTTAATTACAGAATACATTTAAGTATTAGGTAATTATAAATATTTAGAGTATATATTAAAGTAATCATTATGGCCTGGTAGCTTAGCCCGGTAGAGCACTGCTCTTATATGAGTATGCTCCAACATTTTAGGAAAAGCAGGGGTCCCGAGTCCAAATCTCGGCCAGGCCAATATTATCACAAAGCTTAAATAATATTACTGTTCTTCTCTTTAGCTGTAAAATAAGGAGGTAACATGGAAAAAAATTATTTAGAAAAAATAATAAATGAAATAAAATTATTAGATGGAGTAAATTATTCTCCAGATATCGAAAAGAAGCTTTATAGTACTTATTATAAATCAGGTGATAAAGCTGCCCTGGATTTTGTTAGAAATCTGCTTGAAGAAAAAGCAGAGGCAATATTTACATTAAATAATCTTAGAACAATTAGTGGTAATACAAAAATAGTGAACTATGTAAGTTTATATCATGAAATAGAAACTATACGTGATTCCTACAAGAATAAATAAAACAGATTAAGTGAAAAGTCTCTTTTTCACTTAATTAACTATAAATAATTACAATAGATAAGTTTATAAATAGACTAGTTCTTATACCTATGGTAGAGGAATGATGTTAGGGGGTTCTATTAAGAGTTTATTGTTTGTTCAAACGTTCTCTTATTGGATTTCTAAACTTCGTTCTTAAGGAGGAATATGGCAAAATTCGAAAGAAGAATGTATAAAGCTGTATGTTCCGATTGTGGGAAAGAGACGGAAGTTCCTTTCCAGCCACAAGAGGGCAGACCAGTTTACTGCAGAGACTGCTATAACAAGAGAAAAGGAACACAGTAATTCCTATTTTTAGTTAAATAGCAAAAATTAATTTTTTTTATTTTTTTATTTATTGATCTTCAAATGTTCTAAGCTGCGGGAAGGGTATAACTTCTTTTATGCTTTTTGAGTTAGTGCCTATCATCTGTAACCTATCAATTCCTATTCCAACACCACCTGCCGGAGGCATTCCATAACTCATTGCTTCTATGAAATCCATATCAAATTCCTGCGTTTCATCTATCCCCCTATTCTTTCTTTTAGCTTCTTCCTCAAATCTGCTTATCTGGTCTACTGGGTCATTTAATTCCGAAAATGCGTTTGCTATCTCCATACCTGCTATATAAAGTTCAAATCTGTATACAAATCTTGGATCATCAGTTGTTTTTTTTGCTAATGGGGATACTTCTATTGGAAATTTAGTAACAAATATTGGATCGATTATATTGTCAGATATCTTTGCCTCAAATATGGCATTTATAGCTTCTCCGTATGAATTTACTTTACTGTCGAGTTGCTTTCCTCTTTTTATAATCTCTTCCTCATTATTTATTCCAGTATTCTCTTTTACCATTTCTTCCATTGTTTTTATCTGGAATTTTGATAGATCTATCATCTTCTCCCCAAATTTAACATTGTAAGTTTTGTTAGCTGCGTAAATAGATTCCTTTACTATTTCTTCAGTAAGTTCAAGCATTGTACTTAAATCACCATATGCTTGGTAAGCTTCCATCATTATAAATTCAGGATTGTGCCTTGTATCAATGCCTTCATTTCTGAAGTTTTTGCTTATATCAAAGACTTTTTCAAATCCTCCCACAAGAAGACGTTTAAGGTAAAGTTCTGATGCTATTTTCAAGTAAAAATCTCTGTCAAGTGAATTGTAATGGGTTATAAACGGTTTTGCATTTGCGCCGCCCGGTATAGGTTGTAATATTGGTACTGTAACTTCCGTGTATTTTTTACTCTCCATTATCTCTCTTATCTTAGAAAGCATCATACTGCCTTTTTTTATCTTTTCCAGAGATTCTTTGTTTATTATAAAATCTAAGTATCTTTTTCTGTATCTTTTTTCAGTATCCTCAAGGCCGTACCATCTAGATGGCATTGGCAATAGTGATTTGCTGAGCATTATTATTTTCTTTGCATCGACTGATATTTCATCGGTTTTAGTTTTTATTATTGTACCTTTTATCCCTATTATATCTCCAGTATCAAGTTCCTCTGCTATTTTTATTGATTCTTCATCAACATGTTTTTCTGAGAAGTATATTTGTATACTGCCCTCTTCATCTTGAATATCTATGAACTTTATCTTCCCATGGTCTCTCTTTGCAAGTATTCTGCCGGCTACAGTAGTTTCCTTCCCTTCAAGATTTTCAAAATTTTCCTTTATATCAATGGAATGTAGCTCTACATCGAATCTACCACCATAAGGTTCTATACCTTCTCTTTTCAGCTTTTCAAGTTTTTCTAATCTTTCTTTGTCAAATTTAAATTCCATGGTACTGTATAAATAAGGTTATCAAAAGGGCCAGACCTACTATCATTGAATAGCCGAATATCCCTTTCCTTGTACCTTTGTTCTTTGATACTAATCCTATAAATCCTTTTTCTATTATAGCGGCAAATACTGATATACCTAAAAGCATTGCAGTGTAGCTTGCACTTATCTGGTGTCCTAAGAAGAGAGTGCCTAATGCAAATGCAGCGCCAACTATATTTGCAAGAGCAGACAGGAACATATCAACTATAAGCAGATTTGGTGCTACGACTGCAACTATCCTTGAAACCGAAAGAACTACAAAAAAGACTGCAGCAAATTCAAGTGTTTTTACAAGCGGAAAAGGGTTATTTGGTCTTTCCGCTTTTTTGTTTATCTCATCTCTGCCCATTAGATATATCATTAAAAGACTTATTATCGAAACTGCAGTTACTGGTATCATGTAATAAATGATTTTTGAGGATAATGTTACTATATATATTATAAGAAGAGCTTGTATAAGAACCATAGGCATGTTTGCTGCAACTACAACATTGTAAACAATTGCTTTCTCAAGTTTTTTAAACCGGTTTCCTAAGTTTACAAGAGCGAATGTAATGGTTGTGCCAGTTATTAAACTACCTATTATAGTTGAAACAAGCAGGCCGGATTTTGATACTCTAAGTATGGCGTATTGCATGAAGAATACAGTTCCTACCAATGCCACAAGTAGCCAAAATTGGAAAGGATTAAAGAAGCCATAAGGGCCAATGTATGTATTTGGAAGTAGGGGAAGAATAACAAAGGATATTATAAGCAGGTTTATTGCTGCAATCATTTCGCTTTTCTTTATTGAAGTTATAAAATAAAGAAATTCTCTTTTATAGAAGCTTATTGCGGTTATAAGTATTACTATAACAATCGCATATTCATAGTAACCTATCCCTACAAGCATTCCAGATAAGAAAAGTATCATTGAGCTAATATACGTCGTTGCGCCAGGATTTCTTGTTTTTGCGTTCTTTTCAAAGTAGATTGCACTTGAAAAAGCAATCATAACTGCAAATCCTGTTATTATTATAGGCGGGTATTTAAAGATTTCATAGAAGATGGCAAAGATATCACCTAATATAGCTATAAATATTGATGTCCTGAACCCCATGAATATCTTTACGCCTTTTTGCATTCTATACTCATTTTCAAGTCCAAATATTGCTCCTAACGCTATAGAAAGGACTACATATTCAAACATTAAATTTATGTTCATTATTATTCTAAGAAATAAGTATTAATAAAGTTTGTTTAAATGCTTCACTTATTATATATCTCTATAAACTTTTCAGCTGCCTTATCCCAGGTAATACTATCTAGTTCCTTGTATGCATTTTTTGTAATTTCATTGTTTGCTTCGTTGTAATTTAGTAATCCAAGTATTAAGTCTGCCATCTGTTCTGTGTCCCAGAAATCTACTTTAAGCGTGTTTTTTATAACTTCAGAAACTCCAGATTGAGAGGATACTATTGTTGGTACATTGGAAGCTATAGCTTCTAGTGCTACTATTCCGAAAGGTTCTGATACAGAAGGCATTACAAATACATTTGCAATTGAATACAATGTTTCCATCTCTGAATCTGGAACTTTTCCTAGAAATATTACTTTATCAGAAAGATCAAGGTTTATTGACAGGTTTATTAGATTTGAAAGTTCTGGCCCCTCCCCTATTATATAGAGTAAAGCATTATCATTTTTTTCAGATACTATCCTAAATGCTTTTATTAGGTTGTCTATACCTTTTTGTACAGATAGTCTACCAACATAAAGTACAACTTTTCTATTGCTGTCCCTTTTTATGCCATTGAATCTTTCTCTATTTATAGCATTATATATAACACTTATCCTTTTTTCATTAGTATTGTATAAAGAAATAAGCTCTTCTTTAAGTCTTCTGCTTACAGTCACAACGAGATCGGCATTGTCTATAAGCGCTTTTTCCTCCTTTTCTATCCTTTCCCATGGTTTACCTGCAGTTCTATCATATTCAGTGCTGTGTATTGTTGCTACTAATTTTTTACCCGTTCTTTTTTTTATCTCTATTGCAGCTCTGCCAGTTACCCAGTCATTTGCATGTATAACGTCAAACTCTACTGTAGATGAAAGCTCTACTGCCTTATTTTTATACTCTTCAACTTCATTAAAAACATCCCTGTAAAGGTTTTTTTCATTACTATCTGCTTCTTTTTTAGTGCTTATATTGTACATACCATCAAAAAACCCACTTTCGAATGTAAGGAAATTTACACCATCTATTTTAGTATGTTCCTTAAATGGAAGTATTACATTTACTATTACTCCTCTCTCAGAAAGTGCTTTTACAATATTGTACGAATGAGTACCTAACCCCCCTACTGAGTGCGGAGGAAACTCCCATCCTAAGAAAAGAACTTTCATATTATTTTTCTACAATTTTGTGTGCTATTATAAGATGATATGTTTTTTATTATTTAAATACAATTAAATTAGTGGAAAAATTAAGTGATTTTAAGGGTTATATTCCAGAGAAGATATATGAAAGACTGAAAGAAAAAATAGAATATTTTATGCCGCCTCAAGCAGATGCGGTAAAAAAAGGGCTTTTTACTGGAAAGAATATAATAGTATCAGCACCAACTGCTTCGGGTAAAACCTTAATAGGAGAGATGGCGATACTAAACTCCTTTTTTTCCGGTAAAAAATCAATTTATCTTGCACCTTTAAGAGCATTGATCTCAGAAAAATACGAAGATTTTGTTAAGGAGAACAAAGATATAAAAGCTACGTTATCAATAGGAGATTACAATGAAAAAGATTATGATATAGATAAGTACGACGTAATCTTTGCTTCGACAGAGAAGTTTGACAGTATAATAAGGAATTCACTGCATAAAATAGGTAATATAGGCTGTGTAATATACGATGAAGTGCATTTATTATCTGATATTGGGAGAGGTCCAACTTTAGAATTTCTTATAACGTTAGACAAGCTTTTATTCCCAAACGCTCAGATAATCGGATTAAGCGCTACTATAGGAAATGCAGATGAAATGGCAGAATGGCTTAAGGCCGAACTAATTAAAAGCGATTTCAGGCCGATTAAGCTTTCGAAGAAAAAGTACTTTGAAGGTGAGCTTATAAATGGGAACGTCGAAAAAATAAACAGTGGTTATGAAGACCCACTTTCGAACATAACTTCGTGGCTTTTTAAGAATAATAAACAGGCTTTGGTGTTTTCTCAGAACAAAAGGACAGTTGTTGCAAATGCTAAGACTATTGCATCATTGATAGGAAACAAGCTTTCAGAAGATGATAGAAAAAGCCTTCTTTCCATTTCAAAAGAAGTGTTAAACGTTCTTGAAAGGCCTACTACACAGTGCGAAATGCTTAGTGACATTATAAAGAGTGGAGTTGCATTTCATCATGCTGGTTTAGTAAACAAACAGCGAAAGCTGATTGAAGACAACTTCAAAAAGGGGCTTATAAAATTTATAGTATCTACACCGACATTGGCAATGGGGGTCAATTTGCCTGCAAACACAGTTGTTATAAACTCGATAAGGAGATATGGGGATTACGGGATGGAACTTCTCCCTGCGATAGAAGTAGAGCAAATGATGGGTAGAGCAGGAAGACCAAAATATGATAAGGAAGGAAATGCGATAGTAGTTGCTAGGAATGATAATGATCTAGATATAATAGAAGAAAAGTATTTCAGTGGAGAGCTAGAACCAATAACTTCCAAATTCAACAGTGAAATAGCTATAAGGAAGTATACCTTAAATCTTTTCTGTCTAGGGATATATGATAAAGAAGACAGTATCTCTAACTTCTTTGATGAAACATTTATGCACTTCGGTGAAATAGATGTGTATGATAAGATAGATGATGCGGTTTCATTTTTGGAAGAAAATGATTTCATAGAAGAAAATAATGGAAAGATAGAAGTTACTAGAATGGGCAAGCTTATAAACTCACTTTATATAGATCCGTTAACAGGTTCATTGTTTATAAAATTTATTGATAGAATAAAGAAAAAGGAAAGAATTGAAGAGCTTGATTTGTTGCATGTAATATTCTGCAGCGAAGAATTCAGGAATATCCGAGTAAATCAAAAGGAATTTCAGAAATATGAAGAAGAAAGTTATGAGCTTGATCTTTCAGCAGATGAGAATATCGTAGATTACGATCGTTTTATATCTGCAATAAAGATGGCACATGTTATGCAGGACTGGATTTCCGAAAAGACCGAAAAATACATGGAAGAGGAGTACGGTCTTCTACCTGGGGAGTTCTACAATATACTTGAGAATACAAAATGGCTTGTTTATTCATTAAGCGAGATCGGTAAAGTAATGCAGTTAAGAAGAAGAGAAATAAATGAGATGGGCATAAGAATCAAGAACGGAATAAAAGAAGAGCTTATACCATTAATATCTATTCCGGATATAGGAAGAGTCAGGGCAAGGAAACTTTATTCTGCAGGTATAACTTCTTTAAAGGCATTAAAGGAAGTTGGAATAGAACGCTTAAGTTCACTACTAGGTAGGGGAATTGCACAGAAGGTTTACGCATATCTGCATAAAAATGAAAACACTTTGCTTAACAGAAAGGTATTTGTTTAACACCTGTTATGAATAAAATATGAAAATACTTGCTGCATCGGATATACATGGGGATTTGCAGGCTGCAGAAGCTCTTGCAAAGAAGGCAAAGAGAGAAAAAGCAGATTTGATAATACTGGCCGGTGACCTTTCGATATTTGGAAACGGGCTTGAAGGTTTGCTTAAGCCATTTAAGGACGCGGACAAGAAGGTTGCGTTGATTCCAGGTAATCATGACAGCGAAGCTGATATTTTCCTTCTTAAGAAACGTTATCCAGATACAATATATGATTTACATAATTACTCATTTAAAATCGGAGATGTTGGGTTTTTTGGATGCGGTTTAGCAAACATAGGTCCAAATGAGCTTTCAGAAGAGGAGCTCTATAATAGGATACAGGCATCCTATAATTATATAAAAAACTCAAAGAAGAAGATAATGGTAGTACATGTTCCACCTTATAATACGAAACTTGATGATATAGGTAATAACATGAAGGTAGGTAGCACTGCTGTAAGAAGCATGATAGAAAAAACAAAGCCAGATACCTGTATATGCGGGCATATACATGAGACTTTTGGATTAGAAGACAAACTTGGTAAAACAAATATAATAAATGCAGGGCCAAAGGGAAAAATAATAGAGATATAATAGATATCTAATCTATTATACTGTAATAAAAACAATATAATTATAAATACAGTTTATTTATAATTCTAATAATATTCATATCTATTGTAATATACGTTGACTTGTTTCTTTTTTTTGAGATTAGAAATACAGTTTGCTTTATGATTGTTTATTTGATTATTTTAGCTAGTTTGGTTATTATCTTTATCAAGCAGTATTAACAATTGGCCTGTGTAACTATATGTCTGTATTAGTTCTGCTTGTTTTATTGCTGGCCCTACTTAGTTTTTATGTGTAACTATAAAAGCTCCAATATAATCTTCTATTTCATCAAAAGATAAATATTGTGCAATTCTTAAGATATCATGGGCCCATAGTCTAGTCCGGATAGGACTGATGGCTTCGAATGCCTTCAGTTGGAAGTAACCATCTGACAGGGGTTCAAATCCCCTTGGGCCCTAATATTTCTTTGGGTATATATATAACTTGTAATTTGCATTGTCCCTATTTTACTACCATAACAAATTTAATGCTTTTATATTATGTTTAATCTTGAATATTTAGGTATGGAAAATCTTAATGATAAAATAGAAATAAGAAGGGAAGCATCAGAACTTCATAAGCTTATTATCGAAAGCAGAAAGGAGGGTCTTGCTTATATACGTGCAATTGTAGACGGCCCAGATTTTAATTACAAAGATCTGGAAAGAGCAAAGCTAAACAGCAGAAAATACAGTCTTGAGAATTCTCTATGCGGTATAGCAGAGACCTTAAAGCAGTATGCCTTTGAATGTGATAAGCTTTCATTTGGTAATAGATTGCAAAATGGATTGAGGGAATATCTTGTAAAACCTTACCTCGGACAGTATCTTCAGGATATTTTGGATGATGTCATATATGATATAACTAATATATATAAAATAGAAATGGATAATCCTGATAACCTATTTTTAAATGTAAATTATAACAAGCCGGTTTATAAAGAGAATAACAAAAATAAAAATATAAAGAAAATTCTTAAAGAGATAAATGAAATAGAGCGTTCAACTGAATTTGTAGATAATTTAGAGGATAGTGTTAATGCAAGAAAATTAGATATTATACCCTATAAAAAATTATAAATACTTGTCAATCATTTTGTAATTATGGGTTCAGATGATTCGAAAAATAGTATAACTAAATTATTTCTGCATGACAAGCCTTTTCTTTTGCTAAAAGCTATAAATGAAAGCAGACAGCCGGTTTATGCTACTATGATTTCTAAGAAAATAGACTGCAGCTACGCTTACATAGTAAGACTAATAAAAGTAATGAACAAGATGGATCTTGTGTACTTTGATGGAAGCAATCACAAAAAAATAATAAATCTTACACAAAAAGGAAAAAAATTGTTTAAGCTTTTGTCTGAAATAGAATAATTAATTTGTTTTGTCTATAGATTTGGCGTATTCTTCTATTTTGCTAAGCATCCTATCTATTATGTAAGGTTTTATAAAACTTGATATTATCTCATTAAGTTTCATATTTTCCTTTATTCTGTAAAAATTATTTCTTTTTTCAACTAATCCAACAGCTATCAGTTTCCTCAAATCTCTAAGAATATTTGCATATACTATCTTTACTTTCCTTTTATATAGCTCCTTTATTATCTCATAGCTGTCTAATCCCTCAGGTCTCTTTTTTCTTGCCTTAAGCAGTATATCAAGCAAGTAAACTATCGCTATTCTACTTTCTCCCGGACTTATAAGCCCTAGAGAAATGCAAAATCTTCTTAGATTTGTATTATAATCATTTGTAGGCCTTTCAAATTCATTTAATGATATACCACTTAGCGGTCGGTCTCTGAATAGCCTCTCTCTTAATTTTTTATTTTCTTTATTATCCATGAATCTCTATTTCTTTGTATCTTGTGAGTATAACTTATTCTGCATTTCTACTACATCATCTTTTGTTGCAAAGAGTGAAAGACTACTATTTATTTTATTGACTGTGCTCTCCATTTCTGTTAATCTCTTGTTTAAATCATTTATTTTTGTGTTTAAGTCTATAAATTTGTTCATATTTGAATTTACTTGGTTGAACATTACCTCTATTTTAGAAGTCTGTGAATTTATTCTGTTTTCACTGTCTTCTATATTTTTGGAAACATTTTCTACGTTTTCAAATAACTTTGCAGCGTTCTTTACAACAGATAGAGAATTTACTCTATTTGAAAGCTCATTAAGTGATTTTGATAAATTGTTGTTTGTATCTACTATCTTTTCGATTTCATTGGACATAAGTTCTGTTTTATCCTGAGTTTTTCTAAGTTCTATGACTAGTTCTGCAGGGTTATAGGATGTAACTGTTGATAGAGTTGCTCTTGCATTATTCATAAAATCATTAATATGATTTTGCGTATCATTTATTCCTTTTTGTATATTTTCAAATTCACTGCTTACCGTTTCCATTTTTAGATTCAAACCATTTATCTCTACAGTTAATGAATTCACAGTATTGATCACTTTGTCAAATTTACTTTCTGATTCAACCTTGTATTTTTTAAGATCATTTATATCATCAGAAAAAGAATTAATGCTTGGTAATGATGAAGAAACAGTTTCATTTAACTTGTCAAGCTTTTGTTGTAGTTCATTGTCAACAGCTGATAAATTTGAGGCAGTTTCTTTTATATTTGTTATTGTCATTTCATATTGACTTGAAAGCGCAGATAAGCTGTCTTCTATTCTTTTAATATTATCAGTATAATCTCTGTCTTTTAGGTTTATAGCTTTTGCCACCCCATTAAAGTTTTCTATAGCTTTATTAACATTGTCAGAAAGTTCCTCCATGTTAGAATGAATAAAATTAAAGGAATCATTTAATTTGTTTATTTTCACTGCTGAATCATTGTAAGCATCATTCATTTTTTCTATTGAGGAATTAAATGCGGATATTGCATTATTTACAGAATTTGATAGTATAGCTACATCAGAATTTATCTTTTCAATTTTACTTTCAAGCTCTGTCGAACCATTTAGCTGATTTAGTCTGTTATTTAGCGCTGCATCCTGCTGGTTCAATGTGTCTATTTTTTTGTATAAATCAGAAATTAATGTACTTATAGAACTATTAAATTTATCAATACCTGTAAGATATGACTCATAATCTTTTCCTACATTTTGGCCATTATCACTTTCCATATAAAGGATACTGCTCTTTTTTATATTTAAACTTTTAAATTACAGGACTTTTTACAAGCTCTTCTTTTAGTTTACATGCTTCGCAAACATCGTTTGCAGAGGGAAAACCACAGTACTTACATTTATTCATTTTTATACCTGTATTTATGCTATACCCTTTTTTTATCTCAAGCATTGCATTTATTACGTTTCTTTTTGATCCCATAAACTCTGTTTCCATTTGTTTTATTTTTCTGGATATTAAGCCTCTAAAGCCCATTCCTGCATATGGGCATGGAGTATGTATCGCATTTATCCCATTTAGCATTGAAAAAAGCATTGTTTCTTTCTCATTTAAGAAAAGGAATGGCTTTATCCGGGGAACAAACCCCTCTTCTTTAATTACTCCGGAATAAGCGCCAAGTCTTACCATCTTATCCACATCATTCTGTACTAGATTCATTATTACATTCTCTGCTTCATCATCCATGTTGTGGGCCGTTGCAACTTTATCTGCATGAACTTCTGAAGCTGCATAGTTTATAAGATATCTTCGTAATACACCGCATGCAGAGCATGGTATTCCACTCCTAGTTTTTGTTATTGAATCCATCGTACGGCCTGCAAAGTCCTTATATGAGTAAATTTTGTATTCTACTTCGTATTTATTGCAGTAATCCTTCATTATCTCTATAGTTTTGTCTCTGTATCCTCTTATCCCTTCATCTATTGTTATTGAAATAATTTCATTTGATTTTTTGAAGTATTTTGAGAGTATATATAATAGTGACAATGAATCTTTTCCGCCAGAATTGGCAACTGCTATTCTTTCTCCTTTTTTAATGAGCTTGAATTTTTCAATTGTAGATAAGGTTATCTCCTCAAATCTTTGCTTGAAATGTTCTGCGCAAAATGTACCATTATTCGTCGATATAACTGCATCAGAACTACATATCTCGCATTCCATTATCCTCCTGAAAAAACCTCTATTACGTTTATTTCATCCCCTTCTCTTATCTTTTGATCTTTTGTATATATTTTCCCATCTTTGCCCACAAGTATTACTGAATCATCATTAAGTGATAGTTTTTCAAGTAGCTCTGTTATAGAGTTACTATCTACCTTCACAGTTTTTTCTCCAAAATTTATGTTATTGAGTTTTATTTCCATTTAATTGACTATATTGTGCATGCTTTTTAAGTCCTTTCCAAAAGGTTTAAGTTCCTGTGGTATTTCAATATTTATTGCATCTCTTAATGAAAGTTTTTTATCTTTTTTTGAATTCCAGATTTTGCTATCGAATTCCATTAATTTATCTCCTAGAAGTAAAAGTACATCATTAGTATTCTTTGCTTCTGGTATTATTTGATAGTGTATAGACTCATCACTATAAAGAACTTTCCAAAGTGTTTGTGTTATGAAAGGTGTTACGGGTGCTATCAATAAGAGTATCCTTTTAAGCACGTAATTAAGTGTATAAATTGCAGATTTTTTCTCAGTTTCAGAAAAATTATCACCGTATGCTCTTGCCTTTACAAGTTCTATGTAATGCGGGGCAAATACATTCCATACAAATTCTCTTATTTTATTTGCAGGAATGAAAGGGTTCAGATCCTTATAGCCTTTTATACATTCCTCAGTTAATTTTTCCGTATAAGCAATTATCCACTTATCACTTTCATTAAGTTCTGCTTCATTTACATCTTCTGGTTTTCCGAATTGGTTTATAAGTCTTGCAACATTCCACAGTTTTGTCAGGAATTTAGCGCTTCCTTGCATCCTACTCTCAGAGAAAAGGAAATTACTCCCAGGCATTGCTTCTGAAGCAGCCCAGAATCTGAATGCGTCCGCGCCATATTTCTCTATTACAATTGTAGGGTCTATTCCATTGCCTTTTGATTTTGACATTTTCTCCCCATGCTCATCTAAACCCATACCATCTATCCAGGCCTTTTTCCATGGTAGTTTATCTGTTAGTAGATAGCAGCGCAGTATGCTGTAATTAAGCCATGTCCTTATTATGTCTATACCCTGTGTCCTTAAACTAAGCGGATACGTTTTTTCATAGAAATTTTTATCTGATAAGTATTTTGTAACATACAAAGCTGAAACACTTGAATCCATCCAAGTGTCAAATGTTCTATCATCTCCAATGAATTCTCTTCCACCACATTTCGTGCATACTGCATTTTCTGGTGGCTTCTCCTTCCATGGCTGATAATATTTGCCTTCTTCTGGTACATAAGGCTCATTACATTTCGTGCAGTACCATAAAGGTATCTCGGTTCCATAATATCTTCTTCTGGAGATAGGCCAGTCAGTAGATACTTTAAGCCAGTTTATAAGTATCTGTTTGTGCTGTTCAGGGATCATGTCAAGCTGATTTGCCAACTCTTCCAATTTATCCTTTATATCCACGACCTTTAAGTAGTATTCATCAAGGGGTATTATCTCTATAGGTGTTTTACTTCTTTCGCACATTGGTGTTCTATGTTGTATGTTTTCTATTTTTTCTACATAACCTGCTTCTTGGAGCATTGAGATTATTTCTTTCCTTGCTTCTTTTACTTTAAGACCTTTAAGCCTTTCTCCTGCATTCTCATTCATCCTTCCATTCGTGTCTATTATTATGTTTTCAGGAAGCTTGAGTTCTTTTATTATCATTACATCATTGTAATCACCATAGCTGCATATCATAACCGCACCACTTCCAAATTCAGCCTTTGCATAGCTGTGTGCGATTATTTTAACTTCTTTGTTGTATATTGGGCTAATAGCAGTTTTATTAATAAAATCCTTGAACCTATCATCTTCAGGATTTACAAGTATTGCAGAACATGCGCCTAAAAGCTCAGGGCGTGTACTCGCTACTAATATTTTTTTATCAGAATCTTTTATCTTAAAATAAAAGTATACTAAATCGGTATTCATCTCTTTGTATTCTATCTCTGCATCTGCTATTGTCGTACCACAGTCTATGCAGTAATTGCTTGGGCGCGTACCCCTTATTATCTTTCCTTTTTTCCACATCTCTATGAAAGTGCTTTGTGTAAGTGTACGGTATTCTGCAGAATCAGTTCTGTAAACATGATCAAAATCAGCTGAATATGCAAAGGATCTTAAAATTTCAAACATTTCTTTTTCTAATTCATCAAGAGAGTCTCTGCATAAATCTATGAATTTGTCTCTTGGAGTATCCCTCATTTTTATATCATATTTCTTTTCAGCGTATCTTTCTACTGGTATTCCGTTTCTATCCATACCAACTGGAAATAGAACTTCCTTACCAAGCATTCTCTGCGATCTTGCAATTACGTCTATTTTTGAATACTGGGCAGCTGCGCCTAAATGCCATGGCCTTCCAGATGTGTAAGGTGGGGGGGTATCAATAGAGAATATCTCCTTTTCGGAAGATGGAGAAAAAGTCCATTTAAGTGAATTTACCTCTTTCTCTACTTTTTTCTCTAGTTTTCTATCCCAATTCTTGTTTTCTTCGAATATTTTGCTGTCTTCGGTCATTCTAATACAATATTGTTTTCGTTTTTATTCTTTACTCGAAAGTTATTTCCTGACCATCAAGTAGAATATGTGAATTTTTATTGAGTTCATATCCAAATTCCCTTGCTAGTTCTATATTTGCACTTAGTTTTTCTATTCCGCCGTGTGATGGTATCAAATGTTTAGGCATCAGCATCTTTATAAGAATTTTATGATCATTCTTTGATGCATGCCCCGATACATGCACATTATCTGCAACATTCACATTAAGGCTTTCAAGCGCACTTTTTAGCATACCTTTATTTGCTTCATTTACTGGCGTTGGTATTGTTCTTGAAGAGAATATCACTGCATCTTCATTTGAAAGACGGTATTGATATTGTCCGGTTACTAGCTTATCTAAAAATGCCCCTTTTTCTCCTTGGTGGCCTGTGCAGATAATCACATATTTTCCAGGCCTTCCTGCTACAAATTTAAGTGCGTTGTTTATCTGTTCTTTTCTTACAATAACCTCTGGTAAAGTTCCTTTATTTATTATGCCGGTATTTATTGCAGCTTTTATGTACATATCCATACTTCTTCCAAATATCATAACATTTCTGTTCATTTTTTTGCTTATTTCAACAATGTTTTTTATTCGTGCTATGTGCGAAGAAAATGTAGATATGAATATTGTTTTATTGTCTAGGCTCTTTTTAATTACATCTTCAAGCATTGTCTTTACAACGCTTTCTGAAAATGTGTATCCATCCACTTCTGCATTTGTGGAATCGGATATTAAAATGAATATACCTTCTTTTCTAAGTTCTTCTAATCTTTCATAATCAGGTTTCTTTCCAAGTGTTGGAGTATTATCAAATTTCCAGTCATTTGCATATATTATTACCCCATATTTAGTGTGTAGTGCTATCATTGAACTGTTTGGTATAGAATGAGTTATATTCACAAGTTCCAATTTTATGTTCTCTGATATCTTGTATGTTGTGCCTGTATTTAGTTGTACAAGATTAAGTGATCTAACCTTAAAGTTTTTCATTAGATTCTCTATTACCTTTATCGTAAAAGGTGTGGCAATAATCGGGCATTTATATTTTTGACTTAAAAAAGGAACCGCCCAGATATGGTCAAGATGGCCATGAGTAAGCACAATTGCCTTTACTTTTTTGCCTTCTTCTAAGAAGAAGTTTCTGTCATCAGGTATAACCCCGTTGTCTATAAGCGCCGTTAGGTCGTTTATAGTTATGTCATTTTTATCCTCTTCAAAATTAACTAGCTTTTCTATGTCTGCACCCATGTCGGTTAACACGATTTCATCGTCAACCTCTATTGCAGTCATGCTTTTTCCTATTTTACTATATCCTCCAAATGCTTTTACCTTTATCATATTTCTTTTATAAACTCACCTACGTTTTCATATTTCTTTTTTTTGGAAAGATTTCTAAGAAGTTTGACAGTTCCACTGCCATACTGCATAGCTTTTTTTCTTCTTTCCGTTATTTTTCCACTTAGTCCAAGGGATTTACCGATTGAACGCACTGGAAATTTATCATAATTTTCTACAAGCTCTTCTATGCTTTTTGAAAGAGCTGCCTCTATTACTTTATCATTAAGGTATGGAAATGCAATTGACATATCTAATTTATTTGCAATCGAATTTAATCTCCACAGATCTAATGCAGGCATGTAAAAAAGTCTATATTCTCTAAATTCACTAAGTTCCTCTTTTTTTATTGTTTTGTGTCTTTGAAATCCAAAAAATAATTCATCGCTACCAATTCCACTCACTATCCTTTTTAGTCCCATCTTATTTGCCTTCTCAATTGATAAAAATTCAGTTATTCCCATTATTATATTATAAGTGTCAAGTTTCAATTCTTTTAGTTCTTTAATAGCATGAATTAAGTTTTCTTCTGTTATTGTTACATTATACAAAGTGCTGTTTAATTCACTGCTTAAAACACCAGCGTAATAAATATCTTCACTGTCTTTAGTACCTGCTGATATAAGTTTTACATCTCCAAATTCTTTAATTGCAATAGCAGCCAAAACAGAGGAATCTATCCCTCCAGAAACCAGGACAGAATCAGGTTTAAATTGCAGAATACTGTGTCTTAGTGCCTTTAGTATGTCATTCTGCTCCGTATTTTCATTTTTTACTAGTTTTACTTTTATAACATTATTGGAAAGAGTTACTGAGGCTCCACCTGGAAAGATATATCTAAAATCAAATATCTCTTCATTTTTTGAGGTTGAATTTATCTTGTCAATTAGTAATGTATCATTTCTATTTTTCATATATTTTAATCTGTAGTTTGTCCCCTACTTTTATGTCATATTTTCTGTCTACAGGAAGTTCCAAAACATGCTGTGCTTCTTCAGGCCCGTTGTAAAGCCGCCATTTTCTAGCAATAGTCTGATGCACTACTTTTAGGTTTTTATCAAGCCATATTACTCTTAATTCAAATCTTACAAAGTTCATGTGTATATCCTTTACATCTGGTAAGAAAGCACCTGCTTTTGGACTTGAAACAAACATTAAACCTAAAATCTTACTTGAAAGTGTTTTACAGTATTTAACATCTTTTGCTATAAGTTTTCCTTTTTTATAGAAGTCACATTTTTCTTTCATTGTTTTTTCTCCACTCTATACGTAGTATATTTAAAATTCAAGCTCTTTTGAGACAAAATCTTCAAGACTTACTTTTTCAAGTTTTTCTTTTTCCTCTTTCTTGGCCATGTTCATTGCAAGTAGGAACAATATTAATCCTATACTATTCCCACTTTTGTTGTTTCCAGGTATTATTAAGTCGATAAATGCTGTACTATTGTCAGTATTTGTTATTCCAACAATAGGTATGTTTATCTTCTTTGCATCGTTTATTGCTCTCCTGTTTGATTTAGGATCTGTTATTAATAGAACTTTAGGTTCAAAGAAATTCTTATAGCTTATATTTGTAAGCGATCCTGCAAGGTATCTTCCGAAATTTACGCTTATTCCCATGAGCTTTGAAAAGTTATAAACTGAGTAGTAAGCACTATCAAGTGTTGATACTAGCAGGATGTTTTTTCTTTTGTAGCCATTTAAGAATTTAGCAGCAAGTTTTATTCTTTCATCAATAAGTTTTATATTAAGTATAGTAAATTTGTTTGGAATTTTCTTGAAGACAAACCTTTCAAATTCTTTGTTATTTGCGTTTGCTCCTATCCTCGTTCCGTAAGTCTTATACGCTTCTAACTTGTCTATTTTTTTAAATACCATGTTTAATTTAATTCAATTAGCCTATTTATTTTCTCTATTCTTTCTCCTCTATTGATTCCAACTTTTAAATACTTTGCGTTTAGCCCAGTTGCCAGGTCCGCTATTATAGGTATAGATGTTTCCTCTGATCTATGTGATACTACCTTGTCTATTTTGAATTTATCTGCAAGTTCTGAATATTCTTTTACCTTGTACATGAGCCCCACTTGATTTGGTTTTATTAGTGTCGAATTTATATATTCATGCACCTTTTCAAGCCTTTCAGGAGTAGTAGCGGTTAAATCATCTCCTACTATAATTGAGCCGCTAAGTAATTTTAGTACTTCTCCATAGTCCTCTGGAAGAGTCTCATCAACTGGATCTTCTATATAAAAGATGTCAAATTCATCTGCCAGTTTTTTTGTAATATCTATCTGTTCGCCTCTATCAACTTCTTTCTTTCCATATATCGGCCTTTTGTATTTGTATTTTCCATCTTTATAAAATGTAGATGCGGCAAAGTCTAATCCTAATCTTATATCCATACTACTTTCTTTTATTGTACTTTCAACTGCTTCTCTTACTATCTTTATTGATTCATAGTTATCCAATCCGCTTATAAATCCGCCTTCTGGGTCGACTCCTCCTATAAAACTGTCTGTATTGTCTTCAAGAAGTTTTTTCACTTTTTTATATACTTTTAAAGTAGTATTTATACTTTCAAAATTACTGTCTGCCATTGTTGTTACAAGTATTTCTTGTATATCCATTCCTAATCCTGAGGCATGCATTCCTCCGCCGATCATTTTGCACACGGGCATAACCTTACTTTTGCTACCAAAAAGCTCGTAAGGCTCTTTGTTAATATCTGCACTTAAACTATAAATTAACGCATAAGATAGAGAAAGCGATGGACCACCTATGAACTCTTCTGGTATTTCCTTTTCTATTAAAAATATGTCATCTAAAGAATTTATCTTCTTTCCAACCAATTTTTTCAAATATTCATTAAAAGCTTTTATTTCATCATCTATACCTTTACTGAACTGATTAACTTCATATTTACTGTTGCTTTCTCCTGCAGGAGATGAACCCCTAAATTTACCCTTTTCAGTAGTTAGTAGTACTTCTATAGTGAAGTTGGAATTTGCATTCAGTATTTTAAGCGCTTTTATCTCTTTTATTTCCATTTTTATTGTATAAATTCATTTTATTTAAACATTTTTTCTACCTTAAGTATCTTATCGGAAAAATCAATGTTTTCCTCTTTTTCTTCCCCTGCAAGTATTAACATAGCTTTTTTTACAGTACTTTTTATATTTTTTGTATTATTTATCTGAAAAATCTTCCTTTTCATATTCAACGCTTCTTCATATGTTCCATTCATTGCTTCAAAGATAACATTATCATAGATCTTTTCCTTTTTGTATCCTCTTTTTTCAAGTCTTTTTATAAGTATTAACGGGTCTGTTCTAAGAACTATAACAAAATTTATGCTTTTTGATCTTATAAAGTGGGACAAGTGGGAAACTACAATTATGTTGTCTTTTTTGTTCTTTTGAAAGACTTCATTTACCTCTTTAAGTGTTACTTCCCTCTCTTTTCCTCCTTTTTTAAGAATTCTGTTTAAATCTAATATTTCATAGTTAGTTTTTCTTGCAAGTTCTTTTGCTAGAGTATGTTTACCTGTCCCAGGTGTACCGGATATTGCTATTATCATAGGCTATAAAAATTTTTAATATATTTATAGTGTCTTATCACAAGGTAAAATAGACTCTATAAAAATTAGATCAAAGTTAACATTCATTTTAATAAGCTTATATCTGTAATTTAGTTAATAGTTATAATTTTAAAAGGTAGTGAAGAAGAATCTGCCGGTGGCTGCTTAGCTTTTAATCTTTATTGGAAAAAAGGTTATTTCTAATTTTCATTGCATATCTCTTTGTGATCCTTTTTGTTTTTGGGCCACGTATTACTAAAAAGATGATAAAAGAGGGTAATTAAAACCTTTTAATTTATACAAGATTTATTTTTATCGTATGATGGAAGAGGAAAAAATTATAAGGATGCTTAATAAGACGGATAAGGTTTTACTTTCTGCTATTAAAAGTGAAGATATGTTTTCAAGCGAAATAGAGTTAAAATACGCATTGGAGAGGGCTGCAGTAATAAACTCAGCAAGGAAACTTTTTTCACTTGGATTGATAAAGATTGATAATATAACTGAAAATAAGCTAAGACTAACCTCTATCGGCCAGAAGTATCTGAAAGAAGGCTTACCTGAATATAGGGTATTTGAGTTTTTGGTAGGTAATAAAGAGGTAGAATACAAACAGCTTTTTTTAAGTATCCCTATGGAGAAAAATGAGTTAAATGCAGCCATAGGGGTATTAAAAAAAATGTTAGCAATAAATGTAGAAGTGGGGAAAATAACTGTAAATCCAGAAGGCTTGAAAAAGGTAGAAGAGCAAAATGAAGTTTTAAAGGCAATAGAAAAGGAACAGAATGTGAATTATGAAGGTATAACAGATCTCATAAGACGCGGAATAATCGAACAAGTAAGTGAAATAAGAGAAAAATTTTCTATAACACAGTCTGGAATAAAAATACTAAAGAATAGTGAATTCACAGTAGAGTATATAGATAAGCTTTCTCCAAACAATATTAAAAACTGGGAAGGGCTGAAATTCAGAGAATACAGCGAAAAACCTGAGATACTTGACTCTCTATCAGGTAACTCTAACGTTAAGACAAAATTTATCTCATTTATAAAAGATGCTATGGTTTCAATGGGATTTTCTGAAATGCATAGTAATTACGTCGAATCAACGTTTTGGAACTTTGATGTTATGATGTTTAGACAGGATCACCCAGACAGGGATATACAGGATACCGTTTACTTAAGTGGAGGAAAGGCCAGCATACCGGCTAAGCTTATTAAAGAAGTAAAAGATGTTTATGAACATGGATTTTATTCTTCCAAGTATAATGAATCTATAGGGTATAGAAGGCCGTTTGATAAATCTAAAAGCGATTCTCTTATAATGCGCGGGCACACAACCGCAACAACCTTTAGATATATTTATGAATTTATATCAAAGAATAAGGATAAACCAGCAAAGTTCTTTTCCGTTGACAAGGGCTTTAGAAATGAAACTATGGATAATACTCATTTGCTTGAGCTTTATCAGATAGAAGGTGTAGTATATGGTGATAATCTTACTGTCTCAGATCTTATAGGTTACATAAAACAATTTTATAGAAAGATTGGAATAGAGAATATAAGACTTAAACCAACTTATAATCCTTATACTGAACCCAGCTTAGAAATACAGGCGTTCAGTCCTAAGCTTAAAAAATGGCTTGAAGTCGGAAATTCAGGTGTTTTTAGGCCAGAAACTCTTAAGCCTTTTGGAATAAATAAAAACATAATTGCATGGGGTTTTGGAATGGAAAGGATGTTGAATCTTAAACTTGGTATGTCGGATATAAGAGATCTTTATGGTGCTTATACTGACCTAGATCTTCTAAGAGGGATTGAATCTGCTAAGGTGTTTGGTGAATTTTGAATGGTAATGCTTAATTACGGAATTGAGGAAATAAATAAAGCGATTGGGAAAAAGCTTAAGCTTGCAGATTATGAAAAGATAGCGCTTAAATTCGGATTAGATTTAGAGGAAGGAGAGGATATGCTTAATTTTGAGCTTACGTCTGACAGGACAGATATAGTTTCGAAATATTCACTTGCACATGTATTTGCTAGTCAGCTTGGAATAAAAATGAAAAGAAATCTTTCAATTGGAAAAGGAAAAGAAGAAGTTTTGGTTGAGAATACTGAAAGGAAATTCGTTAATACCCTCCATGTTATTCTTAATGAAAAAGTAGGAGATAATTTAAATGAGATTATTTCTATTCAGGAAAGATTAGATAAAAACGTTGGGAGGAACAGGAAAAAATCTGCTATAGGTTTTTTTGACTATGAAAAGATATTATTTCCAATAAGATACCGTGAGGTTAAAAAAGAGGATATAAATTTCATACCACTTGGCAGCTCTTCTTCAAAGAACTATGATAATATAGTGAAAGAAGTAAAACAGGCAATCGAATACAGAAATTTAATTCCTAAGAAGCCGATAGTATGGGTAGATAATAAGAATAACATAATTGCTATGCCGCCCATAATAAACGCAGATAATTATTCTATAAGTGAAAACACAAAGGAGCTGTTTATAGATGTAACTGGGACTGATAAGGAAACTGTAAATGCAGTGACTAAGATACTTATATATAACTTTCAGTTTCTTGGTAATGTTTCAGTTATACAAACAAAATACAGAAGTAATGCGATATCTACTGGTTTTTCATTGGAAACGCATGAGTTTTATTTAAATGAGGATTCCATAGAATCTGTACTCGGTAAAAGAATAACAAAAGAGCAGGTGATAAAAATACTCTCAGATATGGATTATAGTATTAAAACTATTGGGAAGGATATTGTTGTTAAGCCACCTTTTTATAGACAGGATATAATGCATCAAGTTGATATAATCGATGATATAATGAGATCTTTTGGAGTTGATAATATAAATGAAAAAGTTCCACATTCCTATACAGAGGGTAATTTTCTTTCTAATCATTACTTAATACAGAACATAAAGGAGGTATTAGTTGGTTTTGGCTATCAAGAGATAGATATAAATGCGCTTACTAATGAAAGATATCAATTTACAAATACTTTCATTGAAGGAGATGATTACGTAAGCCTTCTGCAACTTAAGAGTGGCGACGTTACTATGGTTAGCAGGTATGTTTTTCCTGAGTTATTGAGGCTTATTTCAAATAATTTGCATAAGAAGTTCCCTCAAAAAATTTTCTCAGTATCGGAAATAGTACAAGAAGGAAATTCTGATGTAACGTTCAAAAATAGGCTAAAACTTTCATTTGTATCATGTGAGAGGGATGCAAATGTAACAGATACTTTAGCAATAATAAAAAAAGCACTTTCAGATGTATTCGAAATTAAATCAATATCAACAAATTACATTGATAATAAATATATCAAAACTTTCATAACTGGAAGGGCTTATAATATAATTGTAGATGGAAAAAATATTGGCTTTGCAGGTGAGCTTCACCCTAGGGTTTTGAATTCTTTTGGAATAGAATTACCCATTTCGTTGGCAGAAATATATATTGATGGGTTTGAAAAATGAATTGCGAAATATGTGGTGCGTTTGAAGAGACTCTTTTTAAGACTGACATAGAAGGGGCAGTAATGAATCTCTGCAAAAACTGTTCAAAATATGGGAAAGTTATAGGTAGTTCAGTTCAGGTAAATAACAAAGTACAGAGAAAAGCGGAAAGTGAAAGCGAACTGAAGTACGATTATCTAAATGAGATAAAGAATGCGTTGAAAGAGAAGGGGCTTTCAATCGAAGAAGTAGCAGAAAGAATAAAATGTTCTCCAAAAGACATGAAAAAAATAGTAAATGGTGAAATATTGCCAGATAAAAATATAACTACAAAGCTTGAAAAACTATTAAATATATCGTTATATGAAGTTGAGCTAGTTTCCGACTCAGCTTCAAAAAGAGATACAGATAATTTGTCATTTGGAGATGTCGTTTATATAAAGAAAAGTAAAAAATGAATTTAGCAGAGGTAACGAAGCGGTCAAACGTGTAAGGCTTAGGACCTTATGGCTTAGGCCTTCGAGGGTTCAAATCCCTCCCTCTGCATTTATTTTATACAGAAAGGATAATGATAAACTTAAATACTAAAATTTTCTTATCTTCTTTAGTATTAATATTGAGTTGTGAGGTGTGAACATGGTAAATCTTCCATTTGATAATTTCTTGAATATATTCAAGAAGAATGTAAATGTAGATTCCTCTAATCAGGGAAATGACTACGTTGAATTAGAGGTTGAGCAAGGAGACAAGCCGATGGCTAAAATATATGTAAAATACTACAATATCAATAAGTTTGAGGATGCTAGTGCCATACTAAACGATATACGCTCTGGATATACATTATCATTCATAAAGATTAAGGAGATAAGGGAAAAAGATGGTGTAGATGAATTAAAGAGGACTATTTCTAAATTAAAGAAAAGTGCCGATGCCGCAGAAGCACAGATAATCGGTGTGGATGAAGATTATCTTTTAGTAGTGCCTGATTTTGTAAAGGTTGAAAAAGGAGAAGTATTAAGCAACCAAGACAATAAGATTTAATTTACTTAGGATTTTCTGCTTCTTTTGAGTAATAAGCAGAGTTTATTGCTCCGATATCAGAATCTTTAGTTATACTTAGCATGGTAAGCGATTTAACAGGATTAGCATCTTCCTTTTCTCCGTCAATTTTTACCGTATTAAATGAAAATGAAAGATCCTCAAAAAATTCTGCAGCACTTTTATCAATTCCTACTACACTAGGTTTTGCAGTATTAAGTATATCTTTAACGTCACTTAAGCTCTTTACTCTGTGTACCTGAACGGAATTATCTATAATTACTGCTACTATAATCCTACCTTGATTTACCGATATTCCTGCTCGTGTCATATATTTTTATAAGGATAAGCTCCTCGAAGAAAAAATTAACTGAATATAACTTCTTAAAGCTAAGCTTTAAACGCTTTATCTCCTTATATACTTTATCTGTGTCATAAACTGTTGATAAAATAATAAACGCATCTCCATTGCCTTTAAGATGTTCTTTTAACGAACGTATTAAGTCTATAGTTAGCTCATTACCCTCTATCCCTCCGCTTAAAGCCTGATTTACCCACTTTCTTTCCTTCTTTTTTGGAAGATAAGGAGGATTTGCGTATATAACATCAAATTTTCTATTACCTAAAGAGGAGAATAAGTCCGAAAGAACACATTCAATGTTTTTAATTCCGTTTCTATTTGCGTTGTATTTTATGGCTTTTATTGCATTTGGATTTATATCTGCAAATGTAACTTTCTTAGCCTTGTTTGCAGCGTTTAATCCTATTATACCGCTACCTGCAAACATGTCAAGTACTTCACCATGTGCGTATTTTACTGCGTTTAAGAGAAGAAAACTATCCTCAGCAGGGGGGTAAACATCTTTGAATTCCTTTATGTATACCATATCGAAACACTTATTAACAATTAATTCTAAATTAAATGATAACTATGAAAGGATTCAGAAACTATTTATTACTTGCTTTATTGATAGTGCTTTTAATTGGGTTTATAGCAGCTGGAAAAACTTCTCCGGCTTATAAAGCACCAGTGGTTCAGACCATAAACTGCAACTCTGTCAATCTTGGATTTAGTTATACCACAAATACGAATGTAAAAGCACCAGAGAATACCAACACATTTTTTACTATTAGGGTAAATAACACTGGTAATGTAACTGAAAATATTGCTCTGACTGTAAAACCCTCTGAAAGCGTACCATTTTCTATTCAAGTTGCAAATTCCACAAAGCTTAATGTTAGTACAAGAGGATACACAAGTTTTGGAGTTTATTCCCCTTCAAAAATAGGAAATTACCCAGTTACCGCAAACATATCAGCAAGCTATCTCAACTGTGTAAATTATAAGATAATCCCTATAAACATAACAGTGGTAAACTCTACTAGTTAATGGAAAATCAGGTAATAAAGGATACTGAAATTAAGGAGATAAAAGAGGATAATGCAAGAATTAGGTTTATTGGAAAGGTAATTTCATTTGATGATAAAACAGGTGTGTTTGAAGTAGAAGATGATAATCAAAGAATAACTTGTCTTCCTAATTATCAGGAAAATATAAAGTTAGAACCGGAAGATTTAGTTATTGTTACAGGCAGGAGTATTGCTGCTGATTCCTCTTTTGAAGTAAGGGCAGACAAGACGGAAAAGATAAATATAAATGATTATAATAATTACAAAAAGTATTTAATAATAAGAAATGATCTATTAAGTAGCAATGGAAGCTGAATTTAAAGATGCGGAAGTTTTTAAAAAGATGATGGACACAATAGGTAGTTTAATGTCTGATGTTTCCATAGACTTTAATGAAGAAGGCTTTGCAATAAAGGCTATGGATCCTGCAAATATAGCGATGGTCCTTTTTGAAGCTAAAAAATCAATATTTTCGAGTTTCAACATAGAAAAGCCTATAAAGATATCTGTTTCATTGGATGATCTAAATGGCATACTTAAATTAGCGAAGAAGGAGGATAAGCTAAAGATCTCAGATTCTAAGAACAGGCTAATAATAGATATAAATGGCAAGAACAAGCAGCATTTTGGTATCCCTTTAATTGATGAGAATTATACTGCACAGAAGATACCTCAGCTTAAGTTTACTGCAGAAGTTACTGTTTTAAGTTCGCTTATAAAGGATTCAGTAAAAGCAGCTTCCTTAGTTGATGATTCAATATACTTTATAGTTGACAGGCCTAGATTTATGATAAGTTCAAAAAGCGAAGAAAAGGAGTTTTCACAGGAATTATCAATAAATGAAAACAAAGAAATATTTGATTTAAAGTCTGAATCGATGACAAGGTCCAAATACTCAATAGATTACCTCTCAAAGTTCATGTATGCTGTTGATCCAGAGAAGCCGGTAAAAATTTCGTTTTCAAATAATTATCCTCTTAAGATGGATTATGAGATAAATTCAGATGCAGTAATGTCGTTTATTCTTGCAAATAGGCTCGAGTAATTAGAAAACATAAAGTTCGTCTTCATATAAGTCTATATCTTTAAGAAGAGCCGATAATGAATAGAAGTCTACTGCTAGTATTCTCTCACCGCCTTCTTTATGCATTAGCAGTGAATTTGTTTTATTTCTTGTAACTAACAGTATTATGTTCTTTTTTTCTTCTTTTCTTTCTTTCTCAATAAAGTTGTTGGCTCTTATTAGTTGTTTTCTTACAAATTCCTTCTCTTTCTCTGGAGGTATATATGAATGGTTTTTGCAGTCCACAAAAAATCTTCTTTTTTTATCCTGCGCTATAAAATCAATCTGAAACCATCTATCTGTCTTAAATCTTATGTCTCTGTTTACTGCATAATCAAATTTTTCAAATACATCTGCGGTATCATTTTCAAACTTTTTCCATTGATTACTGTCTTTCTTAAATTCCGTTCCAAAATACATAAGATATATAAAAGAGGCATATTAATAAATTGTATTAAGCATCGGTAGTCCAGTGGTAAGACACTACCCTGCCACGGTGGAGACCCGGGTTCGAATCCCGGCCGATGCATTTACCTTTTTTGTTTTTTTAGCATGATTTTTATGTATATCCAGCTTTCAAGGTTTTTTACAGATCTTGTTATTGAGCCTTCTCCAAATATAGAAAGCAAAAGAAGAACAGCAGAAACAGCAGTTATTATATACATAAATGGATAAATTATACCCATATAACCCAATATAGCTGAGACTATTATAGTTACAATAAATCCTACCTCTTTTTTATAGAAGTAGGTTACTCCAACTCCTGCTATTATCATCACAAAGAAAAGATATGCTATATAAGGATTTACCTGTATCATAGAATTTATCATTACGTACAGTATATCTGTCATAAAAGTTTTAGCTTTCCAGTTATCTTATTTATTTCATCTGTATAATAGGGACCTATCCCTATTGCGGTTTCACTTCCAGGGGGAACCTGCGTCTGACCAGCATCTTTTACGACTTGAAAAGGCATACCGCTTCTTTTTAGTTTGTTTTTAAGTTCTTCAAATTCCTCCTGTTTATTTACCTTTAACACTATTTTTGTTTCTCCTTCTTCTAACCATCTTTTTGTTATATCTGGATATTTTTTTTCAGTATTAAGAAAGCTCATAAGGCTTGCATGAGATCCCTGTGCAACGAGCTTTCCTGTTCCCATACCTAGGTCCTTTCTTAGTATTATCATCTGTTTTATCTCTTTTTCTTTAGTTGTTTTTCCAGTCTTCATACCTCTTATAATCATATAACCACCTGTTTTATCTCTTTTTTCATATATTATCTATAACAGAAACATATAAATATCAATCTGATAATAAACTAACAAATGGTAGAAGAGTTAGTTGAAACTGAAAAGAATTTTTGTGTATCCTGTGAAAGAGATATATCAATAATAGATGATTCTGTAGTGTTTAATTGTCCTAATTGTGGTAATAAAATTTCAAGATGCGGAAAATGTAGAGGCAGAGGAGTAAATTACACCTGCAAGGTGTGCGGTTTTGTGGGGCCTTAATATGGGAAAGGTAATAATAAAAATAAAGGCTCTACCGAAGGATACTTCTTCTAATGTAGATGATACCTCTGAAAAAATAAAGGCGTTCCTTTCAAAATACGGCTCAATATATAAAGTGGAAGTTCAACCTTTAGCTTTTGGCTTAACAGTTATAATGATAACACTTGTAACAGATGAAGAGATGGGAACTTCAAAGCTTGAAGAAGCATTTACATCATTTACAGATGCAAGTTTAAGTATATCCGAAGTAAGCAGGGCACCAGATTTCTGATTATTTTAGATTAGTAGTTTCTTCCAAAAATAGCTTCTTGAATTTTTCCTTATCCTTGTAATCTATAGACCCGCCTGATGCTTTATCATGCCCTCCACCTTCTCCTTTCATCTTTTTGAATATGTTGTTAAGAATTATGGGTAGTTTTATTTCTACTCCGTTTGCTCTTAAGTTAAGACGCATAGTCCTTCCGTTTATCTTTGTCATGAATACAAGTACATTACCATAATATTCCTTGTTAAAACTTAGTTCAGTAACTAGTGTAGAGGAATATCTCTTCTTCTTTTGATCTAATTCATAAAAGTATACTTTACCTAATTTCTGAGCATTCTCCTTAAAATCCTTTTTTAGTTTTTCAAGTTCTTCTCTTACTTTCTTGTCTGCAAAAACAAGTTTTTGGTTATTAAGAATATCAGCAATAGAATTACTATTTATTACAATCCCTAATGCTTCATCCGCACCTTCTCTATTATATAGAGTAGTCATTGATCCTATCATTCCAGCAGCTTTTCCAAAGTCATTGTCATACATAAAATCATCTTTTCCTATTTTTATCCCGTATTCTTCTGCGGTTTTTTTAACAAAATCAGAATTTTCCTTTCCACCAGAATCTCCTATTAGACCTATTGCAGAAGCCCAATCAAGCTCTTTTACCTCCTGTTCGAATATTCTGTAAACTAGCAGCGAACATGGCGTATATGTGAAATCTTCCCAGATTTTTGGATTTGCATATGCTGGTAAATCTACATTTATTATCTGGTGATGGTCTATTATACAAAGATTTTTATTCTTGAACAGTTGTAGCTGGTCTTCTCTTATCTGCATATCACAGACTATTATGTTTTTGCTGTATTCCTGCATGTCTATATTTTTGTAATCTTCATAGTTTGTAGGCCTATAATAGTAAACTCCTTTGTTCATTTTTTTGAGAGCAGCAGTAAGCAAAGCGGCACTTATTATTCCATCTGTATCAAGGTGGTAAAAAACAGTGAAATCATTGTTTTTCGATATAAAATCTCTTACACCCTCGATACTATCTTTCTTCTTAATTTCGTCCATAAGTATATCTGCATATCATATTACTAATCTTTATATTTTTACTAATCTTTATATTTTCAGCTAGTGAATTTTTTAAGTAAATTATCTAGCAAACGAGTATATCTAGACCCTCCGTCTGCCTGCATAGCCGTTCTTATCCCCTGTAGAGGTATAAGTTTGTACTTTAAGTAAGAGGTTCCTATACTTGTATCAGTTGGTATATACAGTTCACTTATCCCTTTTGTATAATTTGGTTTATGTAGTATATAACTTTCGAAGTAAGTTTCATTTTCAAGTGCAGGTACTGTTATTGCTGTCATAGTTTTCCATTCCTCATCCTTCTTTTTCAACGCAAATTTTATTCCAGGTTCATGGCAGTCTCCTGCTATAGCTATATCGACTAAATCTTTTCCAGTGTTCTTAACTGTGTTCATAAGAGATGTTCTTGCATCCGCCCCACCTCTATAACCTGCGCTATGCATCAGTAGTAGTCCATATTTATCCAGATAAGGTGTTTCTCCTCTCAAAAGATAATCATCTACGTAAACAACTTCCTTAGTACCATTACTTTCAAGCTTCGGCCCTATTATTCCGCTTTCACTACCATTTCCTGTAGCTCTTTCAAAATGGTTTCCACCGACAACATAAGCTTTTTTAAACAAAGATCCTAATGGCTTGAGATATGTATCAAGTCTCTTTTCTTGTCGGCCCAAGTCTATATCTGAATTGCCATAAACTACGTTATGCAATTCCGACACGAAATTGTTCTTTGCTCTTTCATTGTCATCGTCATTCAGTATATCTTCGAGCTTTCCTAAAAACTCTTCAGGGCTTGGAGCTCTTGGCAAAGACATCTTTGTTCTCTGTGCCTTGTCATTTCCGCCATCAACCATGTCTCCGCCAACAAAAAGTGTTCTTTTGTCTTTTGGTACTTCACTTTTCTTTATTATTTCAGGTACTTCTTCCATTGCTTCATAATCTGATGCAGAATTTCCGGCGTGCCAGTCTGATATTTGTACCATTTCATAAAGTGATCCTTTCGTTTTCTCTTTGTTTATTTTATAGGGATTTATACCATTTTTAATTCCACCTATATCTATATGTTCTATTTCGATACTTTTGTCACCATAAACTGATAATAAAGATATTCCACTATCTTCAAGCTGCGAAAGCCTTTTTGATACATCAGTTTTATTAAGGCTAGCTCTTAGTTTAAATTGCTTGTCTATGTCCATAAGAGGGCCTTGATTTAATATCAATACCGGATCTTTTCTGCTTTGGTAATCTAAAGCAGTAAATTCAGTAGAAGATCCTCTACCAGTTATATAAATATCTGCAAGTCTGCCGTACTGTGCATCAAGGTTAGCATAATCTACTATCATATTTATATTTCTATCGCTTGGTTTTCCTTCATTTATCCCAGCGGTAAGTGCATTTATTGCATGGAAAACCTTCACTTTGAAGCCATTTATCAGTATTTCCGCGTCTGGGTTATTATCTTCCTTTTCACCCAAGAAATTTTCAAATCTTTTGTAAACCTTTATATTGTCCTTGTTTCTGCCATCGTTTAATACCATGTTAATTAAGTGCAGATAAATGTCATTCGCTTCGTCTTTTATGCCTTTTTTATCAGAGGTCTTCCACTGAGAAGCCTTAAATTTATAGCTTTCAGGTATTATTGACATTATTCTTTCTATCTCATCAGGCATTTTATTTTCAAGCTTATTCTGTTTTTTATTTTTCTTGTTTACTTTCATCTTTTCTTCTTTGTTGTTTCGTCTGCTTAGCCTTTCCAGTGCCTCTATTATCATCTTTACATTTTTGTAATCAGTAACGCCGTAAATGTAGTATATAGGTATATCTCTTTTTTTTGCTTCATATGCTATGCTTTTCATTTGTATCTTTGCTAGCCTTGCAGCTTCTGTTAAGTCATCAACAGAATCTGAGTCATCTTTACCACGTTTTACCTCATTATACACTTCTTCTCCGTATTTTTCCTTTAATCTGTCTTCAACTAAATCCAGTCTTTCTCCTCTTAATCTACTGTATTTATCTGGTATATACGCTAAACCACCATTTATTACGATACCGTCAATTTTTCCTTCATAATTTTTTATTATCTGGCCAAGATTATTTAATACATCTTTATTACTTAATTTAGTTGCAAGCTCCAATTCGGACATAACAAGAAGTCTTAATTTCGAATCAGAAGCACTATTTGGTTTTATTACTTCCTCAAGTGTTTTATCCCTCATAATTTACCCCTCCTAATAATATAGATGAATTTTTCCTTTTATAAATTAAAGGTGAGTATTATTATAGTATTACTAAATTTCGTTGAAGCCAGTATATTTTCTAAGTACTTCAGGGATAATTATAGTTCCGTCTTTCTCTTGATAAGTATCAATTATAGCTATCATTGTTCTTTGTATTGGTAGTCCAGTTCCATCTAAAGTGTAGACATAATCTTTATTTCCTTTTTTATCCATATATTTTATATTCAGTCTTCTAGATATCCAATCGGTGGTGTTATCAAACGAGCCTACTTCTCTGTACTTATCCTGAGAGTAAAGGTAAGCTTCTATATCATACTGTTTTACATCCCTAACACCCATATCCCCTGTGGAGCAACTTACTACCCTATAAGGTATATCTAGTTCTTTCCATATCTCCTCTATATTTCCAAGCATTTCTTCATGGAAGCGTTTCGAATCTTCAGGCTTGCATAGCACTATCTGTTCAGTCTGATCAAATTGGTGTAGTCTGAATATCCCTTTTGTGTCTCTCCCATGTGCTCCAGCTTCTTTTCTGAAAGCAGGGCTTACTCCTACCATTTTTATAGGCAGTTCCTCCTCTGGTATTACTTCATTTGAATATTGAGCTATCAGGGGGTGCTCGGTTGTAGAAATAAGAAAACGTTCTTCCTCTCCTTCCTCCTCTACACCAGTAACTTTGTAAAGCGCATCTTCGAACGTTGCCATATGTGCTATACCACTATAGATATCTCTTCTTATCATAAAAGGAGGTATAATCGGAGTATACTCCTTTGAAGCTATCTTTTGGATTGAGTACATCTCTAATGCGAGTTCTAATTGTACTAATTTTCCTCTTATAAATACAAATCTGCTTCCTGCAATCTTTGCTGCTTTTTCGGTATCTAAAAGTCTTCTTTCTTGGCCTATATCAATATGACTCTTAGTGACAAAGTCTCTTTTCTTGATTTCTCCAACTTTTCTTATTTCAACATTGTCATTATCATCTTTTCCTTCAGGTGCGTCAGGACTTACTACATTAGGCAACCATAAAAATAGATTTTTTGCCTCTTCTTCATATTTTGATATTTCATCTTCTTCTTTTTTTATTTGCTGCATTATATCCCTTACATTTTTCCTATCCTGTTCTTTCTCTTCTGTGTTACCGTTATTTTCAGCGAATTCTCTACTTATTATGTTCCTTTTGTGTCTTAGTTCGTCTACTTCGCTTCTAGTCTTTTTTATAAGCTGGTTTAATTCAATTAATCTATCTACAGGATTCTCTATCGGTGGCGTTAAAAATCTCTTTTTTATAGAAGACAAAAGTTCATCTCTATGCTCATTTACATAATTTAAATCGTAATTCATATGGAAATATTATAATTTATCAATAAAAGCTTTTTTATTTCATTTTAAATAAGCTTTTATATTTTATCTGAATTTTTAGTAATTATGGGCTCGTGGTCCAGCGGTTATGACGTCTGCTTGACGTGCAGAAGATCAAGGGTTCAAATCCCTTCGGGCCCATCTATTTTTAATGTTTTAATAATTATTCTTCTAGGAACATTTCTTTTTCAGTATGTTTAATTAACCAATTCTGTTACTTTTTTTATACTATTTAACATATTCTTGTAGTTATAACCGAATTCTTCAGCAAAGGCACAAAGCTGGAAAAAGGATTTTACATCGCTAGTGTTTTCAGATCCTGAAGAGTATAAACAGTTCACACCATAATCATTGCAAAGTTTCCCATTTATAAGCATGTTTTTGTAAACTTTAAACATATTTTCGCTTTTTTCAAGTGCAGAAAAACTAAATATAACAGTAATTTTATTTTCCTTTAGCTTACTACAGAGTCCTTTATTAAGAAGAAAATTGTTGATTTCTAAATCATAAATAAATCTTGCTTTCCCTTTTCTGATAATGAAATTATAGTCTTTCCCAGAATACGCATCGAATTCGTTATTTTCATTTTTTGTAATATCCTTTATGCTATGCTCTTTTAGCAGAAATATCCTGTCAAATCCAAGATTCTTTAATTTTTCTACAATCTCTTTCGAATCTGTTCTTATAACATCAATTTTCATTAGTTATATTAATTATGTGCTAAATAAAACTTTATATATAAGTAAGTAGAAACTTATAAGATTATGGCAGAGAGATCTAATCCGGTTGCTGATAGCAGGCTTTTCTATAACGTATATGTATGCAGAAATTGCAATACTAAGATACGTGTTTCTAGCCAGAAAGTTCTTAGAAGAAACGAAGTAAGGTGCAGGAACTGCGGTTCTTCGGTATTACGGCCCAAGCATAAAGAGTTAAGAAAGTTGAAGGTGTAAGTATTATAATGTCAGTTTTAAGTGTACTCTTGGCGAATGGAGATAATTTGCTTTTAACAATCGTAATACTTGTAATATTTGGATTATTCGTAATTATAAATAGAAAAAGGTTTGACGTAGAGGGAAAAATAGTATTTCTTTACAAAACAAAGATAGGACTTAAAATAATGAAGAGGTTAGCAAAGTTTAAACGATTAGTAAATATATATTCAACAATAGGAGTTTTTGTTGCTATTGCAGGTATCGGCTTTGTACTTTACCTTTTCTTACCTTATCTTTATCTCATGATAACAAGTCCAAAGACCACTTTTCCTGCTGTAGCACCTTTATTTCCTGTTTCAATTTCAGTTGGAGGTATTCCTGTCTTAATAGGCGTACCAGTACTTTACATACTTATAGCAATAATTGTGTTAGCTGCTTTACATGAGGCTTCTCATGGCGTAGTTGCTCTTTCAAAGAACATAAAAATAAAATCCACAGGTTTCGGCTTTCTATTTGGAGTTCTTCCTCTAGCTTTTGTAGAGCCAGACGAAAAGAAGGTAATAAAAGCAAAGAGAATTGACCGTTTAAGGATATTTGCTGCAGGCGCTTTTACAAATGTTGTTTTAGGTTTTATATTCTTAGGGGCATATCTCTTGCTTTCGCATCTTATGGTTTCTGCAAATTTAGTTTCATACTCTCCGTATTATCTTGATGTTTCAACGGTTGTAAATAACAGTCCTGCAAGTATGGTTTCTTTGCCTGTGAATTCTACTATTTCAGAAATAAATGGGCATAAGTTTTATTCAGAACAGCAAGCATTGTCTGATTTAAATGTCAAGCCAGGGCAGTATGTTAATTTTACTTTGACTAATGGTAAAGTTTATTCTATGAAAACGACTTACAATTCATCAATAAATAATACTTATCATAGTTATATCGGAGTGGGCGGGTTTTTCTCGCTTGCAAAGCCACCTGCGTTTATAATAGAACCAATCTCTGTAACGGCATTTCCAAATAATTCTTTCCCTTCGCAGTCTCTTTACTGGATAGACGGGCTTTTCCTATGGTTATGGGTTATCTCTTTCAGCCTTGCAATAGTCAATATACTTCCATTATCTTATCTTGTAGATGGCGGTAAGATATTCTTCGATGCTTTAGGTTACGTTGTTAAAAACGAAAAGAAAGCCTTAAAAATTCTTAATGTTGTAGCTTTCTTATTTATCCTGCTTTTGGTTCTTTTGAGCCCAATAGGTTCAATAATATTTGCATCTTTAAAATAGAGTTTTTACTTACTAATACATGTTGTATAAATACATAATCTAAAAATAAAAATCTAAGTAACTCTCAACTTTCTTTTGCCTTTGCTAATTTTAAGGTTTAAGTGGGCTTAAGCAGCTTGTTGTATCTCAGACATTTAATGCTTATTTCTTCTTAGCCTATCCACATTTTGTAGGAAGCATCCCTCCAAATACAGATTTATTGCTTTAGCATAGGTTGTCTGAAAGCAGTTATGCAACAGTTCAAACCAAATAAAAAGTTATTAATACCTTCCACTATATACTTATTAATGGAGAAATCCATCATGCTTGTAATTACTGCAGTGATAGCTATTGTGGCTATACTTGTTGTGGTCGTATTTACAATGCATGTTTTAAAACCTGCTAGTGTTAGTGTGCCGTCTTCTTTCTCTAATTTAACCAGCGGTACATCAATGTTTGCCGCTTCTTCTAATTTATATAATGCCGCTACTTCATTTAATCAATCTTACAATTTTTACTTTTCGCCATCGCCAACCGGTGTTTCCAATTTATCTAGGATTAATGGTACGTTTTGGATAGCAAAATACAATAATCTTTTTAGAGGTTCCTTTGAGTATGAAACCCGCCTACCCTCTATATTTACTAAAGTAACTGCGTCACTAATCTACAACGGCAGTGAGATCATTGTGTGCAATAAGCAAATTTTCGTGAATGATACGCCTTTAAACAGTACAATGGCTGCTTCATTAGCATCGGTAAATTCGAGACCAACAGTATGTAATACTTCCTACTTAAATGGAGCAACACCATTTGATGTAGCGGCTAGCTTTGCTGTAGCCCCTTTTAGCGTATTGTCACCCAATTCTAATTACAGTAGCTTCGTAAAAAGTTTTGCTAATTCAACTATAAAGTTCTTAGGCGTCAAGACCTATCTTGGTGAAAATTGCTATTTGGAAGGGCTTACACCTAAGGTTAATCCAGCTTCAGGTCTATCTTTCTTTGATTGTGTATCGGCTAAAAATGGTCTCCCTCTTTCTATAACTTTTGAAATAAATAACTCTATTGCTATAAAAAGTAGTTTATCTGCAATTAATCCAGCACCAACTAGCCAAGCGGCAATAACTAATTTGCCTCTAAATGCAACTCTAGGCAGTTAAATTTGTATTATTAGTATAGAGAACCATATGATAACTTAAGAGGTATACTTCTTAAATAGAAAAGGTTAAATCTTTGATTTACTATATATAAAAATGGCTACAAAAAAAGCAAGTAATAAAGTAAAAAAAGTTAAGGCCAAAGCAAAGGTAAAAAAGGTAAAAACCTTAAAAAAGGTAAAAAAGAAAGTCGTAAAACGTGAAAAAAAGATAGTAATTGATACTAATAAACTTTTGAAGCTGGAAGAAGCGAGAAAATACGTTATTGATGTTGCTGGAGAAAAGGGCTTGGAAGTTTTTGAGTTTCTTATTTCTAAAGGAGAGATGGAAGAAAATCTTCTTGCAAAAAAGCTTAAGTTTGAAAAAGCAAATGCAATAAGAAAATTCCTGTATAGGCTTTACAATAAAAATCTAGTTTCTTATAGAAAGGTAAGAAAGAACAATAAAGCATGGTATACCTATTTTTGGAGTGCTAATCCTGGGAAGTTAGTGTTCATAATAAAAGATATGTATGAGGATGAAATAAAGCAGACTAAGAAATCAATGGAATTAAACAAGGCTGAAGACTTTTATGTTTGTGATATCTGTAACAGAAGATACGATGTAAATGAAGCTCTTCAAAATGACTTCAGATGCAGGAATGATGGCGGGGTACTTACACATGTAGAATCTAGTAAAGTACTAGAAGATAAACAGAGTAGAATAGATTTTCTCAACAAGAAACTTCATGCATTAGATCAGATTGTTAAGTAACTATTTCACGTTTTCCAGAGCACAGTTATAATTCAGATTTATCTCATTTGTATTTGAGCAGACTGTAGAGGAAGTAGAATTTACTGCCGCACAGGAATATCCGAAACTTGCATTCTCCTTTATACAGGTATTGCTAGTTATTGTAGAATTTGTTATTATATGGTGGCATTCCAATTCACATATACCTATTGCAATCTGTTTATGGTTTTCATAAGGGTTAGTATAAAATATAGCCGCACCTATTATTAATACCAAAATAACTATTAACACCGCGTAATATCCTTTATCCATATCTTTTTAATAATATTATATCTAACTTTATATAAAAAGTGTTTAAAATGTAAAAAATGTTAATAATTATATGGTAAAGAGAGTATCTGCATTAGTAATAAGGGGAAACAAAGTATTGATGGTAAAATTAAAGGAGCAAGATAGGTACATGCCAAGAGCAACATGGGTATTCCCATTTCTTAATTTGGATGAAGATAAAAGTCCGAGAAGAGAAATTCTTTCTCTTATGGAAAAATTCAAAATAACTGTTAATCTTACCGGAAAAGTATTTCAGTATTATCCTAGTGAAAATCCAAAATTGCTGTATTTTCTTTATGTTATGGAACACGTAAATGGAGAGCCAGAAGTTCTATCTTTCTTTCAAAGTTACAAATGGGTATCAATGGCAGATATAACTACTTATTCGACCTCATTTATGGACAGTAACGTTTCAAGGTTTCTAGAAGAAAAAGTAAAAGAATATAACCAGAATTAAACGTACATGTTCTGTTCTTCTTGATTTTTTGGTGCTTGGCTTACTCTTTTTAATAAGTTGTTTATCTGTCCAAGCGTTTTCTTATATTCTGATATAAGTTCAGAAGTATCTACATGTATATCAAGAATACTCTCTAGTACTGAAATAAGGGCTGCTGCTGCTATTCCATCAGGTATCTCTGCATGTGTTTCAGCCATTAATACCATAAGTGGTATTTTCATCTTTCTTGCTTTATGTGCAAAATATGGGTTAAAGCCCATAATCGCTCCTTCAGACAATTTCTTACAGTTTTTTATCTCTTTTTCATTGTAAGTACTCGCAAAATAAACTTCGCTTCTGTCCTTTGCTTCATCGATAGCAAGCCCGTCCAAAGCTATTATTTTATCAGCCTTCTTCTCTTTATAAATCTGTATTATTTTATCCGTTAGCTCGTTTATCGCTTTTAATGGCAGAGGTATCTGTGATGTAATAATTATAAAATCTTTTCCTTCTAATATCCTTATTGGAGAGAGAAGTTCTCCATCTTTGATTATAGCAAATTGTGCAAGCTCATCAATATCTATTCCACCAATATCCTTTACAATTCCTTTCTCTTCAAGGTATCTTGCAGCTAGTATTGATATATAACCCGCAGTTTGAAAAGCAGTTACTATTTTCATTTTTTCCATTATAACTATTATTAAATCTACTTATTTAAATAACTGCAAATAGCTATTATAATCCTATAACAGAAAGAACTGGTATGTAACCTAGATATATAAGTGCAGTCATTGCTACTGGTATTACAAAGAAAATCGCCCAGTAAATCTTGTTCCACCTCCACACCTTATAACCGTCCAATCCTATAAATGAAACTGAGCCAAGAGGCAGCATATTAAATGCAGCAAGATAGAAGCTTATAAAAGTCCCTAAACCAGTTACTATGTAACCAAAAGCCGTTAGCAAGTTGGTTACATGTGGTCCTACAACTACATAGATAAGCAAAAACAAAGCCAGGAATATAAATCCAAAGACTATATCAATTAAAGGACCAGCAAGTGATATCTTTCCATATCTCTCAGTAAACCCTTTAGGGTCTGTATATGGTTCTCTAGGGTCTGGTTCAAATATCGTTGCACCTGGCAATGCAAATACGAATCCTATAAGTAGGGCCATTACAACTGCTAATATTAGAAAAAATGGAAACATCCTAAACTGTGCTTCATAGCCATAGCTTTGAGCAACAAATTTATGCATTAATTCATGCATTATAAATGCAGCTCCAAGTACTATGAAAGAAGCCAGAAAATACAACAAAAAGCCAGAACCGTTTAGTGGATAAAGAACAACTGCAAATGCGAAACTCAATGCTATCCAGGCTAAAAGTATGTCTTCTATTTCTTTCAAAGAGAATCTTGATGCGAAGTTTTTGAACCGTTTTTGTCTGTTCTTGTTATAAGCGATATTTGATTTAAAAGGTATGAACTCCCAAGCTTTTTTCTTTCTATATATCCTAACAGACGGGTTTCCTCTCTTGATTACCTTTACTTCTTTTTGCATATTCCTATCCTTAGCATCTCATCGTATATATCTTCTAGCTCATGTATTTCTAAGTAAAAGACTTTCTGCTTTAATTTATCCTTTTGCTTAAATTCTTTTAGCTTATTTCTTATTTCCTCCTTTGATTTTAAGTTAAGCTTTCCTCTGCTGTCCATTATAGCAGAGTACAAATTTTTCTTCTTGTGTTGAAAAAGAAGCCTTGAAAAAGCAAGAAAATCCTCATTTATCTTTATGTTTTTCGGTTTTATTCTTAATATTATAGATTCAACAGCTGGCTTAGGTCTAAATGCATTTTTACTAACTCTAGAAACAAGTTCTATATTACAGGTATACTGTGTGAAAATAGATATCATTGAATAATCTCTTATCCCTGGAAATGCGAGCATTCTTTCACCAAATTCTAGCTGGTACATCAATACTGCCAAAGAATCCTTTTTTCCATTAAGAAAATATATTATTTTTTCTGTTATAGGTGATGATATTGCATACGGTAAGTTTGATATTATTTTGTTTGCGTCATTTGGGAATTCCATTTCTAATGCATCCTTGTTTATGAATTCTACATTTTTAAGATCTTCCAGCATTGTTCTTGCGGAATCAAAAAGATTTGTATCTATTTCTATGGCATATACTTTTTTTACATATGGTGATATCCGTTTTGTTAATCTCCCATCACCACTTCCTATCTCTATAACTACATCATCCTTTTTAAGATCTGACGCTTTTATTATCTTTTCAAACGTTTTTTCGTCTTTAAGGAAAACTTTTGTATTGTTCATATAAGTATCTTTAGAACTTGGCCATTTTTGACAGGCGCATCATTCTTTACTTTTAAGTTGGTTTTGCAGTCTATAGCACCTTTATAGTTTTTAGCTATATCACTATGTATCATTGCAGCTACATCTTTAGGAGTTGCATCTTTTTCCACAAGATATGCATCAGGAAGAATCCTCCCAATGCTGTCAGTAAGCTTCTTTTCATCTTCTACTGGGAAAACCACTTTATAACCCTTCAATTCGAATACAAGATGGTTTAAAGCTTCTCTTACTCCAGTTCCGCCGTATTTTTTAATTATCTTCTCTATTATGTTTATAGCTTTTTCCTGATCATTGCTTAATTCTTTTAATCTCTCAATTTTGTTGTCTTTAAAACGTATAAATCCACTCTTCTCTGCTTCTTTTATTGTAAGCTCTGCAGCAGCTGAGCATGCCATAAAGTCATAATGAAATCTTTCTTTGAGTTTTTTTATTCTTTCTTCTAAATCTTCAACAGAATCCATTTTATTGCACAGGATAAGTATAGGTTTGTCTTTTTCCATCATTAAAGAAGCCATATTAAAAGCAGTATCCTCATTTATTTCCTTTATATTGAGTTCCTTTACTACTTCTTTTACTGTTGAGTACTTTATGTTTATCCCAGACACATTTTTGAATATTATATCTGCAATATCATCTTTTCCTACATATCTCGATCTTAATATTATCGAAGCAATCCATTTCTTTATCTCATTGTCAACCATTTCTATATCTATTGCCGGATCAAAATCTTTAGTTTTATTGCCATTGCTGTCAGTATTTCCAGATATATCTATTACTTCTATTATTGCATCTGCTTCCATTATATCACTTAGAAACTTATTTCCAAGGCCTTTTCCTTCACTTGCTCCTTCTACTAAACCGGCAACGTCTATTATGTTAATTGGTACAAATCTTATGCCATCAATACAGGGTGCATTGTGTGGGTTGCATTTTACATTGAAGTACTTCTCAGGGCATTCTACAGTAACATATCCAACTCCTTTATTTGGTTCTATAGTCGTAAATGGCCTATCTTCTATTTCAACTTCTTCAAGGGTTAAAGCCTTAAAAAGAGTGCTTTTTCCCACGTTCGTCCTTCCTATTATTCCTATCTTCATAGTATAATTATTATAGTTCCAATTATTAAAGAAGGAACTAAGAAAGAGATTATATAATTTAATGTTCTTTGTAGATCGGATTTTTCAGCGTTGTAAAGCGCAGAGAAGCAAAGGTTTAAAAGCATTATCACCGATGAAACTATAATATAATAATTGCTGTATCTATACAATGTTAAAGATACAATTATAATCTCGGCTATTATGAGGGGATAAGAAAATATTTTTTCTGCTTTCATTTTTTTGGCTATGCCTTCTATTTCTTCCTGTGTCGATATGCCTATAAGATAGCCAATAACTATTGCAGCCGATATTATAACATTTAATCCTATTTCTTGCAGTAGTAAAACCATATTTAATTACTATTGTTTGATTATTATTTAAATACATAAATTTAGTGCATTATAATACAAGTATAAAATAGCGTGTATTTCGATGGAACAGCCTGTCAATAATGATGAAATAAACATAGAAGAAGAGCAGGGCTTAGTGGCTTCGAATAGTGTATATGGTTTTCTTCGTTCAGGATCAAAGTTCTTTGTTTCTTTTCTTATAAGTGTTCTTTTGGTAAGGTTTCTTGGACCAATAAACTATGGTTATTATACTGTAGTCGTTCTATATTGGGGCTTCGCTTCGACTATTGCCGGCTTAGGTATAAATTCAGCAGTGCAGTATGCAATATCAAAATACCGTGCACAGAATTCAGCTTCTAGATTGATGTGGGTAATTAGGCATTATTTTATACTTGTAGTAGTTTCATCTCTTATTGCTTCTATAATATTATTTTCTCTTTCTGGTGTAATTGCTTCTATATATCATTCGGCAGAGGTCGGATATCTTATAAAGGTACTTGCTTTCGGGCTTGTTTTTTACTCTCTTTCTGGTAATTTTACGGAACCTTCATTTATAGGTTTCCAAAAGATGAAGAATAGCTTTATTACTGGAGTATTATACGATTTTCTTCGGGTAATGCAGTTAATAGTAGTATATTTGGGTTTTGGTTTGATAGGCGCAATTAAATTTTACGATGTAGTTTACCTTATAACTGCAACTGTAGGAATTTTCCTTTTATATCGCTCCGTTAAGGGCTTTCCAAAGTCAGCAAGGCCAGAAAAGGAGGACTTGACACATTTCTATAGCTATAGAAATTTCTCATATATTATGACAGTAATTTCACTTTCTTATGGTCCAGTTATAGCTTTATTTCTTGGGGCAGTTTCCTCTAACATTTCGTCAGTAAGCTTTTACAGAGTAGGGCTAATAATGGCAGGTATGCTTGGACTACCGGCCGCTGCAATAGGTTCTGCTTTCTTTGCATCAATAACAAAGTTTTTTGAAAGAAAACAATTTGAAGGGTTTTACAGACTTCAACATAGGCTTATAAAATACTCTTTCTTGCTTACTTTTCCCCTTGTTACAGCTTCTATAATATCTGCACCGAAACTTATTTCATACCTTTATAAATCTACCTTCCTAGGCGCTGAAATTCCATTTATAATTCTTCTTATACCGGTTCTTATTTCTAGTATATTTGGACCTATTACACAGGTTTTAAGTGCAACAGGTAAGCAGAAATATGCAATGTATTCAGTAATAACCGGAGCAGTAGTGGGGATAACTCTTACCATTATATTAGTCCCTATTCTATATTCAGTAGGTGCAGCAATTGCATACTTTGCTGTTACATTGTCTACTTTAGTAGTAAATCTTATTTTAGTTTCAAGGTACATAAAAATAAAATTACCATATAAGGAGCTATTAAAAGCAATCTTATCTGTTTTATTAATGGGTATTTTCCTTTATTTTCTCTTAAAGGTTGTTACAAGGCTAGCGTATCTACCACTGCTTTTGATCGCTGCTCTAGTTTTCTACGTTTTAATGCTGTATGTTACGAAAACTGTAAGTAATAAAGAGCTTAGGTTTATAATCAAGCTGCTTAAAGCAGATAAGTTTGTTAGGACTTTCTATAAAAAGTATTAAACTTAGTAAATGTTTATAGTGTTATGAAACTTAATGTGAAGGCAGTTGATATCGAATTTGATGAAAAAGAAAGAAAGCTGTTTGCCGATGGTAAGGAAGTAGCTTTTTCAGTTCGTAAAGTTGGTGAAATGAAGGACGTACTATTCAATAAAGAATTCATAAATAGCAAAAACATGAATGATATAATATATAGAATGTATAGAGCAGCAGGAGTTTCTAAGAATGCAACGGTTTTCTCAGCACACAATATAAGATATGACGTTACTGTTATTGAAAATTATGATTTAGGTGGCGAGTTTACAAAGACTCTTGGACATTATCATCCTCTTGTTGAAAAAGGGCTGGCTTATCCAGAGTTATATGAAATAATAAGTGGCGAAGCTATCTACCTTTTACAGAAAAGAAACGATGATGGTAGTTTTGATTTAGAACTTGTACATGCAAAAGCAGGTGATAAAGTGATAATGCCGCCTAATTACGGTCATTTTTCGATAAACGTCGGAAAAGGTCTTTTGATCGAGGCAAATCTAGTGAATTCTACTTTTGATTCTGATTATAAGTCGGTACAAGCAATGGGCGGTGGCGCTCTTTTTCTTTTAAGGAACGGGAACATAGTCTTAAATAAAAATTACAAAGAAACGACACTTAAACATAAGGAAGCAGAGAAACTGCCTTTTCTTGATTATTCAAAGAGCATATACGACGAGTACATAGCACACCCCGAACATTTTATTTTCTTAAATAAACCTGAATTTTTGCTCTGGAAGCATGATTCATGGGATATAGAAACGCAAGATTTTTAATTCGAAAGGTTTAATAATCAGTAGTAATTTCTCTATATATTTGAATTATGGCCGAAGATAAAGAACTTAGAAGAATCGAGCAGGAAGCTTCCAAAGAAGAAAAAAAGATAGAGCAAGAGATTAAAAAAGAGGAAGTGCAGGTAAAGAAAGAAGAAACAGGGTTAAAAAAAGAAGAAGAAAAGATAGACTTACTTAAAAAAGAATCAGAAAAATTAGAGCAGGTAAAAGAAGAGGTTTCTAAGAAAAAAGTTAGTGAAGTAGAGATAGAATTGAATTTATCAGCCTTCAAGAGTTTCGGTAAAAAAGCTTACGATTTATTAATAAAGAAAAGAGTCTTGTTTTATATACTTCTTATACTTGCAGTGACAGTAGGTTTCGGTAGTTTTATACCAGGGGGCTGGGCTATTCATACTGCAAGCATTCCTGCTTTATTGAACCCATTGCAGTCAAATTCTTCATTAATAGGAAATAATTATCTTGGAATGGGCGGCTCTCTTTCCGGTCTTGACCCATATATATTCTACATACAAATGCAGAATATCCTTAAAACAGGTAATGTTCCAGCAATAAATCATTTAGAGTACTTACCAATAGGTTTGCCTTCTAGGACAGACGAGCTTATGGTATCTTTCTTCGGTGCTTATTCTGCAAGGCTTATTGATCCAATAGTAAAGGGTGCAGTCCCAATGACTTCTTTTATGTTTTTGCCTGCGTTCTTTGCTATCTTTTCGGCCCTTCTTCTTTTCTTAATAGCATTGGAATTGTTTGGAGATTACTGGATAGCCAGTATAAGTGCGTTTATCTTACCCGCTTTTCTTACATTCCTTAGTCGTTCTACTGCTGGTTTTTCGCAGAAAACTTCTCTCGGATTTATGTTTATTCTGCTGACAATTTTCTTTTTGTCTAAATCTCTAAAATCAAAAAGAACAAGAAGTAAGATGATTTATGGCTTAGCTACAGGAATAGCTACGGGGCTTGCGACAGCAGCAAGTGGATACAGCGAGTATCTTATACTTATAATACCTGTAATCTACATAATAATTGTTTTGCTTGGATACGCTAAAAAGGGAGACATGCTCGCTTATTTACTGTTTGCAATATGGATCCCTATAAAAGTAAGTTTTGTTACATTTACTTTCTCAGATGTTATACACAGCGCTCTTTACTATCCAATGTTGTTTTCTTATGTCTTAGTACTCTTTAAACTGATAGTATACGACAGATACAAGCACAAAATGAAAATACCCCTAATAAATAATGGATTTTCAATCGCTATATACAGTATAATCCTTTCCTTAGTTTTAGTAGCGCTTACAGGCTTTAATACTCTAAAGCATGCTTTTTCAAGAGTCGTATCCGAATTTATACATCCTCTAGGAGTAGGTATAGTGAATCCAGTAACACAGACCATTGCGGAGTATGCTCCTTTAAATTTAACGCAAAGAGTGCAGGACTTCAATTTTCTCGTCGGATCATTAGGTATAAATTTCCTTTTATTTTGTGCAGGAGCAGTATTCCTTCTTTATATTATACTAAAAAGATTTAAACACTGGTATATTCCATTCTTGTTAAGCGTTCCATTTATACTGATGCTTAATGGGGGAACATTTAGCCCTGATGCTACTTCATATTCATTTCTGTTTATATTTATAGCTCTTGACTTTATACCTTTGGGTTATTTATTACTGCATAAAAATGAAATGGAATCTAAGAGGATTCTAAGTCTTGTATTATTTCTTACATTAATCTCATTGATAATGCTTGTTGTTCTATGGAACATGAATTCAACTGTACATAACTACAAGTATGGTGCCGTAGCTCTTGTTGTCATACTTATATTAGAGTTTGCCTTTGATAAACAACAGGATGTTAACATGCTTTCTCTATTAGCTATAATACCCTTCTTTTTCTTTGTAGCTACGGTTATACTTTCAAATGTCGAAAGTAGATTATTAGAGCCAACAGAACTGGCAGCAGCAATAATAATACCATTTGCAATAGTTTATTTCTTCAGGGGATCTATAAACATTACAAGTAAGTTCTTTAAAAATTCTAGTAAGAATATGATGCTTGTTTCTGTCGTTATAATAATAATAGCGATCGCTTTCATTGCTGCAGATCTACATTCTAGTCTTTCTTTGTCATATCAAACTGCAAAGTCAAGTGGAAGTGGACTTTTACTTTGGGGTCCTACATTACAGTGGGTAAGCCAGAATACACCCGTTAATACTTCGATAATATCATGGTGGGATTATGGTTACTGGGAAGAAGCAATAGCTAACAGAACAACTGTAGCTGACGGAAGTAATGCTTATGGTTATCAGTCAATGATAGCAAAGTACTTCTTTGAAGCAACTTCTCCGTATACTTATTCAACTTACCTTCATTACATACATCAGCCAACTTATGCTGTGATAAGTGGCAGTGAGGTAGAAAAATTCTCTGCTATCTCTACAATTGCGTTAGAGCCTACTTCATTTACTCCTATGGCAGAAACTAATGTCACTATAAACAGTCAGAATATCGGAAATAAAAGTTACAAATATTTACTTGACTTTGGAGATACAAATGGACAGATAGCTTCTATGTATTCAAATGCAACAATACCAGGTTTACCAGGTAATGCAAATAATGATCTTTTAGTAGAGGTTCTCATACCTTTGAATGCAAGTAGTAATGGTATAATAACAAGCATGGGGAATCCATACGGGATAGTATATGATGAGCTTACTGCGCAATTTTCTAGTCCATTACCATTAGATTATAACTGTGTTTATAGTGTAGGCTGTAAAGAAGTCACAGATAATGGTATACCTGGCGGAATGATGCTTTTGAATGCTACTAACTCAGTTGATCTTCATATAGGCGGTATACCTCAAGCACCTGGAGGATATGAGGTACTGCCAATAAATATGTCACAGTTTGGAAATAGCCCCGGTTTGTTATACATGCCTAATGATACTATGAATACATTGTTTGATAAGCTTTACCTTCTCAATGAAAGCATACCTGGGTTCAAGCTACTTTATACCGATAACATGCCAGTAAACTCTTTACTAAGTATAGAGAACCAAGTACTTACAGATGTAAATGTTTATCAGATAAATTATTCTGTGCTAAGCAAATATATGCTTACTGGGGAATGTTCAGTTTCACCTTCAGCTCAGAATTATTGTGATAATCTAAGTTATCTACCAGCAGTATTCTCAAAATACAGTAAACTTATAAATAATACGCCAATTAATCAATCATGAGAGTAATAGTTTCAGGACTAACTGCTTCAGGCAAGTCGAGCGTTGCTACTACTCTGGCTCTCAACTTCGGGATTGAATACTTCTCAGCTAGTTCTAAATTAAAAAGTCTACTTCCAAAGAAGGATTTTATGGTTTGGGAGTCAAAAAAGGGGATAGAAGCAGTAAAATTCAGGTTAAAGAATCCTCAATATGATAAAAGACTTGATTCATTTATTCTTTCATTTTTTAAGAAAAAAAAGGATGTAGTTCTTGATAGTTGGGTAGCTCCGTGGAAGATAAATGACAAAGAAACAATAAAAATATATATAAAGGCAGATGAAAGCGTTAGGGCAAAAAGAGTAAGTATTAGAGATAAAATAAGTTTTAGCGATGCAATGAAATTTATGAAACAGAAGGACTTGCTTACAAAAAATATCTACAAAAAAATATATGGGATAGAAATAGACAAAGACTTTACTCCCTTTAATCTTGTCATTGATTCATCAAATATAGACTTAGAAAGTGTTGTACAACTTTGTTCTGATTATATAATAAAGCAGAAAATATAAAATATAATTCTTATTTTAATTATATAGTATTAAATTTAGTTTATTTGAAAATAAACCAGCTATTAGATAAAAAGCAAAGTTTTAATCTTTAGATTTACGATTAAATAAAATGAAACTGCCTTTGGAGGATTTCAAACACGAAGTCTTTTCCTTGAGAGAGGAAGAAACCGATAGCAGATACGGTAAAGCTCCAAAGGATAGAAGCATAAAGGAAAGGATAAACTACGGTTTTATACTTCTGGATAAACCAGCAGGTATAAGGTCTAAGACCGCAGCCTACATAGCAAAGAATATTATAGCAGGACTGGGTGCAAAGAAGGTAGGTTACTCAGGGACTTTAGAAGATTGAAGAAATCCTAATGTAACAGGCCTTTTGCCTCTGGCTATAAATAATGCTACGAAGGTTCTCCCAGTGCTTCTTTTTGGGGGGAAGGAATACATAGCTCTGATGCATCTGCATAGTGAAGTCGATGAGCAATTACTTAGAGATACGTTTAACAAATTCATAGGGAAAATAATGCAATTACCACCAGTTAGATCTCATGTTAAACGGCAGTATAGACAAAGAGAGATATACTATTCTGAGATATTGGAAATAGACGGAAAAGATGTTCTTTTTAAAGTTGGCGTAGAATCTGGAACATATATAAGAAAGCTTATACATGACATGGGAGAGGAGTTAAAAATCGGCGCACACATGGTAGAGCTAAGAAGGACAAAGGTTTCAACGCTGTCAGAGAAAGATAACCTAGTCACATTACAGGATTTAGAAGATGCGGTTTATTTTTATGAGAAAGAAAATGACGAAAGGCTGTTAAATAAATGTCTTGGAAGTATAGAGTCAGCAATAGACTTTTTGCCAAAGGTTTTTATTTCCGATACAGCTGTTGATCCTATCTGTCATGGTTCTCCTCTTGCTGTTCCAGGCATAGTTAAATTTACAGATTTCAATAAAGACGAAGTTATAGGTATAATGACACTTAAAGGAGAACTTATTGCACTTGGTAGGTCTGTATTATCGGCAGAAGAAATAAAGACCGTTAAAAAAGG
>JAJZWM010000037.1 GCA_021846665.1 Nanobdellota archaeon | reverse complement strand
GCTGGAAAGAGTTAAATTTAAACAAAATCTAATTAAAATATGGAAATAATACCAATGGGTACCACCACTGTCCAGTATGAGGGAGTTATAGATGATCAGAAATTTTACAATTTTCTTAGAGATCTTTTAGTTTCTACAGGTTATTCTGTAAAAGAAACAAGTTATATACAGTTTTCTGGTCTAAATTATGTTATAAAATGGATAGCCATGAAAGTAATCGATGATTATATGGCTTATAGAATTACTGTAAACTTAGATTACAGAAATATCCAAGAGACAATGGCAGTAAAAGATGGAAAGCAGCTAAAAGTAAAGACCGGAACTGTACAAGTACAGCTGGTTTCTGATATATTAGTAGACTATCTTAATAAATGGACAAAGGGAGTTTCAAAGCTTGTAAGGCCGATATATGACAAAATGAATGAAGAAGTAGTAAATCAGAGAAAAACGGCTTTTGAAAGTGACGTTGAAAGCATTAAATCTACTATACAGGCCAACTTCAATCAGTGATCATGCAAAGTTTAACATCCTTGGATATATACAAATTACTTGATGAAATTACATACATAAACGGTGGATTTATAAGAAATATAAAAAGCAGAAAAAATGAATTTTATTTCCTTATTTATAAAGGAAAGGAGTATTGGCTTAAGATAGTACCGGGAAGTTATTTCTGTATAGTTGATGAAAAACCAGAAGATAGCATTGATTTCGGATTCACACTTCTAGTAAAAAATGCGCTTAAGGGAAAAAGATTTTCAATCGATATGCATAACTCTGACAGGATATTAGAAATAAAAACTAATGATAATAAACTGATTATAGAGATGTTTTCTAAAGGAAATGTAATACTTTTAAAAGATGAAAAAATAGAAAGAGCACTTTTTCAGCGAAAATTTGAAAGTAGAGAGATTTCCAGTGGTGGTGACTATTTATACCCTCCTGGAAACAAGAAGTCTTTTAACGATATGTATGGTGGTTTCTATTCAATCTTAAAAGCATCCGATAGAGAAAACATAGTAAAAAGTCTTGCAATGGACTTTTCTTTAGGTGGTTATTATGCAGAAGAAGCATGTTTTCGCGCAAAGATTGATAAATCAAAGAAACCTGTTGAATTAAATCCTGATGAAAGTAAAATACTACGAGAAAAATTCCTTGAAATAGTGAAAGAAAAAAAACCAAACATAATAAATAAAAATATCTTTTCTACAATTGAATTAAAACATATAGAAGGTCAAAAGGAATATTTTAATAGCATAAATTCTGCAGTTATAGAACTCTTTGAAAGATCTGTACAGATAGAGAGAAAGAATCCGGTAAAAATAGAACTTAACAAGGCACAGAACAGACTAAAGGAATATGAAGAAGATATAGAATTCATAAATTCAAACTACGAAAGAATAGAAAACGCAATAAAGATTTTAAAGTCATCTGATAAAGATATAAGTGAGAGAGAAAAGGAGCTAGATAGTATTGGCTTTATAATAAAAGGAAAAGACATAATACCTAAAGAAAGACAAAAAATCAATATAGATATAACACAAAGCTTGAATTATAATTTGTCCAGTTTATATCAAAAGGCAAAGAGACTTAAAAATATAGATACAGAAGCAATAACTTCAAGAACAAAGATGATAAAAAGGATAAAAGTTAAGGTAGAAAACCAGTGGTACTCAAAGTTTAGACATTTTATAACGTCTAGTGGGAGATTAACAATAATAGGGAAGGATGTAAATCAAAATGAATCACTCATAGAAAAACATGTAGAAAAGAATGATTTAATTGGACATGCAGATGTTTTCGGCAGTCCTTTTGGAGTGATAAAACATGATGAGAATATAGATATAAATAGAAAAGATTTGGAAGAAGCTGCTGTGATGATAGCATCATATTCATCCGCATGGAGAGCAGGTGCAGCAAACCTTGATGTTTATTTCGTAAAACCTGAACAGGTTACAAAAACGCCCCCTTCTGGAGAGTACCTTAAGAAGGGCGCTTTTTATATAGATGGAAAAAGAGACTATGTGAAAAATGCACAACTAGGTATTTACCTTTCTGTAGAGATAAAAGAGGACCTAGCAGACTTAAAAGTTACGCCTTATGAGCCAAACATAACATTTTTTCTAATAAAACCAGGAAATAAAAAAAGGGATGAAGTTATAAGAAAGATAAATAGAGCTCTCTCACAAAAGTACTCGATACAGATAAATGAAGATTATATAGATCGACTTCTTCCGCAAGGCAAATCTTCAATAGAGAGAATAAAACTTATCTAATCACTTCGAAGAATGTTCTATTATAAATTCTTCTATTGCCTTCTCTTTTGCAAGTTTAGTTATAAAACCAGCTATCTTATTTCTATTTCTTTTCTGAGCGGTTATAACCTTATTTAATGCTTCCTTATTACCTTCAAAATTATCAGTGAAAAGAGTTCTATACAGTTTAAGTACTTCTACGGTTGCATTTCTTATTTCTTTACCCCTTATTCTTCCCATTCGTTATTATAGCTGTAGAGGGTATTTAAATATTTTTGTTTTTAATATTAGTTATAAAAATGCTTTAATAACAGCACAAATAATTATATTTTGTTGTTATAAACAATAAATATAAGATTTATTTTATTAAGCTAATATAAATAACTGTATTTTTAACGTCATTAAATAAAATGCCTACTTACAAATAAATAAAGATTTATATATTATGTTTATTCTGTAATAAAAAATTACAATAGACTAAAAGAAGATTATGAACAAAGAAAAAGATTATAGCAGATTAGAAAATTTGATTAATGAGATT
>JAJZWM010000012.1 GCA_021846665.1 Nanobdellota archaeon | reverse complement strand
GGATTCATTTATCAATAATGGCACTTTTAATGTAAGAGGAGGTAGTATTTATTTAGATAATTCCTTTAAGTTACCTTTTCCTTATACTACTTCTAACCTTGGGTATGGAGGCGATGGAAACGTATTTCTCTTTAAAGCAAATAATAGGTTACTATTAAATTCCATAAAAAGTTATAATTGGGGCCAAACAAAGCAAAATAACTACAATCTTAACTATTCAGAAAGATATTCAAATAAAACACAAAACTATAATATTATAGTTAAAGTTCAATCTCCTATAGGTTGTAGTTTAAACGGAATTTATATAAATTTAAAAGGAACCTATAATAACAACAGTTTTTTAGAGACTAATAAACTTAATAATTCGCTCTTTTCAATAAACAATTCAATTAAAAATATATCTTTATACCTATCTGGCAATAATTCATTAATAAATTATTATAATAATTTAAGAGTAGTTCTCAGTAATTCTTCAAATACGAGTATAGAAAATTTCAACTTAACTAAGCATTTCCAAGTAAGTCTGTCTTTTGAAGGTGGGCAAAACTTAAGCTTTAACCTGCGTAATGGAAATAATACTATTTTTTTAGGAGATACTCTTTCTAAACCATATACTTTAAGCCTGGAGCAAGGAAATTATCAGCTATTGCTTAAAAATGGCTCTGAAAATTATACTTATAATTTGTATGTGGGCCAAAATTGTTTGGGCTATCAAGATATTACGATTTTACCTGGTAAGTCTTATTATATCTATGATTCTTTGAATATCTCCTCTATGCCATCTACAGTGTATAAAAAGGACATAATAACAAATTATGTAACTGATTACAAGGATGTAAACAGCTGCAATTTCAATATCTCTAAATTGATAGGTTTGGATAAAGTAATATTAAATAACATTTACTTAATGAACAATACTATATCAAAGGAATCAGATAGTAAGGTAAACTATGCAGATGTATTAAGTAGGGAAATAAACTACACAAATTACATGCTAAAACAATATAATACTAAAAGCTCTCAAAATTCGCAAGATGTTTATCTAAATCAAACAGGTCTAAATCTAGTATATTATTATAACAATGGAAATTTCACAAAGGAAGTTTTTCAATTAAACAATAATGGAACGATAAATCTAAGTTACGGAATTAATAAAAGTCTGGAAATTGTGCTGACAAAAAGAACACAGCAGAACTTTTTTGTATCTACTGAAAACGATATAATAAAGGCATTTAGTTATATCCCTTCTTTATTTCTCGGCTTTTTAGGAGGTCTATGATGGAAGATGAAATAAAACAGCTTTATGAAGCAGTATTAAAGATAAACGAAAAAATTTCACAAGTAAATAGCAGAAATGACCAGTTAGAATCACTGATAAATTCAATCTCTCAGTACATTTCGGAGAAAAATGAAGGAGATATAACAGAGCAGGAAATTGTCGTATTAGATCCATTCAATATAGGAGGATATAAAAATGTTTCAACTTCAAATGGTAGTGTTCTAAAAGTAAGATCAAAGGGTTTATGTGTAAATGGTCGGCATTCTATTGAAGAAACCACACCTGTAATTCTGTGTTCTAAATGTAATGGCCTAATTTGTGAAAAGCATGATACTGGCCTTTCTCCTCCTCTGTGTGTAAATTGCATAAAGGAGCAAATAAACGATCTAGATCTTTTGGATATTTATACACTTAATGCAGTTAATCTCAGTATAAATCTAAAAGATCTTAGGAAAATAGTAAAAGGGTCTTATAAGGAGTTTATTAATTCGCAGCAGCAACTGCTGAAGAAAGGATACCTTGAAAGGGATATTTTCTTCAGAAAAATTTTGACTACAAAAGGAGCTTCCGCACTTGCTTTAGCAAGCAAGGTATATGATCTTTCCTTTATGCAGTAAGGCGTTTGATGGAAGAAACACTTCAAGCAATGATTGAAAAGCTGCGGTTTTTAAGGGAAATTACAGATACACGAAGCGTGGAAAATCTAATTTCAAGATTAAGCAAAACAAAGGATCAAGAGATGCAGGTCTTTTTGCTCTCAAAGATAAAAGAAGAATTCGAAAAATTACAGTCAATATTCCCAATTTCAGATCCTTTGTTCCCCCTAGTAAAAAGAAAGGAAGGCGGGTTTGAAGTTGGTAACTTAATCTACAAAGATCAAATTATTGGCCGGTTTTCTTTATCTACTGATGATTTAAACAGAAATATACTGATAGTTGGTTCAACTGGCCATGGTAAGACTTCCTTAATATATAGTATACTGAATAAGATCTCTGAAAAGGGAATAAAATATCTTGCATTCGATATGAAAAAAGATTATAAGATTTTAGGGTTAAATCAAGATACAGTGTATATAGATGCAAATGATCTTAAAATAAATCCACTTGAAGCGCCGGTAAACACAAATGAGAAGGAATGGATAGTGCATTTTGCTGATATTTTTTCAGATAGCTTCTCATTACTTATAGGTAGCAGAGATTACATTATGGAAAACACTATAAACTTTTTTTCTTCTTGGGATAATAATTATCCACCAAGTCTTTCAGATTTATTAATTTATATTACTTTAAATGGCAAGAGGAATGATTACTTCAAAGTCATTGAAGGAAGACTTAAAAGTCTCATTTCGTCTAATTCGATATTTGACTGTAATACTGGGATTTCTTTCGAAAATTTGAAGGATAAAAATATTGTAATTGGTATAGAAAACGTTGGAACTGCTGAGCAATATTTCCTTGTTTCGTTAATTCTTTCCTCATTTTATTATTCTAATCTAGCTTTAAACCAAGGTAATCAATTCAAGAGAGTTATAGTAATAGATGATGCTCACACTGTGTTAGATGTAAATAAAGAGAAAGACTACGCTAAAGGTATACCTATATTACATTCGATAATAGCCAAAATAAGAGAGCTTGGGTTTGGATTTATATTTTCAGATCAGCAGATTTCTTCTATACTCTCAAGTGCAATACAAAATACAAATACAAAGTTTATAGGTAGAATAAATCTTTACTCAGATATTTACAAATTTTTGCCGGGAAATTATGAGATTACTGCAGATTATATCTCTAAATTAAATAAGTCACAGTTTTTGGTCTTTAATGAAACTATCAGTCCCTTCTGCTTGTTTGAAGCTGATAGAATAGTCATTGATAAAACTGCAGATTCTTCTTTATTTGCTTTAAAAAGAGAGATGGACAAAGATTTTTATAGTTTTTTCAAGGTAGACAATAGATTTGTAAAAGAGAAAGAATTCCTAAATGAGATAAATTCTAATTACTTTTTGAATCTTACTCTGCATATGCAGAATCTCTCAGGAATTATGGATAAAGAGGAATTTGATTCAATAAAGAACCACTTCTTAAAAAATAAGGTTATATCTCAAGTTTCTCTAGACTTTCCAAGTGAGAAAACCTCTAAATTCCTATTCATAAATAAAGATTACAGCGAAAATTTAAAGGTAAAAGGTATAACTCCATTAACAGAAGAAGAATTTTTCAGAAAATTATTTAAGTATCTTGTTTTGAATCAATTAAAAACTAGTAAAATAAACTTTGAAGAATTTGAAGAAGGGTTTTTAATAAAGGGCCTGCTTAAAAAATACATTTTAGTTAATTACAGTATTGAAAGCCTGAAAAGGATACTTGAAACAAAGTTTGATTCTGTAATATTTTTAGTAAAGGATAATCTGTCCGAGCAGGATGTTCTTGCAGAATTAATACGAGAAAGCGATCAAAAACAATTGCTTAATATGAAAACATTAAAGATAGTTCATTACAAAGACTTTAAAATTTAGCTGATAAAATCAAAGTATCCTGAAATAAACACCTATATAAGATTTTGTTAAGATAAAATAAAAAATGATAGATAATAATTATCTATGCGCAATCCTATTACTAGACATTAAGTGACTAAATTTTAAAATCCGCCCAAATAAAACAAAAATTCGGCCCAGTTATCCTTTCATTTCGGTTTAAGCTTCTTTAATAATTCCTTAGTTGCATATCCAGTAAATTCTAAACCATGCTTTATGTTAGGTAAAATGTATCTTGACTCTCCTTTATAGACTTTATTATGTGGTAGTGCAAGATCAATGTACCACCAGCCCAACTTTCCATTTAATTTTTTAAAGTGAAGCTCTGAATACTCCATTCCCAAGCCGGCATTATTACCGAGTTCATCTACATAAATTTTGCTTTTGTATGCATCCTCCCCAAAATTATATCCTGCTTTCTTGCCGTAGATATTGCAATTTCTTATTTCTTTAGCTGACTCATCACCGGCTTCACCAAAATGTATTTCGCTGTTTTCTGCATAATCCGCTAACCACTTTTCAGTTTTATCAACATAAAGTTTTGAATCTTTTATACTATTGCCTGCGCCAATTCCAGCTTTTTTAGCGAATATTATAGAATGATCCGCATCCTGGCCGAGAAAATCGCCGACATCATGAACGTATATCGTTGAACCAACCGAGTCACGTCCTAAACCCTCGCCAGCTTTGTAAATATGCATCTCTGATTTAATCATTTCTTTACCTGCTTCATAACCTGCGGTTTTGGCAAATATCTTACTATTTACAATTCTTTCTCCAAGATTATTTCCAGCTACATTTACATGCCCTTCTGCGTTTTTCAATCCATAGAATAACTTGTCTATAGGTCTCGGAGAGTTTATGTAAACCTTCTCTCCAGGTTTTATAACATTGTTTATTGCTGCAGAAATAAAAATTCCAAAGCCATCAGTTTTATCAATATTATTGTAAACTCTTTCATCACCTGCCAAATCTTCAACATCCTTTAGTTTGTAATCCAAACCCTTCATCTCTCCGTGCAGGTATTCTTCTCCCACAATAGTAAAATCTGTTCCAGATAGCTTAGAAAATGCGTATAACAATGCATCTAAACCCTTTAATCCTTTTTTATTGGTAAACTGAATTGTATTTTTGATATGGCTCTTATAACCTTCTACTTTTCTTTCGTATGCCTGTACCTCTTCTTGACTTACTGTACAGAAATTAGGTCCCTCTACGCTTCCTCCCATACCCATATTTTATCATGATGTATGACGCATAAGTTAGCGAACCTGCTGACACAAATATATCAGTTAATAAATATTTATTCAAATAAAGAGCAATTACCCCACTCCAAAGAGATCCATAAGTAAAAAGTTCGAGGCCCTCTGCTATTTTATAGTATCTTGATTTTATTGGCTGTTCGTTTTTTATACCTTCAGTCTTCAATATATTTTCCAGGTTGTTTTTTCCCATAGCTTATTTTTAATGATTACTCTCTGTAATTTATGCCTCTTATTTTTTGTGTTATTCTCTTATGAGTGCTATACGGCACGAAAGAAAGCGGGAAGGCACCAAGTTCATATATAACCCTGTGAAGTTTATCCTCTGTTTTTATTCCAGAGAACTCTATTTCATACTTTTTACCTGATTCTTTTGCATATTTCTTGAATAGCATTTCAGATCTAGGCTGATGTGCGTAGTCACTTACTATGGTAATCTTATCAATAGACGGAAATTCGCTTTTTATAATATAAAGAGAATTGATAGCATTTTCTTCTGTATTTATAGATTTGTCTTCTACTATTATACTATCTAAGTCTTTGCTTTTTACCATATATTTTTCCTTGTTTTTAAAATCTTTGCCAAAACCAGAGATTATCAATGCTGCTGACGGATCACTTTGGTATTCATATAAGGCTTTTTCCAGTCTTTTCTCTTGGTTCGGCCCGCCAAGAGCAACTATCGCTCTTTTATATGCCGGTTCGGGCTTCTCATAATTAGCAAGTTTACGTGCTTCCTCTAATTTACTTGGATCGCCAAGAATATTGTTAAGAGCATATCTTTTTGTTGAAAGTTCCTTTTCATCGTTTTTCATATTACCTCCTTTTATTCATTACTATAGAATAGTACCTATATATAAAGCTTTCGCTATCAAAAAACAGGTATTTTTATAAAAGGCAGGCAGAAAAACTACGACCAGGTTTAGAAAGAGGTTATTGCATAGTAATATTGTAGGTCTCATCAGTTGTTATGAGTCCTAAATTTATTGGTGGTAATACTGTGCAATTTTAGAAATGAAAGCTAAGGAGAAATAATTAATAACCTAAAAACCAAGTTTTATATTTAATCCCTATCATTTTACTATTATGGGCCGTAAAGAAAAATTAATAAAAATACTTACAGACCTAAGCTCTTCCTTTGAAAAATCAAAGCTTTTAGAATACATGGATTTCAATCCCAAAAGCTTTGTTTTTAAGCCAGAGAGGTCTAATTTAGACGGAAAAGTAATTTACAATGCACTAGCTTCTTATGACTTGGAAAAGGATAAATTTTATCTACTTAAAGAATTATTTAATCCAGGGCCCTTAAACAATGAACAAAAGATACAAAACACAGAAAGCCAAAAAGCTCTCATAATGCATGAGGAAGTGCACAGGGCAGTGATAAAATCAGGATTTTTGGATAAATACAAAAATGATTCCGTAATAAGCTCTACTTTTTACCTAGATAAATATCACAGTCTGCCATTTGTTTTAGCGGCCCTTAAATTTAATGGGAGGATTTCAAATTACTTGTATTCTGATAATGAGCTTGTAGATTTCACAAGTAATTTTAATTCATTCGAAAAATTTATTAAATATCTAAAATCTCAAAGTCCTTTTAATATTGAGAAAAATTTATACTTATTAGATTTAACAAATTTAAAAGAATCAGCGAAATATATGGTAGCAAGCTTAAATTCTCTAGGATTTAATTTTAGGGATGGCACAATGTTTGCAGTTAACCCTAAAGAAGTGCTTGTTTACTTTAAAAATGATTTTTACATTGCAATGTTAAATGACTCTAAAAGCAGCATCTCTATAAACTACAGAAAAATCAAGTTGTAATAAAATTAAAGAAGGTTAAAAATGTATTTAAACGGGAGAAAAGTTTAATATGCACAAGGAGTATAGTAATTATGGTAGAAGGAAAAAAATTTCATTCTGTTTTGTCTTCAACTGCTGTTAGGTTATCGGTATATTCTTCGTTCTTAGATTTTGGTTTGGCAATATCTGTATTTTTCCTGCAGAGGAAACTGCTTCCGGTTGCAATAACTTCTTTTCTATTAAATCTATTTGACACAGCAATAGCATATCTAACCTTTGCGATAATAAGTCTTTTTTTAGCAGCCATGGTCTTAAGATTTAGAGAGAGAATTATAACGATAACTCCCCCTACCTATAAAGCGCAACATATCAATGTGAGAAAGGTAAAGATATCATTGCCTAAAGAAAATTTCAATGAAAATAAGGTTAAAACGGCTATTTTAAAAGTGAAACCTGAAGCTGCAAATCAGCAGATACAAAGGATAGTAACCAAAAACAAGCAAGATTTTATAAAATTTAATGGGGTATGGTATAAAGTAGCGAAGGACAAATTCGATAAAGTAGCCAGGCCAGATTATTAATTTTAAATAGATAGTAATTTAACTTTTAATAAATCTATAATTAAATGAAAGGACAGGGGCTTCCAATTTCAACTCTGATTATAATAATATTAGGCCTACTAATTTTAGTTTTAGTAGTGGTATTTGTTATTTTGCCTATTTCAAAGACCTCAAGTTCAATAAAACCTCCCGCTTCTAATGTAAGTTCATTCGAGTTTGAATGTAGTACTGATTGCAGCCTTGCAAATAGTCCAAACCCAGCAAGCACCTCTTTTTGTACTGCAACTATGCCAGGGTATTCTTCTTTGCATTGTTATAGTCAAATACCAGGTACTAGCAGCTATTTTTATGATAGTGGTAGCTGTGTTTATACAGATACATACGGTAAAAGTATAACAGCAGACAGCAGCGACTGTTGAGTTTGATTTAGAAAGAAAAGTCCTAAGATACCCAGAAAACTATAAATCATATGGAATCAAAACAATTATATGTTTAAATGTAATAACTCATGTTTTTCTTTTTATAAGGAAATAAAATATATTTATAATCGGAGGCACATTGCTTGATTTGATATGGTCCTAGCTACATGGCTCGAAGGCTTTGATCCATCTTATATATTCAAATCAAAACAAGACTTTAAAAATTGGCTTTTGTCTCATATTGATCTTACTTACCTGCCTGCTTATCTTCCTGAAAGCAAATTAAAAGAATTCATAAAAAAAGCAATTGATTATGGTTTTAGTAGGGTTTGTATACCTATCACAGCTATTTCTAAAGCAGAGGAATTTATAAGTCAAACCGGTAAACTTGAATTGATAACTTTTATATCTTCTTTTCATGGCAATAGAAACATAATAGAAGAAAAAAAGCAGGCATGCTCTTCCGCGTTATCATTTAAAACCAGTGAAATAGAGTTTAGTCCTAACCTATCCTTGTTGACAGATAATCCTGATTTATTTAAGGAAGAAATTAATTCTATCTTAAAAATAACAAAGCAGGCAAATAAGAAATTAAAGGTTTATCTTGAAATAGATAAGTTACCTGATGATCTTATAGAAAGTGCAATTAGACTGTCACAAGAGTGTATCCCAGATTATATCAGTATTTTTATAAAACTGTTGGAAGAAGAAACTTATGACGGAGAAAACCTAAACTTTTCAAAAGGGTGGTTTGAAAAAATAGATCAAGCACTTGGAAAAGACAAGAAAACTAATCTAAAGGTATATGGTAGGATAGATAATTTTAGTAATCTTTTACCAATTCTTTATTTAGCAACTAAATATGGCTGGGACCTAGACAGTCTTAGGATAGGTACAGAATATGGATTTGATATTTTGGATGGACTATACGTGTCTTAATTACTAGTAAAATATTTTAAATTATCTATAGCTAAGTTTTTATAGGCATAGCTATTTCATAAATTATGGGGCTGCTTAAGATAGTATTTTATTTAATATTTGCAATAATCGTATTTTCGTTAATTTCTACTTATGTAATAAATATAAATGCGCCTGAGGTTGCAAGTCTGATAGGCCAATCCGTTACGTCTTTTTTCAAGGGGGCTAATTCAAATAATACAATGGTTTCAAATAGAATTAATTTCTCTTATCCAGGGAATTGGCTTATTTTCTCTCCATCTGTTATAAACGGAGTTCCAATACTTTCACAAAATAACAGTAGCATCTCTAAAGAAATATCAAATGAGATTACAAATTCTTCTATATCAATAATATTACCAAATTCATACGTTTCAAATATTATAATGGATGTACCTAGTGTAATCTCTGGAGCATTGTCAAAGAACTTAAGTCTTGCAAATATAGGCGAGTTTGTTAAAAATGTTAATTTGGTATTGGTATCTGATTTCAATATTCCTTCTAATTTCTCGAATTCTACAAATATAAATGAAGTAAACAGTTTTCTAAGTTCTTTTAAAATAAGCACAGTGAATTATTCAAACATTAATTTATCTGGTAAACCCGGTGTCCTTATAACTGACAGGGATATTAGAATACCACAGATTGAAAATATCTCATTCAAATACGTTAAAGTGGCAGTAGCAATTACTGGCAAAACAATGTGTATGGTATTTGCGTTAGCTTCTCAAAACAGTTCAATAAGCACAGTAAATATGGCTTTTGATAAGGTGATAAAAAGCATAAAGTGCAGTGAGCAGTAAAGAACTTAATTAAAAAACTTTGGAGCTAGAGGGATTTGCACCCTCACCGTCACGAGCTTCAGTCGTGTGCCCTCCTATTGGGCGATAGCTCCAAGATTATGATTACTTAATTAATATTAATAATTATACTCACTCAAATGAAAATTTGCATACTTCATTATTAATAGCGGAGCACTCTTTTTCATTTAATTTTAACATTGTTCCAGTAAGTTTGTATGAAAGACCAGAAAGTAAGCTTCCTAAAAGGAAACATCTCTTTTCTATTGCATCGTCTACGTGCAAGGCATTAAATGAATTGTATACATCTACTTCTGATAGATAACCTAATTCTGTTTTTAATGTCTTTATCTTTCCAAATCCACTTAAAATAGATATTATGCTTAGGTCATTTAAGCCATATTTTTCCTTTATAATCTGTAAGTTATATTGCTGGTACAATTTTGCAAGTTCCTTTCCAGCCTGGTTTTCTATTCCATACACCCCTTGTCCTATTATCTTTCTTAGTTTACTAAATAGATAAGGAAAATAAACAACAGGTATTATTTCAGATGGTATTGAATTAACAAAAATATCCGTTTCATCATTAGTTATTTCTATATTTCTTAAATTTTCACTTTTTTGATCAAATACTTGCGAAGGGATATAAGAATATTCTCCTTTTTCAGCTTTTACATCTACATTAAAGTAATCAGTATCAGAATCCCCGGTGCTTCTGCATTTCTCTTCAGTAACCTCTACATCCCTGTTAGTTATTATCCTATAAATTCCAGTTAGAACCCCTATACTATTAAAACAGTACGGAGAATTTGATATGATATTTAAAAATGAATTTGCACTGCCATCTATGCTTATTTTGTAGACATTTAAATCACTGGATATCTTATTTATACGGCCCCATCCAAGATCTCTGAAAAGGTCAAACATTTCTATTTCTGTTCTTTCCTCTCCTCTAATCTTTAATGATTTCATTCTTATCAAGTCTTTCAAAAAAGAATAAAAAACAGTCGAGGAAACATCTTGGAATATGCTTTTAGTCGCAAGTCCAAGTATCATATTAACTGAGTTTTGTAATGATTCTAAGCTACCTTTTGGCAGAATCAGTACACGAATCTTGTTTAATAGATAGATACCCTTCTCATCATCATACTCTAGCTTTATTTCCATATACTAAATAAATTAGCAAAATTTATATGCTTTTAAATATTGTACTTAGGATGGATAGTTTAAAGTTTAAACTTAAAACAATAATTTATATGTTTGTGATTTTATTAGCAGTTATAATAGGCATAGTTTTATATCTGGTTTTCTTTGTAAACGGATCAGCCACAAAAAGCGTAGGAAACAATTGGTTTAGTATAGATGGTGCTTCTCCAATAATAAATAATGGGAAATTATGGGTCAATTTCGCTGGCATAGAAGGCTGCGAATACTGTGCAATCGAAAGATATGCACTTTTCGATGCCTTAAGCAATTTTGGAAATTGGAGTTATTATGGTAGAGCCGTAACACTCAATACCCTGCCAATAACAAACTATTCTCAGCTTCCTCAGACAGATACTCTATTTTATCATGCGTATGAAGGGGATTGGACACTTAATTTTCTTAATCCACATTTGGTTTATACCTCAAAATATGTTAACTTTACTTCCGAAGAACTTTATAATGATCAATATCCAAATCCTTCTCCGCTACAAATACTAACTCCCTTTGAAAACGAATATGCAAAGAAATATGATCCACAAGGAGCAGTTCCTTTTTCACTAATAGGAGGAACTTTCTTCGAAGTAGGGGCAGGCTCCAGCTTAGTAAATGACGGAGTTCCTATAATATTTGCTTCAAATGGCACAGGATACATGCCAGATTATATAATAAATCAATTTAATATTACCGGTTCTGCAATAAATAAGGGAATAACAAAGGAAGCTAATTATATAACTGCAATGATATGTAAAGATATAAATAATGCAGCTCCTGTATGTTCACTTTCCTTGCCATCAGTTTAATTTATAGTTAATGTACAGGCTTGTCATCTAAAGGTTTATATATAATTAATACTCTAAATTTAAATGTCATTAGCACCTGTAGCATTTGCTATTTCCGCTTTTTCTGTCGCAGCTATAATATCTGGTATAAATTTAAAAGGATCAAGCAAAGATAAAACTACTGCGAAAACACTTGGTGTAATAGTCACTTTAGCAGGAATTGCAATATTAATCTCTTCTTTACTTCTTATAATAACTGCACCTTATGGGACAGTTTATCCTGCAGCAAATGTGGAATTGATGTTTTCTCTTCTTATGCTGATATTCTCATTTGTATGGATAACGTTTGGAATGACTCTTCTGTATAATTGGGATATGAAGTTTATAGGGGATATGACTATGGTACTCTTTGTATTTAATATAATTGCAATTATCGCTTTATTCTTTTGGAATTCAGGTTATGCTATTTACAGTCTTGCTGATTTCGTAATAGTGGAAGTAACCTTAATCTCCTACTTATTTGATGAAGTAGGTTTCTTCGCGCTCACTCATGGTAAGATGAAAGCAGGCTTGCAATCTGGTTTTCTTATTGCATCCGGAGTTCTTTCAATATTGCTGGCAGTGACTGCAAGTGGAATAATTCCTTTGTAAGTAATATAGGAGGTGTTGTATATGGTTAGCGTTAAATGGTTAGGGCACGCTGCATGGCTTGTGAATTTTAAAGATACAAAAATAATAATTGATCCATTCCTTACAAATAACCCAAAAGCAGCAATGAAAGCGCAGGATGTAAAGGTAGATATGGTTTTTGTTACTCATAATCATTTTGATCATTTAGGTGATGCATTTAACATAGCTAAGAGAAACAATGCTAAATTAGTAGGTAAGTTTGAGCTTTCTTTAGATGCCCAAAAAGCAGGAATCTCTGAAGCAAATACTATTGGTATGAACATAGGTAATATGGTAAAATTAGGTTCTTTAGAAGTAGCAATGGTTCCGGCGATACACAGCGGAAATGAAGGCGGCTTCATTATAAAAGGAGATGGCAAGACTATATATCACGCAGGAGATACAGCTTTATTTAGTGACATGCAACTTATAAAAAAGCTTTATAAGCCAGACGTTGCAATGCTTCCGATAGGTGGGTTTTTTACAATGGGGCCAAAAGAAGCAGCAATTGCTGCAAAATATATAGGAGCGAAAGTAGTTTTTCCTATGCATTATAATACATTTCCTCCGATAGTACAAGATGCAAATAAATTCGCTAAGATGGTAAAGGGTTCAAAAGTAATAGTATTAGAGCCTGGGCAAGAGAAGAATATTTAAAATTTAGTAAGGCACTATGTTAATTGCTTATTAAAATAGTAAATTTCTCTTCTTAGTCTTTATCTTGATAAGCTTGTTTACTTATAGATATAAAATAGCAAGCTACTAAAAAGATAATAAGCAGTAGTATTATTGACAAAAATGTAAATAATCTTAAAATAAGTTTGTCGGTATATCTGATTTTAAGTGGTATCCTCTATGGAAATGTTAACTTCTTCATTAAAATATAGTGCAATATGATTTAATTATGCGATATAGATTAGTTAAAACATATTTAAATAATAAATTCACTAAAATAAGGATGCTAGGAAAGAAAGTAAAAAACATAGAGATTAAGAAAGGAGAAAAGGTATCTACCTTAATGAATGCCTTTTCAGAGAGCGGCGGATTTACTGCAAAGAAATTAGCAGTTGCTTCTGACATCTTTAAAGATATGGAAAAAGACAGTAAATGCGTTAAATTCCTTTCTTTTCCTGCTGATGTTATATCAACGGGTTTAAGAGGAGTTATAGTAGATTTAGTAAAAAATAAGCTTGTAGATGTAATAATAACAACATGCGGTACATTAGATCATGATCTGGCAAAAGTTTGGAAAGATTATTACGCTGGAACCCAAATGTCTGATGATGCGAAATTGAGGCAGGAAGGAATAAACAGACTTTACAATATATTCATACCAAATGAAAGCTACGGTTATGTTCTCGAAGATAAACTTATTCCTATATTAAAGGAAGCAGCAGGGCAACAAAAGGAATATTCAACGAGTGAGTTAATTTCCTTTATTGGAAGCAAAATAAGCAAGGAGAAGAGCGCAAAAGAATCAATAGTTTTCTGGGCATGGAAAAACAATATACCTATAATAGTTCCAGGAATAACTGATGGAAGTGTGGGATCACAGATATGGATGTACTCACAGAAGGATAAAGACTTTAAGATAAATTTAATAAAAGATGAGGACCTTTTAGCAGGAATAGTTTTCAAGGCAAAGAAAAGTGGGGCCTTAATGCTAGGGGGTGGTATATCAAAGCACCATACAATTTGGTGGAATCAATTTAAGAGTGGTTTAGATTATGCGATATATATGACTACTGCAGTTGAATGGGATGGTAGTCTGTCAGGCGCAAGGTTGGAAGAAGCAATATCCTGGGGAAAGGTTAAACCAGAAGCAAAGCAGATAACTGTAGAAGGTGATGTTACAATTCTGCTTCCATTATTGTATTCTTCTTTTTTGGGGTGAAAATATGAAAATATCAGAATTAAGGGATGGAATGAGTGATGTTGATTTGTCTGCCGAAATAACGGAGATAGGAGAGGCAAGAGAAGTAATGACTAAATTTGGTAGTAATAAGGTTGCTACAGCCAAAATAAAAGATGACAGTGGGGAATGTAAGCTTTCTTTATGGGGCAAGCAAATTGAGATGTTTTCTGTTGGAGATACTATAGAGATAAGTAAGGGCTATGTTAAATCCTTTAGAGACGAATTGCAAGTTAATGTGGGTAAGGCAGGATCAATAAGAAAACTGTGATATGCTTTATACTTATTTAGTGTCTCTTTTTGTAATACTTATCGGTTTCTCAGTATACCCTCTAATATCAAAAAAATATATAGGCGGTGTAGGCTATAAAAAATTTATACCTATCTTTTTGGGGTTTTCTGCAATCGGTACTATTATAGTTCCATTTATTGTATATAGAAGTCTTTCTCTAAATCTAGCGTATCTTCCACTACTTGCATTTTTAGGAGCGATGTATACTCTTGCAATGTATATGGTGCTTTATTCTGTAGAGCATTATAATATATCGATAATTAATACAATTGTCGGTTCACAGCAGGTTATTATAGCATTATTCAGTAGCATTTTCTTTTTCATTTCTGATTTAAATTTAGTTATAATCCCTTTTCTAATTATAATAGCAGGTATGGCTTTCCTTCTGTTTAATGCAGAAGGAAAGGCCAGATTTTCAAAATATGTTGTTTTCACATTAATAGCAGTATTATTATGGGTTTTTATGTGGGTGCTTTTTTACACAATAAATACAAGTCTTCCGCTGCTTTACTATGCAATTTTGCAGACCTTCGCTTTCCTGTTTTGCTTACCTGTAGCATTATTTCAGAATAAGCATAAATCAATTATTTATTATATATCCGACAAAAAGTTCAAATACATTGCATTAGCAGGAATATTAAATGGGATAGCTACAGTGGTTTTTTCATTTGCTTATAAATTTAATGCCATTTTGACTCCCTTTGTGGCCCAACTTGGCGTCCCAATTGTAATAATAATATCATTTTTGTTTCTAGGTGATAGAGTGAAAAAGCTTGGATTAATAGGTATAACCCTGATAACCATAGGCTCATTTCTTTATATATTTGTATAATCTCAAGAAAGATTATATCCTGTTTTAGTAACTTTTCTTGCAGTTAATGAATAATTATCGTTGAATTTGTTCATTTTTGCATTTATATTCAATTGATATAATCCAAATGAAATGTCATTAAGTTTTTCCTTTATGTCCTGGTTTTGCGAAAGATTTAAAAGAGAATCTGCCTGCTTATCGAAGAATGTTATACTTGAACTGTAAATACCATCATCAAATATTCCTCTTATTCGCAAGGTTTTTGATAATGCTTTATCTTTATGAATATCACATTCAACGTCTACCTTCTTTTTACAGATATTGCACCTTATAAGGTATATATCTTCTGAAAAAAGTCTTGTTATAAAACCATTGATATCTGCCGTTTCTCCGTCTTTTATCTCCTTTATTTTTTTATATTCTATTTTAGTTTCTTCTTTTTGCTTGGTAACAGTCGAATTTATAGATATTGCACTTCCACTTCCAAGATTTAATTCTATGATCCCATTAAATGGGTTTTCTTTTGAGTACGCGTTTGCTATTGAGATCTTTTCTCCGTCTTTACTACTCATTATCTTGTCAATATAATTCTCATTCCAAGTTACTACGGGCATTTCACCTGTTTCGTCTTCTACAACAAAATTCATTACTTTTGCTTCCCTTCCTTTTACTGTAACTGTTCTTGGTGGAAACTTCCTTTTTATCTTTGCGGATAGGTTTACATGGTTTATCCTTTGATTTATTTCTTTTATCTTGTAATCTCTTTTAATTGGTATAACTCCATTTTCAGTCGCTAGCATTCTTAATATCGCATCTTCTGTTAATTCTGGAAACTGGTTTTTTCTCTGACTTATTAAGTTAAGAATTTCTTCTCTAGATTTATTATTTTTTTCAGTTATCTTATCAATTATCCATTCTTCCATCATCTTATAATTGAATTTACAGTATCTTTTATCTTTTTGTATGATTCTTCGTCCTTTCCTTCGTAGTATACTCTAAGTATAGGTTCTGTATTAGACTTTCTGAAAAGCATAAATCCCTGCTCATTTATTACTTTTATTCCGTCTATTCTTTCAATCTTTCCGTATTTAACCGCTTCTTTTTCTATTTCCTTCATTTTAGTTGTTCTTTTTGATTCATTTTCAAATGGAAGCGATACAGAATCAAAGTATACTTTTGGAAATTCATTAACAAGCTGGCTTAACTTCTTTTTAGTTTTATTAAGTATACTTGCCAGTAGAACTCCTCCTAATAATCCATCTGAAAAAGGGAAATACTTTGCAAAATAATAATGCGAAGCAGTTTCTACACCAAGATCAAATTTTTTATTTACTAATTTTTTTTCTATGTTAGGTCTTCCAACTTTTGAATAAGTAATCTTTGCAAACTCCTCTAAATGGGAAGAGCACGCGACAGTTGCTACTACATTTTCTAGTTTAAGGTATCTAATAAATATCATAGTTATAATCATCGGATCTACAAATTTACCATTCTCATCTACAAAAGCAACTCTATCACCATCTGCATCAAACTGCATTCCAACATCCAATTTCTCTTTCTTAACCATGTGCTCTAATTCGCTTGCGTTCTCTTTTATTGGTTCAGGAGTTTTACCATAAAAATTGCTGTCCGGTTTAGCATGCAATAGCCTGACTTTGCAGTTAAGTCTTTTAAAAATGTCAGACGCTATACTAGTCGTAGAACCACCCATGCTGTCTATCCCTATCTTTAAGTTTAATTTTCCTATATTTTTAGTTATATAAGAAATATATCTCTCATAATAATCCTCTTCTATTAAATCGCCGATTTTTTCGGTAAACCTGTTTTTCTCATACACTTTTTTTATTTTTTCCGGCGTTACAGTAACCCCCTTATTGTAAGGCAATAATCCAGTATACTTAGCAGGATTATGAGATGCAGTTATACATAGTCCATTAGTTTTTTCGATGAATGAAGCAAATACAGGTATCATTATTGGCCCTAAGCCTAAATCTACAACTTCCTTTCCACTTTCTACCAGTCCTTTTTTAACGTAATCCTTTATTGCAAGGGACCCAACTCTATTGTCGTATCCTAAAAATATTTTCTTACCTTTTAATGAAGTTGCTATGGCCCTACTTATTTTATATGCCTTCTCCTCATCTATTTCCTGTGGGTATAATCCTCGTATATCATATTCTTTGAATATTTCCATATGTTTACTTTAATTATAATACTATAAGGTGATTTATAGTATAAAATAATTCATAATTGCCAAAATAATTTTTATCGAAATATTTATATCC
>JAJZWM010000036.1 GCA_021846665.1 Nanobdellota archaeon | reverse complement strand
TTAAAAATAAACGTAAAGAAAATGATCAGTATTGTTGAAGCTTCAAGAAAACATAAGCGAACCTTAGCTTTTCCAAATATACAGCCTACTCACTTAAAGAATACCTTCTGAGTAAATATTAATTTTAAAATACGCAATGTTTGTAAATCAGAACCGTCTCTTGGAATGTAATAGCCCTATTCTGTAAGGCACATCTACCCTGGGTTTCTTAGTTCTTTCTATTCCTTTTAAATCAATTGATTTATTCATTAAAATGTTATTTTTTATATGTTTCTTCAGGAAACAATTTAAAGACCCAATATCATACTACAAGCATTAATAAATTAATTTTAATATATGTAAGAAAGTTATTTATATGATAACTAATCTACATAAATATAAATATGGAACTTACTGTGCTAGAACAGAAGATAATGAACCTGACCAGAGAAGGGGAAATCATTACTATAAATACGCTTTACAAACTGAATGAAATATTTAAATTTGCCGAAAAAGACACGATAAAAGAAATCGCATTTAAGCTCGTTAAAAAAGGTGCTTTGATAAGACTGGAGAGGGGCAAGTATCTTGTCATAAAATCAGCGGAAAATTACAATGCATTGAAAGCAGCAAATTATATTTTTGACGGTTACATAGCAATTACAAGCGCCCTTTTCGTTTATGGGTACAACCAGACAAAATCTTTTATAATCTGGGGAACGACTTCTTCAAGAAAGAAGGTAAGAAAAATCGGAGAGTATACTTACATAATGTTACCTATGGGGAAATTGGTGTTTGGCTCGTTTTACTATAAAGGGTATAAAATTTCGACAAAAGCAAAGACAGTGCTTGATTGTGTTTATAATATACATTATGTCGAAGATATAACTCCTTTAATCTACTTGATTTTGGATATGAATAGCAAAGACTTTGATGAATTATTAGGTTACTTGCATATGATTAATAATTCTTCTCTTACGCAGAGAGTGGGATTTATACTAGAAAAGGCGGGTGCGCCAAAAAATATAATTACTGCCATAAAACGTATTGCTGGAAAAAGTGTGACAAGGCTTGACAAGAGAATAGGCAGTTATATTAATTACGATAAAAAATGGCGCGTATTTGATAATGTAAATATTAATCGATTCTTAAGGTAATATGGAAGATAAAATTATAGGTATGATTGTTGCAAGTACCAATCTAAATCCAGAGGATATAAAATACGAAATAGACATGATAAACCTTTCAAGTAGATTGTCAAAGGCATTAACTGAAAAATCGCTAAAAGTGTATCTTTTTGGTGGCACTGCCCTAAACAAGGGATTTTTTATGGATAAGCAGAGACTTTCCAGAGATTTGGATTTCGAAGTTAGCAGATCACAACCATTTAAAAGCACCGCCTTAAAATTTGAGTCTTGCATAATAAAGGCAGGCTACCCAAATATTAGAATAAGCGAAAATAAGAATTCTTATACCATTTATGTATCAATGGAAGAGCCTGTAAATGAATTAAAAATAGACCTGGTGCCGCAGCAAAACGTAATAAAGCCGATTCAGATAACATTGCACTCGATATTGGAGTATACGGGCATACCAATCAAAACCGTCGATATGGCTTCCTACCCATTTGAATACCTGTTAGCATATAAATTGAATGCTTTGCATAGGCGAATGCTATATAAGGATGTATATGATTCTTATACGGCTATTCAAATGCCGTTTGATGCAGTTAAGCTAGTTCGTTACACAGCTCTGTTCGGAAATCCAAAGCTTATAGCTGGAGACATTATTTACAACATAGAAAACGGAAAGTATGACAGCAGAGATGAACTGAATTATGAGAAATTAGTGCAAGAAAAATACAGGACACCGCTCAAGAACATGCTTTATGAGATAAAGTCAAAATTATCCATGTATTATAAAATATGAGCAATAAACCCAGGCCTGCAAACAGTCTTTTATTTATCGGTTATAACCTATCTATTATGGCAGAAGTGTCCATTATATACAAAAATGTCATACTTCCTTTCTAAGTTTTTCATATTTACTTTCTTTTAGGTTCAAAAAGGTGAGGGCGTATCTATACGTTATATTCCCTCTCTAAATTTCTATTTGTAAGAAACACAAATTTGTTTCCAACCTCCCTCAATCTTTCTTTCTCGATATATCTACGTTTGTGATTTATTTTAGGGTACTTTTTTAATTTTTCTTAAAAAATTATTATTTTCTGAAGTAAAAACATCTTTATCAATTTTTCTCATACGTCACTCATTAAAATGTTATTTTTTATACGTTTCTTCAGGAAACAATTTAAAGACATAATATCATAATAAATGTATCGTGATACACTTAAATATTAGTGTCTATATACTATCGATAAATTCAATGGATTAAGGTACTTAATAAGCAAAGATGAATTCCTACCAAATAAAACAATCACAATCCCAGTATCTATCTTTTTAATGTTGATTTAGGATTTTGTAATGCAGCCTTATCTCATTCTCAGAAAATCTTTTTACCTGCAGTAATTTGAGTTTCTTTTCAAAGTTTTCTCTTGAAAACAAAGGTATACCTTTACCTAGAGCGAGCGGTTCAATGTTAATGTAAAGCTCGTTTACCAAATCATTTTTCAGGAAACTTGTAGCCAAAGCGCCACCGGCCACCATTGCACTTTTGTACCCATTGTTTTCTATGATTTTGATTATTTCTCTAGGTTTTTTATCCGTTACAATAACGTTTTTCCATTCTTTTTTCAGCTTTATCTTATGCTTGGTTACAACTATGTTTAATCCGTCAAGGGGAAAACCGCTGCTTTTTGATGCAACATTGAAGGTGTTTCTTCCTATTACATTTACCTTGTATTTCTTGATGGTTTTAAGGAAATCCTTTCTAGCTGATTCGGAGGAAAAATCACTGTTATCCAATCTGGCAATCATCCCGTTAATTGTAATATGCATGTAGATTGCTATATTGACTGACATTTAATCCTCCAATAAAAGTTTAAGTGCTTCTTCTCTTGTTTCCTTGCTTTCCTTGAATA
>JAJZWM010000011.1 GCA_021846665.1 Nanobdellota archaeon | reverse complement strand
TACGCCAGAATTTATGGCTTCGACTGCAGCTCTTAATCCTGAGCCGCCAGCTCCAATTATGAGCAAATCAGTGTCCATACTTTTATAATTTTCATTTGTCATATCTTAAAAATCTGCTGAAATATCCCCTTTATAATTTGCAATGCTTCAATTATTGCATTATACAAGTGTTTTTTATTTGAATTTTTGTTTTTAAGCAGGTTTACGGCCATAATTAGTAATAAACTTTATCATTTATATTATATTCTTTTTACTATAAAAAATAGTTTTTTGCTTATAGCAGAAACTTAAAAAAAGATAAATTACTTTAACCTAAAGAAATATTTATATCCTTTATTTTCCATCCAATAATATGCCATTTAAAGCCCTAAACAATAGAGAAAAGGAAAAAGCAGAGCGTTCTTATATATATTCACACACAACTAAGCACTTAACTCTTTTAACAAAAAGTAAAAGATCCCAGTCCGCTTTGGAATACATGATGACCTATGGCTGGGCCATCTTAATCATAGTCATAGTAGCAGTAATACTATACAGCATGGGTATCTTCAACCCAAGTTCAAGCATATCAGCAACAGTTACAGGATTTTCATCAACTCCTGTAAGTAGTGCAACATGCTATAGTAATGGAGTCTTACATTTTTCAGTAGGAGATATTACTAGTCACAGAATATTAATTAAATCAATCTCAGGAACAATAAACGGGAAAACAGTTACTTTTACTTCGAGTTCTACAGTAGATCCAAATCCGGTGATAGTTGTTGGAGATACTTATTCATTTTCTATACCAGATATATGTCCATCTGCTGGAAGTCATTTCTCCGCTACAATAAATATAAATTATACTGAGCCTACAACAGTGTTTTCGAGTGCAGTTTATACTTCAAGTGGAGCAATAACTGGTACAGTTTCATCAACTGCAGAACCTGCATTTGCTGCATATTTCGATGGTAATGCTTATCCTATATTTTTTAGAAATGGTGTCGGTTATTTTTATACAAATGGTGCTAATACCTATATAAATGCTACAAATCCTTTACCTGGAACAAACAAATCCTATACATTAGTTTTGTGGGCGTTAGATACTGGGATATTCAATGAAAATTATAATTCAAGTATAGCTTCTGCTAGTGAGGAGGGGTCTAATGGAAACGATTCAAATGGTTTGTTTGCATTTTCTCCAGGTAGTCTTTCTTATCAACAATTTGGAGTAGCACCCATAACAACATTTGGGAGAGGTGGTCCTGGATTACATCGTTGTAAGCCTTCAGATACTTTTGTAAATGTACCGACAGATTTTTTCAATGGCCAATGGCATTTTGTTGCTGTTTCTGTAAATAAACCAAATTACATATTTGAATTAGACGGAAATCAATATACTGCTAGTAATTCAAATGGTTTCTCAAGCGGTAATTTAATTGCAATAGGTGATTATGCATTTAATTACTGTGATGAGGGTCCTTTTAATGGGTATATAGCTGACGTGCAATTATACAATGGTTCTCTTTCAGCATCTCAGCTTTTAAGTTTATACAAAGAAGGGGTTTCAGGTTCTCCTCTATCCTTATCAAGCGCTCCGTTAATAGGTTACTGGCCATTGAATGGAACAGTAAATGGTTTAGCTAAAGATTATGCAGGTGCAGATAACGGCAACTTTATAAATTCATATATAACTTCCAATTTTCCATAATTACAATTCTCATATAACTAAAGAATAGAGTATAAAAATATACAAAGAATAAATAAAATATGCTATTTGAAGAGCTTTGTAATTATCTGCTTAAATTAGAGAAAACCTCGAAAAGACTTGAAATGATAGAAATTCTTTCAGAAGTTTTCTCAAAGACAAAAAAAGAGGAAATAAATTTTACTGTAAATTTTATACAAGAACAGTTACTTCCACCTTTTTATGACATACAGCTAGGGATAGCCGATAAAATGGTAGAAAAAGCTCTAGCTATTGCATATAATAAACCAGTTTCAAGGATGTTAGAAGAGTATAAACGAGTAGGAGATTTAGGGGAGATAGCAGAGAATGAATCAAATACATCCCATATCCAGAAAACAGATATTACTGAAGTATATAGCAAACTTTTGAAGATAGCGAAGATTTCAGGAGAAGGAAGTACAGATGAAAAGATAAATGAACTGTCAGAACTCATAGCTAATATCTCTCCAATAGAATCTAAGTTCATTATTCGTTTTGTAATGGGAAAATTGCGTTTAGGTGTAGGTGAAGCAACTATAATGGAAGCGTTATCAAAGGCAAGAACAGGTAGCAGAGAATTTAAGGCCAATATAGAGAGGGCGTTTAATCTTTGTTCTGATCTTGGTTATGTAGCGGAAGTCCTTTATTCAAAAGGAGAGGAAGGAATAAATAAATTTGAGATAAGTGCGATGAAACCAATAAGACCTGCATTAGCGGAAAGGTTGGGTTCTTCAAAAGAAATCTTGGAAAAGATGGGAAAATGCGCAATTGATCAAAAGTTAGATGGTTTTAGAGCTCAAGTACATAAGAAAGACAATGAAGTAAGGGTTTTTTCTAGAAACCTAGAAGATATAACACATTTTATGCCTGAGATAGTAGAAGAAGTAAAAAAGATAGACTGTCAGGATTTAATAATAGATGGAGAAGCTTTAACTTATGATGAAAATACAAATGTATTATACCCTTTCCAGATAACAATACAAAGAAAAAGAAAACATAACGTAGAAGAAATCTCTCAGGAGTTGCCATTGAGGCTTTTTGTCTTTGATATAATGCTTTTTAACAGGAAAAATATGATAAATGAGCCATATATAAAAAGGAGAGAGTTATTAGATAAACTATTTTCAAACACAAAGACGATATCTAAGACAAAAATGATAATAACAGATGATGAAAAGGAAATAGACAAGTTCTTTGATCTTACAATTGAGCAAGGTTTGGAAGGTATAGTAGCAAAACGTTTGGATTCTCCTTATTCTGCAGGCGCAAGGAACTTCAATTGGATAAAGATGAAGCGTTCCTATAAATCCAAATTGAATGACACTATAGACCTTGTTATTCTGGGGTATTTTAAAGGAAGAGGACAAAGAGCTAGTTTTGGATTGGGAGCAGTCTTAGCTGGAGTTTATGATTCAAAAGAAGACAAATTCAAGAGCATAACGAAAGTAGGTTCAGGTTTCTCAGAAGAACAGTTTAAACAGCTTTTCAAGATATTAAACGAAATAAAAGTTGACAGTAAACCAGCAAGAGTTGACAGTATAATGCAACCTGATGTTTGGGTAGTTCCAAAATACGTAATAGCAGTAAAAGCAGATGAAATCACAAGAAGTCCAACGCATACTGCAGGGATGAAAGATGGTATAGGTTATGCACTTAGATTCCCAAGAGCAGTTTCATTTATACGTACAGATAAAAAAGCAGAAGATTCAAATACAGTAAAAGATATAGTGGAGATGTACAATCAGCAGAAGAACATAAGCATTAAAAATTAAGAATGTATTGAGGGTATATGCTTTTGAATGAAGGTAAGGATTCATTTTTAGAGGAAGTAGTAAGCTTTAATGATGCTAAGTATGTTATACTACCGGTGCCATTAGACGTAACAACGACTTACTTAAAAGGAACAAAATTTGGGCCGAGGGCTATTATTGAAGCATCACGTTCATTAGAAAATTATGATTTTGAGCTTAATTACGAGGTTAAAGATAAGATATTCACTCTTAATGAACTTGAATTAAGCGGCGATATAAGAAATGCAATGGATATAATAAATTTAAGTACTTCAGATCTTGTTTCTGCGGGTAAAATACCTATATTGTTAGGTGGGGAGCATACTGTAACATATGGTGCTTCATTGGCTTTTGGAGAAGATGTTGAGTTTGTTATATTTGATGCCCATGCTGATTTTAAACCAGATTTCTTAAAACTAGAGATAAATCATGCAAGTAATGCAAGGTTGGTTAATCTTAGAAATAATGTTTCTATAATAGGGATAAGAAGTTTGAATTTAGAGGAAAAAGAAGAGTTAATAAAAAGAAAGCTTTTAGTAATAACCAAAGACAGAGTCAATGATGATAAAAGCTTAAACTCTTTAATTAATTTAATAAGAGGTAAAAAAGTTTATATTAGTATAGACATGGATGTTTTTGATCCTTCAATAGCACCTGGAGTTGGAACACCACAGCCAAATGGAATACTCTACAATGATTTTCTTAATTACGCTTCTGCTATAATCCATAATTCAGCTTTAGTTGGAATGGATGTAATGGAAACAAGACCCTTGGGAGATAACAATATAACGGAAATACTTGCGGCAAAGCTGATAATTGATTTAGTTTCTTTAAATGAGCTTAAAAATAGACATTGATCAGATATGCGTTGCGCTTATTACTAATCCCCCTACCGATGCAAATACTAATGTTACTATAAATGCTATCAATATGTATAAGATTATTGAAATAAGAAGCATAGATGCCATAGTATCTCTCATTAATATCCTGTCTCCTGGTTGTGATATGGTTGATACTGCATATCCTATTATAATGCTTAAACTTACGATGTATATACCTATTATTATCTGAAAAGTATACAGAGGTATAGCCCCGCCACTTAAATTAAATAAACTGAATGCAAATGGAACAACAGAGGAAACACTGCCGCTTGATGATGTACTCGCTGCACTTTGTATTGAGCTTATACTACCAGAAAGAGATGTAAGTACAGTACCTATCAAAGTAGTTAATCCTACCACTATACCTGCCATCGCCGGACTTATTAATCCAACTTCCACGCGCATTCCAGAAGTAACTTCCTCTAAAAGTGAACGTACCTGTTCTTCTATCCTACGTAAGTTTGTAAGATGCTTTGAAACGTAAGCTGTGGCTACCGAAGCATTTCTTACGCTTTTTGCTGCAGAAGAAAGAAAAATCTTTGTAGATGCAATTATCATTGGAGATGGGAAAAAGCGAGTAGAACCGTTTGTTGCATTGAAAAACGCGTCTTTTAAAGACATACCAAGTTTTCTAATATTATTTATTGTTACATCAAAGAACTCTGAAACAGGTGTTCCTTTCATGTTTTCTTCTACTTTTACTAGAGTAGCTTCGGGTGGGTAACCCTGCGCAAGGAAAGAGCTCATCTGAGATATTGCAGCACCAAAAGATGTTTCTATTGAGTTTAATTCTTCTTCAGTTTCTTTAAGTTGTATAACCGAAAGTTTAAGATAAACCACTATTGAGAATCCTATAGCCGCAGTTACAAACATGGAAACATATATCTGTGTTGGGCCAAATTTTAAAAGCAAAGGATAAAGGAAATAAACTGGCAGCATAAAAAGAACGAAGATTAATATTGCTGGAAGCAATGCACTTACACTTATTCTTTTCTTTCCAAGCTTTACAAAGAAATCACCTACTTTTGGTATATTTGGTATATTGTTTAGGTCCGGTGCTCCGAATCCACTTGGTCTAGTTAGCAATTTGTTTCTTATCAAGAAATAAACCATTAAAGGCAGGCCTACATCATACATTAGTGCAAGCAATAAACCAAAATCAGGAATTGCTACAAATGCCATTAACATCGGGGCTAAAACTAATCCCAAGACTGGAAGTACCATACCTATCATATATATTGTATTCAGTGGTTCTTTCAATGATGAAGCATATTTCGTCATTGCTTCGAATGTTCCTCCCAATATTCTATCAGAAGCTTCATCAAGTAATCCTAATCTTGCTTCTTCCGTTTCCTGCGAAGTTGAGCTTTCTATAAGAAAAAGCGCATCCGTAAATGCAGGGCTTGATTTTTCCCATCTTTTTGAATATTCATCTAAGGCTTCTTTTATATTATTATATTTCCTTGCGGCTGTGTCCCATATCAATTTTTTCAGGTCAAGTGCTATATAGCTTGACAGGTTATCAGAGGCAAATTGTACGGCCCCCTCCAAATTTGGAGTTTGTCGCATGTATATAGCCATATAAAGGATCATAGTAACAAGGTCACTTGAAGACTTGCTTAATCTAACAGTCATCTGTTGTTGAGGGAATATCTGTACACCTATAAATGAGATAACCCCCAAAAACATAAGTACTACACCTGCTATTACCTGGCCTAAAACAAGAAGTATAATCCCTAAAAACATTAAAGCTATAAGTAAAAATATACCAAAACCATATAACTGTTTTGCGTCAAAATCATAGCCAAGAAGATAAAGAAGTGTGTTTATTTTCTTTTCCTGTTCTTTGTTTATGTTAAATTTTATTATCTTACCTATAGTATTCGCTCCAAAGTTTATTATTTTTGAAAAGTTTGTAGGATTTTTCTCTTTGAATATTTTATATTCAAGAGATCTTAGTTCCTCTCTAACATTCTCATCTTTTTTATATAAGTCACTTGGAACTATATTTTCTTTTGTATAATATGTATCTATAAAGTTTTTGTCTATCTTCACAGAAGGTATAACCTCCTTTATTTTTTGCTTCTTAGCCATAAATCAAATAAATTTACAATATTTTTTCTTTCTGCAGTTCCATACTCTTCTCTTAGCTTATTTATTATATCATAGTATTGGTCTATTGCTGTAGAAGTAAATTCTGCTTCAAGCAATGCTGGATTATTGACTTTGTTTGCGTAATTAGATAATGTCTCTAATATCTCCCCTCTAGCTCTTATGTTTTCAAGTACTGCATCCCAGTTGCCGGCCCAATCCTCTACTTTGGATGCTATTTCTTTTATAACATAACTGTTGCCTTCCAACAAATCATTTGATGGGTCAAGGCTATCTTTGTGTATATCATATTTCACTAAATCTACAAATCCATTTTCATACTGCGGGTCTTCAGTCCAGTCCTTTCTTACCTCAGTTATATTAAGTAGTCTTCTTCGTTCGCTCAATCTATCCTCGGTTCTTATTTTATTTACAGAGACTATTAAATCTGTTGCTTTGAAACTTGTTCTTGGAACATTTAGATCATTTACGACTCTATCGAAGACACCATAGGGATTTTCACCGTGTATTGTGCCCATAACTGTGTTTGAAAGTGCCCCTACACGCATTGCCTCATACAAGGCTTTCGCTTCCGTGCTTCTTACCTCTCCAACAATCAATGAGCTGTCTCCCAATCTTAATGTTGTTCTAATACCTTCATCTGCGCTCATTTCAGCTCTTTCTCCTGTTATTGCGCTTTGTACTTTTAAAGACAGCATATCATATCCTAATTTGACAAATGAATCTGTAGGAATCTCTAAGGTATCTTCAACTGTTATTATTCTGTATCTTTTCATCAGGAGCAACATCAATGCAGTTAATAAGGATGTTTTTCCTGCCCCACGTGTACCACTTATAAGTATTGTTCTTGCTCCTTCAACACAAAACCAGAGCAATCCTGCTGCAAAAGGAGATATCATCTTGTTGTTTATGAACAATGGCATTGTCCAGGGTTTTTCTCTGTGTCTTCTAAACGCTATACTTATACCATTTGGAGAAAGAGGACGTTGGGCAATAGCAACTCTTGCTCTAAATATATCTGTTATAAGTTCCGTGTCTAATACTGGGTGCCCTTCATCAAGAGCTCTACCAGACATTAATCTAAATCTAGAGGACCATGCATCAACTTCCTTTGCATTTGGTATAATATTCGAAGCACATTCTCCATATTTTGAATGCTTTACGAAAATAGGAGATTTACTAATAGGCGAATTTATATATACGTCTTCTACCATATCGTCGGACAAAACAATCTCCGTCATTCCGAAGCCAACAGTTAATCTGACAAGTATTCTTGCAAGTTTGTCTATGTCTTTGAAACTTAAGCTATATCCATTTTTTGTACTGATCTCTGAAATCATATCCTTACTTATTTTGAAGAATACATCCCTCATTCTTAGAGGGTCAGTAAACTCATTCTCCTGTGGTCTGTAGTCTATTAAATTATTTCTAACCTGGTCTAGTATATCATATTCTTCTACATTAAGCAGTAATTCTGGGGGCGATAGATGATATAAGTACTGTGACATCCCAGGGATACGATATATTGTTACTTCTGTTTGGTCTTCATCTCCTAATTTATAATTCTCTAGTTCTACAGCAGATAAAGGTGGCTCCGACATTATTCTCGTATATGTAAAATTTGGCCTTATTAGCGGTTTAAATATTGCATGGTAAGGTTGTCTATCTCCTATTTTATAACCTAATATAAGATTTAGGTTTTTATTTACTATCTTTATTTTGGCGATTTGTGATGTAAGAGTTGAAAATTTTTCAAGAAAATTGGAAAATAACGCAGATTCATTATTTTCTTGTTTTACTTTAAACTCTCTTAAAAATCTTAATCCAAGTACATATGCACCGATAGGATCTCTTTTTAGGCGATTAAATAATATGTAATTAAATTTTGACACTTCTTCAGGGAAATCTTTCTGTATGTTATTATCAAAAGGTTTGGAAAGGTCCGATTCAAGTATGGCTTTGTATTTGTTTGCGAGGTCATCTAAAAGGTTTGTCTGATCTTTTGTGTATATATAATTTCTATCGCTTACTATTGTAAGTAGTGTTATATCTCCAGATTCAATTATTGCATTTATTATCTTTTCAAATATTTCTTCATTATCTTCTGGATTTGGATAAAGAACATCTAAAGGTACTTTATATGTAAGTGATATCTCCCCTTCCTCCCTAGAAATAGAATAGTCTTTATTTTTTAATTCCATTATTACTATTATATTATCTGTAAGCATTTATTTATGTTTTTTACTGTATTTTCTGTGCCTTATACGTTCTACTAAAAGCAGAATTACTAAAATTACCATTATTGCGCCTATTATTATATATAATTCATATAAGCTTGCCGTAATAGATAGGGTACTAGAAAGTCCATCTAGGTTATCAAAAGAGAATTTTGAATTATAAGCAGTTATTATTGCATTGTATGGTTTCTCAGGCAGATTTGTAAATGTAACCCCGCCTAACACGTTTGTATAATTTTTGAATGATATATTATTAATTTTTATAGTTACACTTGCGCCAACTACAGGTATGCCTAATATTGTTAATACTTTTATTTTTATATTTGATACTGGAATAGTAATATTTAAATTATTATTTGAGTTAGTTTGTATTGTTTGATTTATATTTAGGTTTGTATTATCATAACTTACATTTCGAATCGTAATTTTACTGTTTCTCGGTGCCCAAATATAATAATTATTATAAACTTCAGTTATATTTTCAAATGATATGTAGAAGTAAGAAGGTTTAATTAGCGATTCCTGCTTTGATAAAAAGTTTATAGTGTAATTATATTCTTTTATGAAATTTACTGCTATAATACTTTGGAATTTTCTTGTTAAATTTAGTGTAATATACCTGTTTTTGTTTATTATCTGTGGTTTAGAATATACATAAAATATAGAATTATTTCTAGTGTATACATAACTTCCATTACTTACTGTAGAATAAACTTTTTGGATCGTTTTTGATAGTGGAACTATTTTGTAGTATGAAATATTTGCATATAATCCAGTTGTTCCATTAAAAAATTCAAAAGTTACTTTTGGATCTTTACTCCATGAAAAGCTTATATTGAAAGGAGAGAGTACATCTATGGTATAATTTGATGTCTGTAGCAATGTACCATTATCTATATTAAATCCTAATAAAACTTCCTGGTATTGAGAATAATTCTCCAGTTTTTGTGCAGAAATAGTCAAAAGGCTTCCATTTTTTATATATTCACTTTTATTGTTTATTCCATTGTAAGCATATTCGTTTACAAGAAAATAAACTGAAAAATTCATGTTTATTGTTCCAGACTTGTTTATGAATAACGATATTGTATTATTACTTGTATTTATAATTCCAGACATCGAAGTAAATAGTATCTTTTTATTTGAATTTATCCCCTGTGAATATGCAATAATATTTACTTTTTCACCGAAAGCAAATTTCAAAGTAGTAGACATAGTATAATTTTTACCATTTACACTGAAAACACCACTTATAGGGTCATTAAAGTATATCTCATAAGTAGTGTTTGAAAGGGCTTCTACAAGCTGATATACTTTTGGAGACCCTAATCCAGTTACTTCATTGTATTTTCCATCTGCGCAGTATAGATTATTACAGCCACTTGTTATATTGTTAAAGACAAGGTTGCCAACGTTGTTAAATAAACTATAAAGGTGATTATCAAGGAATCCTTCATCGCCATTAATATTCTGGTTTATTAATGAATCGATTGCAGCCCAGGATGGAGCGGCTAAGCTTGTTCCATAAAGAGCAGTCCAGCCAGAGTTAACGTATACACAAACAGGCGTTCCAGCATCAAATGCAACATCAGGCACCATCCGATAAGAGCTTATATTTGGTTGGAATACCGGCCTTGTAAAAAACTGACTTTGGCCACCCCCACTTCCATTCCAACCTATCTCTGATTTGTAATCTCCATTTGAGTATATAGATAAAGTAGTGCCACCAACTGCTATAACATTTGGACTAGAAGCGGGAAAGTTAACATTTGGGACATTATATGAATTATAAGCTCCTGTGTCACCGCTTGCTACGAATATATTTATACCTTTTGATTGCGCATATTGAAATATTGAATTTACATAATTTATAGACTGTTGGGAATAATCAAGTTCTGATGATCCCCAACTAAGCGAGATGGTATTCACAGGTATATTATTTACCGTGTAATTAACAGTTTGAAAAAGCCAAGAGTCATTTGGAGCTACAATTAAGTATATTTTTGCATTTGGTGCTAATGAATGAACCATCTCTACATCCAAAGCAGTTTCATACGTCCAGTTAATTGGATAAGAACTTGGGCTTCCAAATGGTTCTTCTATTATCAAATTAGAGCCGTTTGTAAGAGCACTTAAATTGTAATAAGAGTCAAAAGCATTTACATCTTGCTGTAAATTTTGATCACCATGTGCTACTACAATTGCTACTGATTGTCCATTTCCGTTTATACCGGAGTTATAAAGAGGTAAAAAATTATAGGCAGTTTGTAGGTTTTTTGGGGTTAGATAATTACAAACTTGATTTTGTAGTGGTACTTCCTGAAAATTTAAGTTTATTGCTTTAGTCGCATGAGTTGTTGATACTGACAATAATAGCATTATTAAGATAAGCAATGGTACAATCTTTTGCATAGGCTAGTAAAACAGTCACTAAATTTAAAATTATTGCAATTTTAAATATAGAAAAAGTTAAATACTAAGTTATTTATTGAAACTAAATGAAATTACCTAGTCAGGTTAGGAGATATTGTAGATTCTGCAAAGAACATACACTACAAAAAGTAGTACAGGTAAAAGGCGGCCAAAGAGGAACATTGACTGCAGGTAGTCGTAGAAAAGGTTGGAATCTTGAGCATGGTTACGGTTCAACTCCTTATCCAATGTTTGAGCATGCAAAGAGGCTTGGTATAAAGCAGTCAAAGAGAATAGACTTAAGGTATAAATGTACAAAATGCGGTAAAATGACTACACAGAAAAGAGGTAAAAAGGCTAAAAAGCTGGAGATTAAATAAATGGAAGAAATAATATTTAGACCTTCAGAAGGTAAATTTTCAAAAGTAAGATGCAAGAAATGTAAAAATGAGCAGGTAATATTTACAAAAGCTTCTACAGAAGTAAGGTGTTTGGTATGTAATGAAGTTCTTGCGACTCCTACCGGTGGAAAAGCTAAAATACTAGCAGAAATAATAGAGAATTATTCTTAATTTTAATGTTCTTTTTTAATTTTCTATTCAATGCCATTGACTTTTTGTAATGTTTATATATAAATGACTAATTTAAAAGTTTATGGATGTATATGATGCTATAACTAAGAGAAAAACGGTTTATTCTTTTTTAGACAAAGAAGTAAGTGAGGATATAATACTTAAATTAATAGACTCAGCTATTAGATCTCCAACTGCAGGCGGCATAAGGGAGTATGAGTTTATTATAGTAACAAATGCAGACCTAAAACTCGAAATAAGCAAAATTTCTCTCACGCCGCATATAGATTCCGCCCCTTTAATAATAATAGTTATATGTGATAAATCAAAGATGGATGCAATATTTGATAAAGAAGATAGTGAAACGTTCTGTATTGAAAATGCATCCCTTGCAATAGAAAATCTGCTTCTTGTAGCGAGCAGTTACGGTTTAGGAAGCGCATGGATAGCAACTTTGCAGGAGGAAGAAATCAAGAAACTTTTAGCAATACCAGAAAAATATAAAGTGCGAGGCATTATCCCAATAGGTTATATAAAAGAAGAAAATGAAGCGAAAATTATTGGCTCAAAAGTAGATTTAAGCAAAATAGTGCATATAGAAAAGTTTAATAGCAATGCAGATTAAAATATAAAAATATGTTAAACAAAAAGGCACAGACGAGAATGCCTTCCTCATTTGGAGGGTTGGTTCAGTATTATTCAGATTATAAAAGCAAGATAACTATAAAGCCAAGGACGGTAATAATTTTTGGTATCATTTTAGTTATAGTAGTAGTTGGAATAAAATTAGCATTTGGTGGTTAAAAAATAAAAAAAGCAGTTTTCGAGTCCGAGTATGCAAAAACTGCCTTTTAATAAAAAAACTAATATCTTTTTCTAATTTTGTTTATATTAAAGTATTTGCTAGAAACTATTGGAAACTATTAACTTCCTATTTTTTCTATAAAAGTATCTATATCCTCACCATCATTCTCTGATATTATCTTTTTTGGAGGCAAAATCACTGTTCTGCCTCTACTAAAATGTACGACAAGTCTAAAAGGAAAGCCTGCGTATTTATCTTCCATATAACCGTAATAGTAAAATTTATGTTTATTTGTTGATTTAATCTGCAAAAATATGCAGATTCCGTTTTTAAACGCTATTATGTCATATTCTCCAAGGCTTCCTCCGGCTCTTACTACTTTCCAGCCTCTTTTAATGAAATTTAATTTTACGTTTCTTTCAGTGCGGTAACCTTTCATTTTGTTAAACATTTTTAAAACCTCTTCACTTTATTTACTCTTCCTTCTTGCTTTATTTTTACAAGCTTGTAATTCGTCAATTTTGACAATATCTTGCTAACTTTTATCTTTGAGAATCCTGTCTTTTTTATTATATCCGATTGGTAAGTAAATCCTTTTTTGTTGACAGCTGCTAAAACTGTTTTTTCATCGCGATTTAATAAATCTAATATAAATTTTTTATTTGATTTTTTCTTGGGTTTTTTCAAAGAATTTTTTTTAGATTTTTTATGGTAAAAGTACCAGCCCATTATAGCTGCGTAAAATATTATTATCGGGATAATATAACCTAAATAATAATTTGCGTTTGAAGGTTTTTTACTTACAAATTTTAGGTTATATTCAATTTCAAATGGTAGATTTATATAATATCCTGTAACATTAGGATAGCTTTGGTTTATTAAACTCCAAGATACTTCAAAACGGTTGTCAAAAGGCTTTATAATTGGGCTTGGTACCTCGTATGCGCCGCTAGGTATGTACGCCCCGTTTGGCAAAAGCATTTTTATGTTTAATGACCGTGTAAAACTGAAAGGTAGAAAAAATATTGTCGAATTAAAGGAACCGTTTGTATGGCTATAATTCTGGTAATACTCATACTGTAATTTTATCGGTATTCCTGCCTTTATATTATGTAACTCTACTAAAATACAGCTGCTTGAGACCGAAAATGTATGGCAGTAAGTAGAATTATAGATTTTTAATTTTAATCCATTTAAAACTGATAAATTCTCTATATTTGAGGGTAAGCTTATATTAAATTCAGAAGTGGATACATTATATAATTTTATAGAGTATTGCACAGTTGAGTAGGAATAAAGATTTGATGTCTGTGTAATATTGTCAGATATATTTACCTGGGAGTATGGTTGTGCGTTGGCCTTCCCAATCATAATTAAAACTATAAATACTCCAAGTAACAGAATAATATACTTAAATTTGTTTCCTTTCATAGTCATAATCTATACATTTTACACTATAATATAATAAACTAAGGTTTAAATATAAAAAAGTAATAAATGATGAGATATGAGAACTGCTAAATATGGTGTAGGTGTTAGGAAAAGAATCGATGCAATAAAACAGCAGAGATCCAAAAAGTATCCTTGTCCTAGGTGTAAAAAGCCTTCAATACGACGTCAGTCTGCAGGTATATGGAAATGTAAACATTGCGGATTAGTAATTGCAGACAATGCTTATAACTTAAGTTCAAAGGTGATATAAAATATGTCAAAATATAAATGTTTTAATTGCGGAGCTACTGTAGATTCATCTGAAGTAGGAGATATAGTTAGGTGCCCTTACTGTGGTGGTAGGATTTTAATAAAGAAAAAGCCTGAAGGTGGGCATCATGTCAAAGCAAGATAATCCTTTTAGTGCTAGTATAAGATTAAGGTTTGATAAAAATTTCGTATATAGTGCTTTCTATGCATTATTATATAATGTTACAAATGATAAAAGAGTAAAGACAAAAGTAAAATTAAAGTCAAATAAGCTAGACATAATAATAAATGCAAGTGACTTCAATATACTTCTTGCAGTAAATAATAGTATAATGCAATCAATAAAAATGTTGGAGACTATAAATTGTTATGAATGAAGAAGAATTTGAAGAACTGAGGCAACGTTTGCAGGCAGAAACAACACAAAAACAGACACTGCAATTGCAGTATAATGAATTGAAACGTACAATAGAGGAAGTTGAAAAAACACAAGATGGTTCCGATCTATTTCAATTATCCGGACAAATACTTATTAAGAAGGATAAAAATGAGATATTAAAAGATCTTAAAGAAAAGTCCGAGATAATAGATTTTAGGTTAAAAGCTTCTTCTAAGTCAATAGACGAATTAACTAATAAACTGCAAAGTCTTCAGGAAAAGGACAAAAAAATACAGTAAAAGTATAGCGGCAAATATTTTTATTGACCGAAAACAATAATAAGTTATGTTCAGTTTTGTTACTTTAGGTTCTGCAACGAAAGACATATTTCTTTTTCTAGATAAAGCACTTTTAAAACCCGGAGTAAATAGGCATTTTCTTGAAATACCTACTGATAAGAAAATAGATGTAACCAAAGTCCTAGAATTTAGTGGTGGAAGTGCTACAAATGCAGCTGCTACATTCTCAGCCTTTGGTAAAAAATGCGCAGTTATATCAAAAATAGGCAATGATGAATACGGTCAGTTTGTAATGAATGATCTAAACAAACGAAAGATAAGTACTGAACTTATAAAAGTATCCAATGGAGAAACTCCCTTCTCAAATATAATTGTATCATCAAGTGGTGATATGATTTTGCTGATACATCGTGGGATAGAGAGCACGTTATCGTTAGAGGATATACAGCTAAATTTTAAGTCAAAATGGCTTTATATTGGGCCATTACCAGATAAGAATACAGATCTTCTTTTAAATGTTTTGAAGTTTGCCAAAGCAAATGACATGAAAACCGTACTTAATCCTGGTTCAGTAGAACTAAATTTAAAGTTAAAGAAAATGGCTCCTGTGCTAAAGTATGTGGATATAATAAGTATGAATGATGATGAAGCTAAGAAATTTGTAGGATATGCAAATGATATAAATAATCTTTCAAAATTAGCTGAGCACGTAAATGACATGGCCATAATAACAAAAGGAGATAAAGGCTCGCTAGTTTCATCTAAAGAAAATCTTTATATAGCAAATACTTTCAAATCGAAACAGATAAATTTTGTAGGCGCAGGGGATGCATTTTTATCTGCATTTGTAAGTGCAATTGATGATGGAAAAGATATAGAACAGGCCATAACTGTAGGAAGTTTCAATGCCAGCAATGTTATACAGAAATATGGAGCAAAAGAAGGGATAATAGGGAGATATCCCCCGGAAAATATGAAATTAAGAATAGCAAAAAGCAAGATAACTATATAATAACCAAATGTTTATAGATGATATGGAAAAATTACCTTTGAGAGGAGTCTTTCTAGCTTATGACCACGGACTTGAACATGGTCCAACCGATTTTAATGAGCTTAATGTTTCTCCAAAATACATAATAGACCTGGCAAATAAAGCAGAAGTAGATGCATTGATACTCTTAAAAGGAAGCGCGATGCATTACTACAATAAAAAAGAAATAAACATACCTCTAATACTTAAATTAAATGGCAAAACAAGGTTGTATGGGGGAGAACCATTCTCAACGCAGAGTACTAGCGTATCCGAAGCAGTAAAATTGGGTGCAGCGGCAGTAGGTTACACAATATACTGGGGGAGTAAATACGAAAAATATATGGTTAGAGAATTTGGTAGAATAGAAGAAGAAGCGCATTCAATCGGTTTACCTGTTGTAATGTGGTCCTACCCAAGAGGTAAAAATATACAAGATGATGAAGCTCCTGAGATAGTTTCTTATGCTGCAAGAGCAGCTTTCGAAATGGGTGCAGACATAGTTAAGTTGAAGTATCCAGATGATGACTCAAACTTAGAATGGATTGTAAAATCAGCTGATAAAACTAAAGTTTTCCTAGCAGGAGGTAAAAAATTAGATACAGAAAATATTGAGCAGCATGTTAAGAAAGCAATCGGTGCCGGATTCAGTGGAATAGCAATAGGCAGAAATATCTGGCAAAGTGATAATCCTGTGGAAAGGATAAAGGAAATAAAAAGCGTATTGAAAGATTAATGGCAAAAGGCAAACTCTGCATAGATATTGGCGGTACAAAAATCATATTTGCAATAATTGATGGATCCGGGCATATTATCAAAAGTAAAAGGATAGACACGCCGAAATTAAAGAGTTTATTTCTAAAAGCACTGAGCGAAAATATAAGCAATTATAAAGCATTCTCCAATGGTATAATAAACGTTTCTATGGCAGGGAGAGTTGATAATTCAGGTAAGGTTATATTCTCACCAAATCTGCCGATAGCAGGCTTTAATTTTATTGAGTTTATGAAAAGATTTTCAAGGAAAGTGACGATAGAAAACGATGGAAACTGCTTTGGTATATATCAGTTGTATGCAGGCGGTTTGAAAAAATATAAAAGCGGCCTGATAATAGTGTGGGGAACAGGCATAGGCAGCTCAATAATATACTCTGGAAAGATATACAAAGGGGGAGGATTCGCAACTGAATCCGGGCACATGGTTTATGATTACAGCACAGGAAAAGACATAGAAAGTGCGATAGGTGGAAAGAGTATAAAGCAAATGTATGGTATGGATGGTTTTGATTTACATAGACTTGCAGAAAAAGGAGATAAAAAAGCCCTGAAGGCATTTCAGGAAATCGGAAGAAAATTCGGTTTATATCTTTCTTCTATGATGTTTGTATTGGATCCGGAAGTGATAATAATCGGAGGAAGTTTCGCAAACTCCTGGAAGTTTATGAAAGACAGTATATATAGTGTAATAAATGAAAGAAGAATAAGGAAAAGGATGACAATAAAGATAGTCAGAGGAAAGTTTTATGTAGTAAGAGGTTGTTACTTTATTGACGAATATGAAAACTCTAATAATAAATTATAAGGCATATAAAGAAGCATTTATAAACGGTCTCAACATAGCAGAATACTCAAATGAATTATCAAAAACTTCTGGTGTAAGCATAATAGTTTCACCTCCTTTTACTATTCTAAGAGATACAGCAAAGATAACAAAGACAATAGCGCAGGGAATGAACGAAGTAGATCCTGGGGCTTTTACCGGTCATGTAACTTGGTTTGAATTAAAGCAGGCAGCCGTTGCAGGCACACTTTTAAATCATTCTGAAAATAGGTACACTTCCTCAAAAAATGGACAATTAGATTACGTTGCTATAAAGATTGCAGTTGATAAATGTACCGCGGCAGGTCTAGAAACTTATGTATGCGTGCAGAATATGGATGAAGCAAAGGAAATATTAAAAATGAATCCAACTGGAATAGCATATGAACCTCCAGAGTTAATAGGGGGAGATATTTCTGTATCAAATTCTAAGCCAGATATAGTAAAAGAATTTTGTAGACTTATAAAGGACAATTCTAATTCTCTTGCGTTGATAGGTGCAGGTATAAAAGGAAAAGAAGATGCAGAAAAAAGCGTTGAGCTTGGTAGTGACGGTCTTCTCGTAGCATCTGGAATACTCAAGACAAATGACTACAAATCTGTTATAAATGATTTAGTTGAAGGACTAAGTAAGTAAATTTATTTGTTTTAGGTCATTTTTTATTTGTGTTGAATTACATGGGGCTCTACTGTAACTTATATAGCTGCATAGTAAAGTTTGAATAAAATAAACACTATCATTGAATGCTCTGCCTACTGTTTGATTTGTTTTTATAAGTCTTTTTATCTGAGTTATATTATCATTTTCAAAAA
>JAJZWM010000035.1 GCA_021846665.1 Nanobdellota archaeon | reverse complement strand
TTCTTATGGAATTAAAACAAACTGATGATTTTCCAGAAACTTTCTACGCAATGGTAGAAATACCAATGGGTAGCAACTGTAAATATGAATATAAAGAAGATTTAGAAACAATAGTATTAGACAGAGTACTTTTCACATCTATGGTTTACCCTGCTAATTATGGCTTTATCTTACAGACGGAAGGAAAGGATGGGGATCCTTTAGATGTTCTTGTTTTCTCTTCAGTCCCGATAAATCCTGGAATAGTTGTTAAATGCAGAGCAATAGGAATAGCAGAAATGAGCGATGAAGAGGGAGAAGACAATAAAGTAATAGCAGTTCCTATTGACAAAGTAGATCCTGCTTCTTCAATGATAAAGACAGAATCAGATTTACCAGAATACCAGAAAAACAAGCTAAAGCACTTCTTTGAACATTACAAGGAATTAGAGAAAGGAAAATTCATGAAGTTTCATGGATTTAAAGGAAAAGAGGAAGCATTAAAACAAATAAAGGAAGCTAAGGTTTAATTTTTAATGTTTTTGTAAAAATCTAATAAATCTTGTCTAAAATTTCCAGTACTTATTGCGTAGTCTATAACATTATTACTAAAAGTATACATTTTTTTCCTCCCAAGTCTAATTGCAGTAAACATGGAAAGATAACTTACTAATAATGCGGAAATAATCTTCTCAATTGATGTATCTTTAAATAATATATAATCTGCCGCTGCAAAACCTAAAGTAAATGTCACAGCCCCATAAATATACTTTTTTATTGAGTTTGAGGTTTCTTTTGCAGCATCTTCATTATTTGGATAGTATTTATCAAGAAGATATGACATAAAATTAGCCTTCTGTTCCCAACTTTCATTTATATAAGCAGCTATTTTGCTTATACTTTCATCCTTTTCCAGAGTATCAAGCTTTTCATCAAGCTTTGCTACTATTTTATCAAGTTTCATAATATATTTAATAAATAGACCATAATTTAAACCTTTAATTATTTTATACGCTCATTAGCAAGTTTTGTTAGAGAATTTTTCAAATCCGTTATAATCTACTGGAGTTAATACAAATTTTAAGCATTGGAAATTAAGTTTTCAAAGCTTATAAAAAATCATTTTAAACGAATTTTTATCTTATAGTCGTATTAACTTACATATTGATAATACTCTTGTAATATCCACGTATAGTTTTAATATTTCCTTCTTATAAAATTAGTATGAAGGGGGAAAACAATGAGGAAATCAGAACTGGAGAGGATATTAGGTAAGGAAACCAAAAAGAAAGGCTACGGAAAATACTACGCTACCATAACTGGTGCATTCTCTGCTGGAAACGCAATGGCTTATTTGGCTTATGGTGTTCATGGCTTATTTGATGCCATAGGAATAGACTTCATAACTCTTGGCTTTACTTTATATGAGCAGTTAAAGATGAAGCAGGAAAACGATAAGATAGATAAGTACATAAGCGAGCTGCAAGATTTAAATGAAGAAGAAAAAGTTGGCTTGCTTTCTTTCGGCGAAAGCGGCACTAGTGAATCAAAGGCTAAAAAGATAGGCTACATAACATATCAGCTTTTGAAGGACGAAATGGGAGAAAGTCGGGAAATAGAAAAAGAAGGAGGTATAGGTTCAAAAATAATAAGCAGCTTAGAAGACAAAGGATACATTAAAAAAGGAATAACCGGAACTGGATTAACAAAAAAGGGAAAACTAGCCTATTACTCAATATTCAACAACATAAAAGAGGAAAGCAGAGGAGTTTTCTATGTTCTAAGAAAACTTTATAGGTTACCTGAAAAAGAAATCGAGCCGATATACCATCTTTACATGCAAGAAACGGCAGGGGGGCTAAAAATTAGCTTTTTATATGACAAAAGATTATAATAAATTAACTGGTAATATGGGTTTCCTAGACAAGATCCTTAAGATGGATGAAAAAAGCGGTTCTGTTGATTCAAATACTTCAATGTATGAAGTTCTTTTTGATAAAATAGAGTGTTCTATAAAAAGTAGTAATCCTTCTATAGATCAGGAAAACTTATTTAAAAAAACGAGGGAAATTTATCTTGCTATGTGTAAATGTCTTGATTGTAAATGTACTGAAGATATTTACAAACCAATAAAAAAAGTCAGTTCAGAGACATCCAGCAGTAAAAATCAGTATTAACAATTTTATAAACTTTTATAGCGGGTTCTTTAAACTTATATTTGCATTTTTATCTTCTGTTTTACCGCATTTTTCAGCATATCTGGCGTAAAACCTTCTGGAACCTTTCCATAGCTTAAAAAGTCATACATTATCAGCCTGAATATGTTTGAAAGCATCGAGGTTATTATCCCCCCTATCACAGCAATTCCAATTCCTACTAATATAACTGCTGCGCCAATAATTAAATTAAAGGAAATTAGGGAGAAGCCAGCTATTACTAAAAGTATACCTAAAAATATTATAGCTAAACCATATAAATCTACATAAGCTAATCCTCCAAAGGTTTTACCGAAGTTTTTAATTATAAACGAAGAGCTTTCTTTTAGTGCTTTTATAGGGCTGAGCTTCTTATCTAATATAACAGGAACTACAAATAACGTAGCTATGCCTATCGCAAAAGCGACTGCAGCACCGAATATAAGGCCTGCTATTCCTCTAATTCTGGATTCAAGTAATCTTATACCAACTATTATAACTGCATAGAAAAGGCTCCATTCAGCTATAAGTTTTGTATATGGCCTTACTTGTTTGAAAGCATCTTTGAATCCGATTGGCTGTTTATTTGAAAAACTTCTAAAACCGATAAACATAGCCATTATAATGTATGTGCTTGTGAATGTAACAACAAAATAGAATAATAACAAGACAAGAATAAAATAATAAAACGAATTTGAATTAGCAACTAAGAACAGGGCCGAAGGCAAAAGTATTGCTATTATCTCTGCAATGACTGCTATCGCGGCCACAAGCGGGAAAATCATAAGCTTTTTGTCTTTGAATACTAACTTTCTAGTTGCTTTACCTAGTTCCCATCCTTTTTTAATATTTGAAAGCATATCTCAATATAACAAATTAGTTTTAAATAATTATGTTTTTATTTTAAATAGATACTCTTTAAAAAAGTAAAGTTCTAAAGTTAAATCTTTCAAAATCGGCAGATAAAAA
>JAJZWM010000034.1 GCA_021846665.1 Nanobdellota archaeon | reverse complement strand
TATCCCCGCAGATAATAACGATATTAAAGGCTGGAAACTTCGATGTAAACCTTACTTTTCCATTTAGTCCATATAGCAATATAACAAAAATCTGTCCTAGAATGAATACTACCTGCCCGGCTATAAAAGACTTTACAGAAAACGCAACAATCTATGTATCTATTTCTGCAGTTAATTAAACTTTAAAGCATCAACTGGAAAACTATATAAACCTTGAAAAGTCTTAATAATAATATAGTAAGTCATACAAAGTGACTTTGGTCTATTAGACCTTAAATCACGATTAACAATTTGGCCTAAGTGGGCCTTTTTGAATGAATAGGAGGTGTTGAATTATGGCAAAGATAGGACCTACTTCTTTCAAGTATATCCTTCATGCGAAGTTTACTGCTGACAGTCTGATTGATAAACCAGATGTTATAGGTGCAGTATTCGGACAAACTGAGGGTTTGTTGGGCGAAGAACTTGACTTAAGAGAAGCGCAGAAAAATGGAAAAATAGGAAGAATAAACGTAGAAAGTACTTCTGCAAGTGGAAAAACTAATGGTGAGATAACTATACCTACTTCTTTGGGTATGGCAGAAACAGCATTGATAGGAGCAGCAATAGAAACTATCGATAGGATAGGGCCTTCAAAGGCTACAGTTTCGGTTGATAAAATAGAAGATGTAAGAATCTCAAAGAGAGAGTATATAATGACCAGAGCTCAGCAGCTTCTTGAAGATGCAATGAAAACATCAGAAGTTGATACTACCGAACTGTTGCAGAAACTTTATGAAGAGGTAAGGCAGAAAGAGTTTGTGGAATATGGTTCTGAAAAGTTACCTGCCGGTCCAGATTTAGAGGATTCTGAAGAAATAATTGTAGTAGAAGGAAGAGCTGACGTAATGAACATGCTTAAACATGGTTTCTCAAATGTAATCGGAATGAATGGTACTAACATACCAAAAACGGTTATTGAACTGAGTAGAAAGAAGATAGTTACTCTTTTCGTTGATGGGGATAGAGGCGGTGACATGATAATAACCTCCTTTATTCAGCAAGGGCATGTAGATTTTATAGCAAAGGCACCTTCAGGAACAGAAGTAGAAGAGCTGTCAAAGAAGGAAATAAACCAAGCATTACGTGCAAAGGTTCCAATAGAAGAATATGATCCATCTTTGAAAAGAGAATCAGCAGCACCTAAAAAACAGGCACAGTCGACTCCAGTAGAAGTTCCACAGGAAATAAAAGAGAAGGTTACTCCACTGGTAAATGATATAATCGGAACAAGGGGCGCATTCCTCGTAAATGATAAGTTTGAAATTTTGGGAAGAATACCGTACAAAGGAGTTGAAGATGCAATACTTAATTTAGAAAATATCTATATGCTAGTTCTAGATGGGTTAATAACTGATGAAATAGCGAGAGCAGCGGAAGAAAGTGAGATAACTTACGTTATAGGAAGCAGAGTGCTTACGAGCAGTTCATCCGTAAAATTATTTTCATACGATGACATTGGCTACAAGTACAGGTAATGTTATTTTTAATCAGATTAATAACAGATATACCTAAAGATATTTAGTGTACTAAAAGTAAGGTGTTAGCTAGCTATACTATAAATAAAATTTATGGATAGACTTTAATAATATGGTGTTTTAAGCAAGTTTTGGTTTATTTTAAACCTATAATCCTTTTTGCTTTTTTGTAGAAGTATTCTCTACTCTCTTTAATGTCTGATAAACCTCTTTTAACTAAATCTTCCGCAACGCCTGCTGCTATTCTTGGATACAATTCTCTCTCTTCCATATTTGGAACAATGTAATCTTTCTTTAATCCCTTTTCTTGCGCAAATTTTGCAAGTTCCTCAGCAGCTACTATAGTAGTATAATCATCTATTTTTTTGGCTTTCGAGTCAAGTATCCCTCTAAAAAGCGCTGGGAATATAAGGCTATTATTTATTTGATTTGGATAATCAGATCTACCAGTTGAAACAATATAAGCTCCTGCCTTGTAAGCTTCTTCAGGAGAAATTTCGGGGTTTGGATTGGCATTTGCAAACACTATTGGTTTCGAATTCATCTTTTTTATCCATTCCGATTTTATGCTGCCTTCTCTGCTGAATCCTACAACAATATCTGCGCCTTCAAATGAACTATCAGCATTAGTAACTGAATCTTTATTAGATTTTTTCATCGCTTCGTATTTCCATCTATTTGTTGTTTTTATTATTTCAATGTCATCTCTGCCATTATAAAGTGGACCTTTACTATCCCCTATTATTATATTTCCTGTATCAACACCATATTTTTCAAGTATACGAAATAATGCAATATTTGCAGCTCCTGCTCCTATCATAATAATTCTGCTCTTCTTTAATTCTTTATCAGCTAGTTTTGTAGCATTTATTAGTCCTGCTAGAGTAGCAGCGGCTGTTCCTTGTTGGTCATCATGCCATACAGGAACTTTTAATTCTTCTTGTAGTCTTTCTAATACTTCAAAACAGAATGGTGATTCTATATCCTCTAAATGTATGCCTCCACTAGTTACAGAAATATTTTTTACAACGTTTACAAATTCATCCACTTCTTTTGTTTCTATTGGTATAGGTATAGCATTCACTCCTCCGAATTCCTTGTATATCAATGATTTGCCCTCCATAACAGGCAATGAAGCTAGTGGGCCTACATCTCCTAATCCAAGTACTCTTGTTCCATTTGTTATTATAAAAATTGTATTCCATCTCCAAGTTAAATCCCACGATAAACGGCTATCATTGCTTATTGCTGTGGAGACAGCCGCTACTCCAGGAGTATAGACTATTGACAAGTCCTTTAATGATCTTATTCTTAAAGTGGGCTTTATTTCTATTTTACCACCATACTTTTTTGAGTAATTTATGGCTAGTTTAGAGTAATCTAATTTCTTATCCATATATTATTATCGTACGTGCTATATTTAAATATTTTTCTTTATTCTCTAATTTTAAGGGTTTTTACGTAATTCATAGAAAAAAGCAATATTTATATGTTAAAAATAGTAAACATAGACATGGATTTTAAAGTTGCTGGTATAAATGAATTGAGAAAAGGAGACACTATCTTAGTAGATGACCAGTTTATCTGCAAAATAACCGATATAGCACTTAGTGCTCCAGGAAAGCATGGACACGCGAAAGCTAGAGTCGAAGCTGTAGGTGTTATAGACGGTAAAAAACGGGTTTTTGTTATGTCTGCTGAGGATAGAGCTAAGATCCCAATAATAGAGAAAAGAGTCGCACAAGTCATTAGTCTTAATGATGGTAAGGCACAGCTGATGGACATGGAATCATATGAGGTTTTTGATGCAGACATACCAGAAGAGTTAAAGGATAAAATGAAAGAGGGTACACAGGTCACTTACTCAGATTTAATGGGTCAGAAGCT
>JAJZWM010000033.1 GCA_021846665.1 Nanobdellota archaeon | reverse complement strand
AAAGTAAAGAATATAAATATTTCTGGGTTATAAAAAACTAAATAAACCCAAGTTAAAAGTATATTAGTGTAAACATATATAACAGAAAACTTAAAAAGCTTTAAAAACATTAGGTTTCTTTATATTTCAATCATATGGAGAAAGAAAACGTAGAGAAAGCACTAACAGAAGTGTTAAAAGAGATAGAGGAGAAGAAGAGAAAGTTTAAGCAATCGATAGACTTTATAATGGTACTTAGACCCAGAAAAAACAAGTCAGAAACACCATTAGATTCCGTTATTTCCCTTCCAAATAAAGTCAAAGAAATAAAAATGTGTGCTTTCGTTGATAAAGACATGATAACAAAAGCAAATGATGTTTTCTCAAAGACTATACTCAAAGACGACTTTCAGACTTTTGATAAGAAATCAATAAGAAAGCTGATAAAAGAGAATGATTACTTTTTTGCAGAGGCATCAATTATGGCGCAGATGGCTGCAAAATTTGGTAAACAGCTTACTGCAGCTAACAAAATGCCAAACCCAAAGACAAACACAATCATAACACCTGATACGGATTTAAATGCCCAAGTAAAAAAAGTTGAGAATTTTGTAAAAATAAACACTAAAAAAAGTAATGCAATAAGTATTAAAGTTGGGGATCAGGATTCAAAAAAGGAGAGTATGATTGATAATGTTATGTCTATATACTCATTCGTAAAAGCAAATCTACTAAACGGTGATGCAAATATAAAACATATGTATTTGAAGTCTACTATGGGTAAAAAGGTATCTATATGAAAAAATCAAAAGGGTCATTGCAAAAAGAGAAAATGGCTACAGAACTAAATAAAAAAATAAAGCAGTATAAAACCTTAGGTGTAATTGAAATAGCGGGTTATCCTTCTGAGAGCTTCGAAAGAATTAAAAAAGTTTTTAGGAAAAAAGCTGAATTTGTATATGCAAATAAAGTTGTTATATTTAATGCATTGAATCAGGCAGGTTATAAGCTTGCAGAAAAGGTAAAGGAAGTGAAAATGCCAGTTCTTATGCTTTCAAATGAAGATCCATTTGATATTGCAAGAGAAGCTATGGAAAACAGCACTTTCACAAAATTAAAAGCAGGAGAAATATCAGAAAATGAAATAATATTGCCAAGCGGACCTACTCCATTTCCACCAGGACCTATGCTTTCGCAGTTTTCATCTATAGGAGTCAAGACAAAAAATGAAGGTGGAAAGATAAGTATAATAGCAGATACTACTGTTGTAAAAAAAGGAGAGAAGGTAAATGAAAAAATAGCAAGCATACTTTCAAGCATGGATATAAGACCAAAGGAATTAGTGCTTTCCATTGCATACGCTTACGATGGAAAAACAATATTTAACAAGGAATTAATGTACACTAAGAAAGAAACTTATATAAACGATATTTCAAGGATATTTAACGCGGCGCTCAAAATATCAGTAGACAATAGTATAATTAACAAATATTCGATAAAACCTATAATTAAAAAGATTTATATAGGAGTAAGATTTTTATCTGTAAATAGAAATATAGTCTCAAGTTCGAATGCAAGAGACATATTGGCAAAGGCTATGAATGAAGCCAATGCATTAAATAAAGTAATAGGAGGCAAATAAATATGGAGTATGTATACGCTGCAATGTTATTGAATAGCTTAGGTAAGGAGATTACAGAGGATTCTCTTAAAAATGTAATTTCAGCTACAGGTGCACAACCTGATGATGCTCAAATAAAAGTAGTAGTTTCTGCATTAAAGGGTGTAGATATAAATAAAATAATAGAAGAAGCACAAAATACACAAGTAGTTTCAGCTCCAGCTGCACAACCAAGCAAAGAAGCAAAGAAAGAAGAACCACACAAAGATGAAACTAAAAGCGCAGAAGAAGCAGCTGCTGGTTTAAGTAGTCTTTTCGGCTGAAAACTTACTTATAGAAAGATAAATAGTAAGAGTATCAGATATAGATATGGTAGTATTAGTCACAAATGATGACGGTTACAAAACAGAAGGACTACATACTTTGTATAGAGCAGCTAGAAAAGTTTTTGGCGATGAAGTAATGGTAGTTTCACCAGATAAACTTCAAAGCTCCAGCGGAATGAGTTTTACCTTTCATAAACCTTTACGCGTAGAAAAAATAAATTATAATAGGATGCCGTGTTACACTGTATCTGGAACTCCTGCTGACTGTGTATTTATGTCTATTTACCATCTTTTCAAACATAAAGTTTCGATGGTATTATCCGGGATAAACGAAGGGATGAACGCAGGTTTAGAAACAGTGTATTCATCTGGCACAATATCTGCTGCAATGTTTGCTGCGATATCTGAAATACCCAGCATAGCATTTTCAAAAAACTTATCACCAGACATGGATCAAAGTGAAATAGACAAAAATATGAATGATTCATATGAGAATGTAGTTAAAATACTTAAAAACATAAAAATAAGAGGATTTCCAAAAACAATTGACATGATAAATATAAACTTACCACTAAAAATAAATAAAAAGACCGAGATAAAAATAGTTAAAACAGACAAGAGAGTTTTCGATGATATAGTCATAAAAAATAAAGACCCTAATGGAAAAGATTATTACTGGCTTTATGGAACGCTTAGAAAAGATTTAGACAAAAATGCAGATCTTTATAATTTATTCGACGGAAATATAACTGTCACTCCTATAAAGCTTTCAACTGTAGAAGAAACTCACCTTAAAACATTAAGTAAGATATTTACATAAACAGAGTGTAATATTTAGTATCTTAGTTTTATGGACAAAAAAAGAGAAATTTTATTAGTAGTAGGTGTGATAATATTAGTATTACTTGTATATTTTCTTTTTTTCTATAACAGTGAAAAAGTCAATTCTATAAACAACACACAAAATTCCATTAATATTTTTTATAATAGCTGTAGTTCATGCAGCAACAGTGCTCTAAATATCATTTATAACTTATTCAATTCGGGTAAATCTAAATTAAAAGCAGAAAATGTATCTTTTAACAGCTCTAAAGGGAATTCAATTATCTCAAACTATTCGATTACTGCTCTGCCAACAATATTGATAAATGAAACAAATAATTCAGAAAACGTGCTTGACAGCTTGGTTTACTTAAATGTATTTAATATAGAAGGAAACAAATTCGTACTTAACACTCCTTTTTTGGCAGGTCTAACAAAAGGTATAACATATTTTGATTTAATACAAGGAAGAAAAATAACTGCATTTGATATATTTAATCAATCAAAAATATATAATAATACAAATGAGAATGTTATTAACCCATCACAGATACTTTATTTGTTCAATGGCAGTGAATATACTTTAAAAAATAAAACATTAATAAGCTTCATTTACAGCAACTCAAGTTTTAGTGCTGTACAAAGCATGATACTTTACAATGCACTAAATAGTTTTGGCAAGTTTGGTAATCTAAATGTAATAACTTCTCCATTGGTTTCATTCTCAACTGGAGAAACGCTTGGGAATACACAGTTTTATCAAATAAATGGAAGTAGATATCAAAGTCCATATTTTGCAATAGAATCATCTAGTCTACAAAACCTAAGCTCAAGTAAATATATAGGTACATTAGAAAAAGAGCTTTTCGATTTTGATCAGAACTCTGCTTATCCGTTTTTTAGTAATCTAGGAAATTTTATGCCTTTTATTGATATAGGAGGTAAATATATAGAAGTATCTTCTATGATAAATCCAAGAATTTTTGAAAATGATAATATAACTCAGATAAAAAGACTTATAAAAACAAATCAAACAGTAGGCAGAGCATTCAATGATAGTGTTTATTTTATTCAAACTTTACTATGCAGCTATATAAGTTACAGTAG
>JAJZWM010000032.1 GCA_021846665.1 Nanobdellota archaeon | reverse complement strand
CCATGCAGCCAGTAATCAACGAATTTTTGCTTGCTGTAGCTCTCACTCTGCGCTATCTCGTTTTCATGGTGCGGGAAGATTAGATCTACAGCTCCGCAGTGTATGTCTATTGTTTTGCCAAGGTATTTCATGGACATTGCACTACATTCAATATGCCATCCAGGCCTTCCTTTCTTTAGTTTTTCATCCCAGTAAACATTTCCATCATTTTCATCCCAATATTTCCATAAGGCAAAATCGGCTACGTTTTCCTTATCATACTCATCGTTCTTTATTCTTGAGTAATTGCCGTTGACATGCATACCTGATAATTTGCCGTAGTCCTTGAAATTTGAAACTTTGAAGTATATTCCGTCCTCTGCTTCATAAGCGTATCCTCCTTCCAGTAGATTTGCAACGATTTCTTGCATTTCATCGATGTTATCCGTAGCCTTTGTGAACGTTATATCCATGTCTATGTTTAATTTTTCCAGATCTTCAATGAAATACTTTGTGTAAAGCTCCGTATATTCCTTTAAGGATACTTGGCTTTCCATAGCTCCCTTTATCGTTTTATCGTCAACGTCTGTAATGTTCATTACGTGCTTAACCGTGTAATCGTTAAGTTTGAAGGCCCTTTTTACTATGTCATAGAATATAAAAGTTCTTAGGTTTCCAATATGCACATAATTGTAAACAGTAGGTCCGCAAGTGTATATTGTGACTACTCCTTCTTTTAAGGGTTTAAAATCTTCCACATTCTTACTTAATGTATTATAAATTTTCATAATTATACCATCTTGCTCATCAATATAAACTATAATATTATAATAAAAGCTTAAGTTAATATTAAATAATAAAGATTTGTATAGATTGTATGGCGTTGGGAAAAGGCGGTAGATATTTAGGGGGATTGCTCTTATTTCTAGGGCTGCTTTTCTTCACATTGATATTCGCAGGCTTCTCATCCGGCTTTTTATCGCATTCATTTGCACAAAATGCAGTTTCAAAGATAGTAAACTATACTGTACAGCAGGATGAACTTAACAGTCTGATATCAAAGGTAAATACTACAGGCTTGACAACAGCTGTTACTGCAAAACTTAACTCACAGATATCTTACGTAAACTGTGGTATGGGCTGCCTTGCCTCTTCTTTTTTAAAGGACTCTACAGGGATAAACCTCCCATTAAACAACATAGACATATACCACTATGAGCTTATTTCACTTGCAATAGCGATCATTGGTATAATATTGATATTCTTTTCTTACAAAAAAGAGAAGAAACTTGTTGCAATAGGCAAAAATGTAATTTCAATGGCTATAATATCCATAGTGATTTTCTATATACCATTGGCATATATAATACCGATATTGCTTTCATTTTCAGTTTCGACTTACTCTGTAAAGATACCAACTACGATATTCTCCGGCTTTGCTAGCACTTTATTTGTGATTGATGTAGCATTGATTATTGCAGGAGTTATTTTAATGATAATAGCGGCAATAATTGCAAGAATAGGAAGAAAGCCTATGCAGAGCACAGGTACTAAGCTTATAGTTGAGAAAGAGTGATTTTTAATGATTAAATTTAGAAGGTTTCCATATAAGCATAATCTAGCATTTATAATTTTCATAGGTATTCTGCTTTCAATAATCAATGCCTTGTGGGCCTTCTTGCTTTCTATAGCTGAAACAGAGAATGGAAACTTTGTAGTGGTTTCGCTTTCAATGGCTTTAGGCTTTTTGATTATCCCCTTGTCTTTGTTCTTGTTTAAACACAAAAGGATATACTTAAACTACTATGCAATCGCAACGGGGATAGCTTTTGGGGTAGCAAACGCCGTTTTGATAAGCATATTCAGTTACAGAGATTCTGTAGTAGTCTATTCATTAATTACACCCACGATAATAATTTTTGTATTAATGGATATGCTGATAAACAAGACAAAAATTAAGAAAAGGAATGCCATTAAATTCCTTTTCGGGGGCATGATTGCAACCATTGGCTTTGTCCTTCTGGCTTTTAACAGCTTGAACCTTTCATTGATAACAACTTATGATGTGGTAATAGCTATATTTCTTATAGTCATTTATGGAATGGCGAGCTTTCTGCTTACCCAAACAGGATTAAAAAGCAAGTCAAATTATTCAAGTATAACGACAATAGCTATCTTTGAAATAATAACAATGCTTTTATTTATCCCCTTTTCAGGTTACGGATTTTCTTTTGCGGGCTTGCAGTTTTCCTTTATTGCAGGGTTGATAGTAAGCATAGGTATGATAATCGGCTTTTTAGGATACAACTCTATACAGAAAAGTAGCCATGCAATAGCTTATTCCTCTATAATGTACATTTTATCTGAGATGGAAACCGTCTTTTTAGTTATTTTCTATAGTATATTCGTTGAAAGGCTGAGCGTTTTTGCGTTTTTCTCGATAATGCTTATAATAATAGCAGTATGGTACTTATCAAAAGAGTCAGATACTGCTTTTCACTAGATTATTAAAATTTACCGATCTATATTGCTAGTAGTTTATAACTTTGAGCCCTTTATTTCTGCTGATGCTTTTTCAAGCGACTTACCGTTTAATTCTGGGCCCAATATGACTTCTGCAATTGCACCTATAAACATGATAGCCGCTGTTATTATGAAGGCTATGGTTACCGCCGTTAATGTATCGCCGGCTGCAAGTATTATACCCAAGATTATAGGCCCTATTATACCACCCAATCTACCGATTCCTATTGCTGTACCGACCGCTGTGCTTCTTATCTCCGTAGGGAACATTTCAGAAATCTGAGGATAAAGTACACCTGCTGCTGCGTAAACCCAGAAGTAAAGAACTGCTAAAAGTATCACAAATAAGACTAAACTTATGTGTGCTACAATCAAACCGATTATCAGGAACATAAGTGCTGCTATACCATAGGAAGCAGTAATAGTCTTTCTTCTTCCTATCTTATCAAGAGCAAATGACATAACTACTATACCTAGAACACCCGCAAGAGTTATGTAAACCAGAGAAAGGCTTACACTGGATGAACTATACTTGAAGAATTTTACTAGTATTACGGGAATTACTGAGAAAGCAGCGTAGTAAGGCCAAACCTCTGTTAGATTAAGAATTATTGCTAAAGTTATTCTTTTTGGGTATTTCTTGAACAAAAGACCATACTTTGCTGATAATTTCTGTGATGAGAAATTAAGCATTTCTGCGCTTACTGGTGGCAGTTTCTTATGAGTCTTGGCTTGATATGCCTTTTCTGCCTTGCTGACTATTGCTTCCGCTTCTTTTAACCTGTTCTTTCTTATAAGATACCTTACAGATTCTGGAAGCTTTAGTCTTGCTATGAAAACAACAACTGCTAGGATAACTGCTGAAGCGAATGCTACTCTCCAACCTATTGTTGAAGGAAGCAATGCTATCGCAAAGAATGCAACTAAGGATGCCGCTACCGTTCCTACATCAAATGCAGTCGCATTCCCTGAAGCTACTGCTAAACCTCTTTTCTTTGGAGGAACGAACTCTGCCAAGGCTGTATTTGCTACAGCAACTTCTCCCTCGGCTCCTATTGCTGTAATTATTCTACCTAAAACCAATGAACCATAATTAAATGAAAGTGCGACAATTACACTTCCTATTATTACTATTGTAACTGTGATTATGAATACTCTCTTTCTACCTATGTAATCTGCCATTGTTCCCATTAGGAAAGAACCTATTAAGGCACCTACCAAATACAAAGGCGTTAAAACAACAGCCTCAAATTCAGTAAGATTGAATTGCTTCTCAAGTGCACCTAAAGTAGCACCACCTAATGAAATTGAGAAACCTTCAAGAATAACTCCTGCAAACAATATTGCAAATATGTAAGTATGCCAAGAATTCCATGGAATACGATCTAAACGCGCAGTA
>JAJZWM010000031.1 GCA_021846665.1 Nanobdellota archaeon | reverse complement strand
GCACCGAATTACACCTTCCAGCTTGCTAATGGAAGCACTGAAAGCTTAAACAGCTATAAAGGAAAACCACTTATTCTGTGGTTTGTAGCGACTTGGTGCAGCAGCTGTGCAGAAGGGAATACTGCAGTGGCTGATAACCTTGCATTTTTCAAAGAACATAATGTAAAGATTGTAGAATTGGAGCAATATGATGATTTGGGAAGTTCCGGTATGCCTATTTCCAAGTTTATTTCGGAGTATGGAAACAACAATACATATGTAACCGGCGGTGTTGCAAGTTATAATATGACCTTGGCTTATAACACCCCTCCGACATTTCAGCTTGATATCTATTATTTAATAAGCCCAAGCGGAAAGATATTATATGTCGGGGAAGGAATCGCAAACGGAATAGCAAACCTTGAAAGCATTATAACCAAGGATGGTTTATGAAAAACGCGACTGATCTTTTCTTTGACGCATTTGCAAATAGAAACAGATTCAATATATTAATGGAGCTAAGAAACAAAGAACTGTGTGCAGGGGAACTTCAGCAAAAACTAAATGTAGAGCAGACTAACTTATCACATGATCTTAAATGCCTGCTTAACTGCAAATTTATAAACGTAAGAAAAGACGGAAGAAAAAGGATTTACGGAATCAACGATGAAACTAAAGAATTAGTTGATGAAGTAGTTAAGCACGTTAAAAATTATGAAGTTTACTTGAAGAAATGCGGTATACTGAAGGAGGAAAAAAATGGAAGAATATGAATATGTAGTAATTGGACAAGGCGCTGCTGCATTTGCTGCAGCTATAAAAGCCGATGAACTGGGTATAAAAACAGTAATGATAGGAAAGAATGAAACTAATGGAACATTGCTTGGAGGAACATGTGTAAACGTCGGGTGCGTTCCAAGTAAACGGCTTATAACAGTGGGAAATTTTTTGGATAAAATTAACAAAAGCAGATTTAATGGTTTATATTATTCCGCAAAAATAGAAAACTTCAGTAAAATAATGCAGGACAAGGAATTTCTTGTTGGAAGTATGCGTTTCTCAAAGTATCAAAAAGTGCTTGGAAAACTCAAAAATGTAACATACATAAATGGCTTTGCAAGCTTTGTTGATAAAAACACTTTAAAAGTCAATGGAAAGGAGATAAAGGCAAAGAAGATACTTATAGCAACAGGCGCAAGAGCGAAGATACCTGAAATAAACGGAATAGAAAAAGTAAGTTATCTAACAAATGAAGATGCACTTTCCCTTAAAAAACTACCTAAATCAATGGTTATCATAGGGGGAAGAGCACTTGGTCTTGAATTTGCAGAAATGTTTTCCCATTTCGGCGTAAAAGTCACCTTGCTACAGAGAAGCGACAGGATACTGCCAAATTGGGAACCTGAGGTTAGCTACTACCTTGAGCAGTACCTTAGAGATGAAGGAATAAACATAATAACAAACGCTAAAATAGATCGGGTTTTAGGGTCTAAAGAAATAGTTGATGTTTACTTTTCGGTAAAAGGAAGAAAACAAGAAGTAAAAGGTGAAAAGATATTACTGGCTACAGGAAGAACACCAAATATAGAAAAATTAAACTTAACTGCAGCGGGAATAAAACTGAATGAAAGCGGTTTTATAAAAACAGATAAGTACATGAAAACCTCTATAAATGGGATATACGCTGCAGGTGATGTTACAGGGGAACCGATGTTAGAGGCATTGGCAGCTGCAGAAGGCAACAAAGCAACTGTAAATGCATTTGGCAGGGAAAAACTACCAGTAGACTTAAATTCTGTGCCGTCTGCCGTTTTTACTTTTCCAGAGGCAGCAAGAGTAGGACTAACAGATAAAGAAGCAAACAATAAAGGTATAAAATGCGCCTGCAGGCCTGTAATGTTTAAGGACCTGGCAAAGGCTGGCATAATAAAGGATACTAGGGGACTGATAAAGATGGTAATAAATGGCAATACGAAACAGATACTTGGAGTAGAGATAGTAGGAGAAAATGCGGCTGATTTAATACACGAAGCTGTATTAGCAGTGAAATTCAAGCTTACAATAGATGATATAATAGATACAGTACATGTATTTCCAACATTAAGTGAGATAATGAAACTTGGGGCCTTATCATTTTACCATAATATAGAGGATTTAAGTTGCTGCAGTGAATAAGCAAGCTTAGTTTACTACATCTTCTAATAATTCAATATAAGGTTCATCGCTTGAAATTCTTATTTTTGAGTTTAGAGGTATAAGCATCTGGTCCTCGCCATGTCCAAAAGGTAAACCATATAGGGAGGGTTTCTTTAATTCTAGCATGTAACCTTCAATTATTTCCTCCATTGAAGGTAGAACTTCTTCTGATTTTGGTATGTCAGTAAAATCACCGAATACGAAACCATTAAACTTGTCTAAAGCCTTTGCTAGTTTTAATCTGAAAAGATATCTGTCAACATCACCAGATGTAGTAGCTATATCCTCAAAAAATGCAATTTTACCCCTTGTATCCGGTATGAAATCAGTTCCTATCATGGAAGCAAAAAGAGAAATGTTTGTTCCTTCGCTTATACCCTCCATCTTACCTGGAACTATGTACTTGACTACACGGTTTATATTATTTGCTATGTCTTTAGACTCACCTTTTAGCACTGAAAGAACATTCTGAAAAGAGGGTTTACGTATCTCATCTGAATCTACACCAGGCATTGGTCCATGGAATGTTATTAGGCCTGTTAATTTATGTATTGCAAGGTGTAAAGCAGTTATGTCGCTGTAACCCACAAATATTTTCGGATGCGATTTTATTAAGTCATAGTCTATGTCTGGAAGTATCCTCATTGAACCATATCCTCCTCTAGCGCAGAAAATGGCATCTATGGAATCGTCTTTGAATGCGTTGTTAAGCTCCGCAGCCCTGTCTTTGTCTGGAGCAGCTAAATCTGCTCTTTGAACAAGTCTTCGTAGATTTTCTCCTAAGGATACTCTAAAACCGAATTTTTTAAGTAGATTTATGCTAGTTGAAAGTTCTTTAAGATCTGGAGGACTTGCAGGAGCAATTATCTTTATGTTTGAATTGACTCTTAATTTTGGGGCTTTTATTGCCATATTATCAATAGGAGGTTATAAAATTAAAGCTTTTTATAATAAATATTTTCTTAGGGTAATATGCAAGTAATTATATTGGCGGCAGGCGAATCTTCTCGATTTTGGCCCTTTGCAGAGATTTGCCACAAGTCATTATTAAAAATCGGAGATAAAACATTGCTCGAACAAACTATGGAAGGAGTTAAAGGCAATGAGATTATACTTATAATAAACCAAAAAACAGAGCTAAGCCAAGACATTTTAAAAAATAAAAATATAACAGTAGTAAAACAAGATGAACCAAAAGGGATGGCAGACGCAATAATAAAGGCAAAAAAAGTTATAAAAAAGGATTTCTTGGTTATAATGCCTTACTATGTAAATATAAAAGAATACTTACCTAAGATAATGCGTATAAATGCACCGGCAGTAGCAGTCAAAAAATATGAAGAAAATGACGAAAAAACACACGGCATAGCAAAAATATACAATAAGAGGATAGTAGAGATTAAAGAAAAAGAAAAGTTCCCGGGAGCGGAATATTCAATTGTTGGTGTTTATAAATTAAAAAAAGACTTTATAGACAAGTTAGAGAAAATCCAAAAAACGGAATATAGTTTTGAAATATTACTTAATGAAGTAGCTAAAACCACTGGATTAAACTACTTTGAAATTGGAGAATTACCCTCAATAAAGTATGTAAGTGATTTGCTTTCCATTAAAAAATTCGTTTATGCCGAAATAAAAAAACAGAATAAAGTTAGACCAAAATTAAAAAATAGTAATTTATTAATTGAAAAATCTGCTATAGTCGGAAAGAATGTAAAAATTGGAAATAATGTGTCAATAAAAGGAGAGACATACATTGGAGATAATTCATTCATAGGAGATAACACGCTTATAAGGGATAGCATAATTGGAGAAAACGTTAGTGTTGGATTTGGAACTGAGATAGCAAGATCAATTATAATGGATAACACTCATATACACAGTGGATTTATAGGAGATAGCATAATAGGACAGAAATGTAGACTTGGAGCCAATTTTATCACAGGAAATAGAAGAATTGACAGAAAA